>JANNHO010000217.1:0-32350 GCA_031404435.1 Acidimicrobiaceae bacterium | reverse complement strand
GATGCATGTGGATTGGGCCGCAGTGCTGAAGGACCATCCGCAGTGGACACTGGTCGCCAACCTGCCCTACAACGTTGCCACACCGCTGATCTGCGACCTGCTCGACGCGGTCCCGTGCATCACTCGCATGCTGGTGATGGTGCAACGTGAAGTCGCCGAGCGGCTGTGTGCTGCGCCCCGCTCGCCCGCCTATGGCGCGGTCAGCGTGAAGGTCGACTACTGGGCCACGGCACGCATCGCCGGCACGGTTCCGGCGAGCGTGTTCGTGCCCCGCCCGAACGTGGAGTCGGCCCTGGCCGATATCCGCCGGCGTGACGTGCCCGCGACCACCGCCGACCGGGCCCAACTGTTCCACCTGGTACGCACGGCCTTCGGGCAGCGCCGCAAGATGCTTCGTCGATCCCTCGGCGGGATCGTGCCAGCGGAGGTTTTCGAGGCCGCCGGCATCGACGCGCAGCGCCGCCCCGAAGAACTTGGCGTTGCCGAATGGGGGGTGCTCACCGAGGCGCTCGCAGCCCACAACCCGGGACCAAACGTTCTGGGGCACACCGATGACAGTCGTTGACGCCCCGGCCAAGCTGACTCGTTCGTTGCGGATCACCGGGGTACGCGCCGACGGATTCCACCTGATCGACGCCGAGATGGTCACCCTCGACCTTGCCGACCACCTGACGATCAGCGAGCACGCCGCATCCACCGTGCTGAGCGCGGACGGGCCCTACTCGGCGGGGATGCCGCTCGACGCCACGAACCTGGTGGCCCGGGCACTCGCCCTCGCCGGTCGCCGCGCTCACGTCCACCTCCACAAGGTGATCCCCCACGGTGGCGGGTTGGGCGGCGGTTCGGCCGATGCAGCGGCAGTGTTGCGTTGGGCCGGTTTCGATGACCTCGCCGGCGCCGCCGCGATCGGTGCCGACATCGCCTTCTGCCTCGTCGGTGGTCGCGCCCGTGTGCGTGGAATCGGCGAGATCGTCGAGCCGATGCCGTTCATCGCGCTCGATGTCACGTTGGTGATTCCCCCGCTGCAGGTGAGCACCCCGGCGGCATACCGGGCGTGGGACCGCCTCGGCGGGCCGACCGCCCACGGACCCAACGACCTCGAACCAGCAGCGATCACCGTGGTCCCCGAGCTCGCTGCCTGGCGCGACCGCATCGGGGAACTGGCCGGTAGCGCGCCAACCCTTGCCGGTAGCGGTGCGACCTGGTTCGTCGAGGGACACGTGGCCGCGCTGGAATCACTGGCCCCGGAGGCCACGGTGATCTTCGCCCAGACCCGCCCCGAGACGCGCAGCGACCCCCGACCGGCACTGCCGATCGAGGGCCGCTGACTTCAGACTCGTTCGATCACTTGCCGCGTTGGCGGGCGTGACGTGTGCGGCGAAGCATCTTCTTGTGCTTCTTCTTACGCATTCTCTTGCGGCGCTTCTTGATCAGTGATCCCATAACTCGCCAAACGCTATCGGCTCCGGTCGCGGAACCAAATCGCCACCTGCCCAACAAAGTTCGCCGTGGGCCTCGGGGCGGCGCGGGTATCGTGTCCGCCGACCCGGTCCGGGGTCGTTCAATGGTAGGACAGCGGTTTTTGGTGCCGCGTATAGGGGTTCGAATCCTCTCCCCGGAGCCAACGCTGCCCGTTGCCCGCCGACCTGAGCGGCGCGGCGGGCGTGACTGCGGTAGAAAGACGGCATGGCTGTCACCGTGATCGTCCTCGCCGCCGGCGAAGGATCCCGTATGCGCTCGGCGCGCCCCAAGCCGCTGCACATGATCTGCGGGCGGGCAATGGTGATGCACGTCATCCACGCGCTCGAGCAACTCAAGCTCGACCGCACCGTGCTCGTTGTCGGCCACGGTGCCGAACGGGTCACCAAGAAGGTGCAGGAGCAGGCACCGGATTGGGCCAACGTGACCTTCGTCGAGCAGACCGTGCAGCGCGGTACCGGTGACGCCGCGATGATCGGGATGAGCGTGATCCCAGGCGACGACCTCGACGACGATTCCACCGTCATCGTCTTGCCAGGCGACACCCCGTTGCTGCGCCCGGCCACCCTCAGCCGCCTCCTTGCCGCCCACGAGTCGAGTGGCGATGCCGCCACCATCACCACGAGCACCCTCGACGACCCCACGGGGTACGGCCGCGTCATCCGGGCCACCACCAAGAACAACGCCGGCCGGGTGTTGCACATCGTCGAAGAACGCGACGCCAGCGAGGCCGAGCAGGCGATCCGCGAAGTGAACATGGGGATGTACGCGTTCCGCCGGAACCTGCTCGGCCCCGCACTGCGACACCTCTCACCCGACAATGCCCAAGGCGAGTACTACCTCACCGACGTCGTCGCCGTACTGGCCGGGATGGGCCACCGTGTCGGCAGCTTCGACGCCGCACCGGACGAGACCCAGGGCGTGAACGACCGATGGCAACTGGCCCTCGTCGAACGCGAGCTCCGCAGCCGCACGAACCACCAGTGGTTGCTCAACGGGGTGACGATGCTCGATCCGCGGCAGACCTTCCTCGATGTCACCGTGAAACTTGGGCGCGACGTCACGCTGTACCCGGGCACGATCCTGCGCGGCGCCACAGTGGTCGGCGATCATTGCGAGATCGGGCCCGACGTGCGTCTGAGCGACTGCACGGTGGCTGATGGCTGCGTCGTCGAGAACACCGTCGGCGACGACAGCGAGATCCGTGAAGGGGCCCATGTGGGCCCATTTGCGCATCTGCCGCCCGGGAGCGCTGTGGCTGCCAGAGTCGTGACCGGCGCGTTCTACACTGCTCCTGTCGCCTGAGCTGTTCGGAGTGCCCGCCATGGAAAAAGTCACCACCAAGCGAATGTCGCTGTATTCGGGCCGCACCCATCCGGCGCTCGCCGAGGAAGTGGCCTCCCACCTCCACACCGAACTCGGCCACCCGAACCTCGTCGAGTTCGCCAACGGCGAGGTACGGCCCCGGTTCGGCGAGAGCATCCGCGGCACCGACGTGTTCATCATGCAGACCCATTTCGGCTGCGATGGGCGCAGCATCAACGACTCGATCATGGAACAGCTGATCATGATCGACACCGCGTACCGCGCCTCGGCCAAGCGGATCACCGCTGTCTGCCCGTTCTACGGCTATGCCCGCCAAGACCGCAAGGCCGAAGGTCGCGAGCCGATCACCGCCCGCCTGATCGCCGACTTGTTCAAGGCCGCCGGGGCCAAACGGATGGTGTCCATCGATCTGCACAGCGGGCAGATCCAGGGTTTCTTCGAGGGGCCGGTCGATCACCTCACTGCGATGCCCGTGCTCGAGAACTACGTCCGCAAGTACGCCGAGAACCCGGTGATCGTGTCGCCCGACGCCGGCCGGATCAAGGTGGCCGAGCGGATGGCCCAGCACCTCACCGACAAAGGTGCCGACCTCGCCTTCATCTACAAGCGCCGCCCCAAGGGCACAACGAACGTCGCCGAAGCCAAGGAAGTGATCGGTGATGTGAACGGCCGGTTGTGCATCCTCACCGACGACATGATCGACAGCGGCGGCACGATCTGCTCGGCTGCCGACATCTTGCTCGAACGGGGCGCCACCGAGGTGTGGGCGATGGCCACCCATGGCGTGCTCAGCGGCCCGGCCGTCGACCGGCTGAAGAACTCGCGCATCGAGCGGGTGGTGCTGACCAACACGCTGCCGTTGCCGCCCGAGAAGCAGATCGACAAGATCGAGGTGCTGTCCATCGCCCCACTGATCGCCGCGGCGTTGAACGCGGTGTTCGACGACACCAGCGTCAGCGACATCTTCGGTGGCGAGAACCAAGCCTGAGCTGGCGAGCCCCAACCCGGCGGCCCAACACCCGGCGGGCCAACACCCGGCGATTCAGGCAGGTGGGCGATCGGGGTGGGCTCCGGTAGGATCGCAAACCGTTCTGGAACGAAGTTGATCGAGGCCCTGTTATGTCGCAAACCAAGCTTGTCGCAACCACCGGTCGCACCACCGGATCGGCGGAGTCCCGTCGCCTCCGTGCTGCCGATCACATTCCCGGCGTGGTCTACGGCCACGGGATGACCCCGGTCAGCGTCACCGTCGAACGCCGCGAACTGCGTCTCGCGCTCAGCGGCCCGGCCGGAGCCAACACCGTGCTGTCGCTCGAAGTCGACGGGAAGAGCTACCCGGCCGTCGTCAAGGAACTGCAGCGCCACCCCGTGCGCCGCACCGTCAGCCACATCGATTTCCTGCAGGTCAACATGAACGAGGAGATCACGGTCTCGGTGCCGTTGCGACTCGAAGGCGAAGCCAAAGCGGTACTGGCCGCCGGCGGCATCGTTGACCCCGCGGTCGACTCCATCGACGTGTTGACCACCCCGAACAACATGCCCAACGAGTTCGTCATCGACGTCACCAACCTGCAGCCGCACGACATCATCCGGTTGTCGGACGTGCCGATGCCCAAGGGCGTCACCGCCACCGGCGACCCCGACATGCCGGTCGTCACCACGCTGATCAGCCGGCTTGCCGAGGAGCTCGCTGTCGCCGATGCGGCGACCGCCGAAGCGGCAGCAGAAGCCGCTGCAGACGGCGCCGCGCCCACCGAAGGCAGCGACGCCGCACCCGAGTGACCGTCAGGTCGAGGTGATGCGAACGTAGGCGCGCGGTGACTGTCGAAACACTCATCGTCGGCCTCGGCAATCCGGGCAGGCAGTACGAACGCACCCGCCACAACGTGGGTGCCGATTGCATCGATGAGCTCGCCCGTCGGGCCGGTGTGCTGCTCAAAAGCGGGCGTGACAAGGCGCTCGTCGCCGAAGCGTCGATCGATTCGCACCGGGTGGTGCTCGCGTTCCCGACCACGTTCATGAACGACAGCGGCCTTGCAGTGCGCCCGACGATGAGGCGGTACGGGCTCACCGAACCAACGCAACTGATCGTCATCCATGACGAACTCGACCTCGCTCCCGGCGTGGTCCGGGTCAAGGCCGGCGGCGGCCTGGCGGGCAACAACGGGCTGCGCAGCATCACCGCCCACCTCCACACGCAGGACTACCTGCGCGTGCGGATCGGTATCGGCAAGCCGCAGTCGAAAGACCACGGCAAGGGGCATGTCCTGTCGAAGCTGCCGCCGCGCGAGCGGGTGCTGCTCGACATCGCCATCCAGCACGCTGCCGATGCGGTCGAGGTGCTGATTCGCGACGGCCTCGACGCTGCGCAGCGCCAATACAACGGCACCACGCTCGATCCCGTCGCCGACTGAACGCGCCGGCCCGAGGTCGCGGTACGTTGCTGAGATGGTCGAGATCTCGTGCGCATTTGCCACCTCACTGGACACGCCCGAGCACGTGGCGATCGCCGAGGAGCTCGGCTACCGCCGAGCCTGGCTGTACGACTCACCCGCGTTGTACCCCGATGTGTGGATGATGCTCGGCGAATGCGCCCGGCGCACGTCGATCATCGAGATCGGGCCCGGCGTGGCGATCCCGTCGCTGCGCCATCCGATGGTCACCGCATCGGCCATCGGTACACTCGCCGCGCTCGCCCCGGGACGCGTCAACATGGCCATCGGGTCGGGTTTCACCGGCCGTCTCACCCTCGGTCAGAAGCCGCTCCCGTGGAAGTTCGTGCGCGAGTACGTGATTGCCGTGCAGGGTTTGCTCGCGGGCGAAACGGTCGACTGGGAGGGGGCCCCGATTCGGATGATGCACCCCTCCGGATTCGGCGCGGCGCGCCCGCTGCGAGTTCCGTTCATCCTCGGCACCGGTGGCCCGAAGGGCAACGCTGCGGCCCACGAGCTCGCCGATGGGGTGTTCGTCACCACACCGACGGCCGAGTTCGATCGCTGCGCAGTCCTCACGTTCGGCACCGTGCTCGACGACGGCGAGGATCCCGGCAGTGCACGGTCGATGGCTGCCGCCGGACATGCCGGTGCACTGGCGTACCACGCTGTGCACCTGCGCGGCGACGTCACCACCCTGCCCCGCGGCGACCGTTGGCTGGCAGCACTCGAGGAGTTCCCCGCTCACGAGCAGCATCTCGCGCTGCATGAGGGCCACCTCATCGAGGCCAACGAACGCGATCGGTTGGTTGTCACCGGCGAGACACTGGCGATGTTCGGGTACGCCCGAACTGCCGCAGCCTGGCGGGCTCACGTCGACACCCAAGTCGCCGCCGGCGCGACCGAGATCGCCTACCAGCCCGCAGGACCCGACATCGCCGGCGAGCTGCGCCGCTTCATCGACGCCGTATCCAGTTGACCCGGCTCACTACGTAGCGACCGGCTCGTCGATCACCAGGCGACCCGAGTCGAGGCCGATCCGACGGGTGAGGTGGACGTTGCCGAGCAGGGAGCGGTCATGGGTCACCAGCAGCACCGTGCCGCGGAACGCCTCGAGTGCAATCTCCAGTTGCTCGATCGCCGCGAGGTCGAGGTGGTTGGTGGGCTCATCGAGGACGAGGCAGTTCGTACCGGATGCCATCAGCAACGCCAACACGGAGCGCGTCCGCTCGCCCGGTGACAGCGACGCCGTCGGCCGGTGCACCTCGGCCGCGCCAATGCCGAACTTCGCCAACAGTGTTCGCGCATCGGGGATGGCCAGGCCGGTCTCGATCATGAACGCCTCGAGCAACGTCGCGTCACCGGACAGCTGCCCGCGACGCTGTTCCAGTTCACCGACGACCACGCCGGGACCGAACCAGCGTTCACCGGCATCGACGGGGCGGCGTCCCAAGATCGCGTCGAGCAGGGTGGATTTGCCACTGCCGTTGTGACCGACGATGGCCACCCGCTCGCCGCTGCCAATGGTGAGCGTCACCGGGCCGAGCACGAACTCGCCGTTGCACACCACGACGTCGCTGAGCCGCACCACCACATCACCGCTACGCGCCGCCTCCCCGAACGTGAGCCGCAGTTGCCACGCCTCGCGGGGTTCCTCCACCACCTCGAGCCGTTCCATCGCCCGGTCCGTTCGTGCCGCCTTACCGGCAAGCTGTTCGCTCTGGTTGACCTTGAACGACTTGATGTGCTTGTCGCCATCGGACGGTTTGTTCTTCGCCTTGCTCAATCCCTGTGTGGCCCACTCGCGTTCGCGCTGGGCGCGGCCGCGCAGGTTCGACCGCTTCTCGGCGTACTCCTCGTACCGTTCCAGGGCCTGATCGACACGGCGCTGATGTTCCACACCGAACGCCTCCCACCCGCCGGCGAACACGGTGATCTGATGCGTGAACTCATCGAGCTCGGCCACATGGGTGACGGTGCGGCGGAGGAACTCGCGGTCATG
The DNA here is from genome assembly GCA_031404435.1 of Acidimicrobiaceae bacterium. Lineage (GTDB taxonomy): Bacteria > Actinomycetota > Acidimicrobiia > Acidimicrobiales > Ilumatobacteraceae > VFMC01. Next base: position 25,111 of record JANNHO010000217.1, on the reverse strand, counting down.
ACTGACCAGCACCACTGCGGCCTGGCGGGTCGTGACCCAGTGCTCGAGGATCGCCAGCCCATCGAGGTCGAGATCATTGGTGGGCTCATCGAGCAGGAACACGTCGAACTGCGCCAGCAACAACACCGCCAGGCCGACCCGCGCCGCCTCACCGCCCGAGAGCGAGTCCATCGTCTGGGCGAGCAAACGGGGCTGCAGGTCGAGCTCGGACCACACCCCGCCGACACGCGCGTCGAGATCTGCGCCGCCGAGCGCCAACCACCGGTCGAGCGCGTTGGCGTAGCGATCGTCGGCACCGGGCGAAGCGGCAGCGAGGTCGCCGGTTGCCGCTTCCAACTCGGCCGAAGCGTCAGCGACCCCGGTGCGCCGCGACAGCGACTCCAGCACGGTCTCGGTTGCGGTGCGTTCCGGCTCCTGTGGGAGGTAGCCGACCGTTGCGTTGGAGGGCATCGCCACGACCGATCCCGCGTCGACCCGTTGCGCACCGGCAAGCACCCGCAGCAACGTCGACTTGCCGACACCGTTGGGGCCGACGAGACCCATCCGCCAGCCTGGAGAGACCTGCAGCTCGACACCGTCGAGGATCATCTCGAGTCCGAACGACAGTGACAGCGAGCGGGCGTGGAGGGTGGCGTTGGCAGACATGGTGGATCGTTCACAGTCTGGCGGGGGGTCGGCAGAGCGAGGCACCGATACGCTCAATTGCCCCATGTCGCCCGCCGATTCCCCATCTACTTCGACCGGCCGCACCTCCCCCGCGCCAACCTCGCCCGTACCAGCCCCGCCCGCCATGCCGCTGCAGGCGCTCGCCTCGCTGCTACGTGACGAGCCGGGCCTCACCCATGCCTTCGGCGATCCACAGGCACTCGTGGCCGTGTCCGAGGCGGCCCGCCCGATCGCCATCGCCGCGCTCAGCCGGCTCGGCGGGCGGCGGCCGCTCGTGGTCGCGTGCCCCACGGGCAGCGACGCGGGTCAGCTCTACGACGATCTGCGCCAGTTCCTGCCCGCCGACGACGTAGTGCTGTTCCCGGCCTGGGAGACGCTGCCGTTCGAGCGGGTCAGCCCGAGCGTGGAGACCATGGGCCGCCGTCTCGAGGTGCTGTGGCGGCTCCGCCGGCCCGAGCGGATGCCCGCAGTGGTGGTCACCGGTGTGCGCGCCCTGCTGCAGAAGCTCGGGCCAGGTGCCACGACGACCGAACCGATCCAGGTCCGGCCCGGCGACATCCTCGATGCCGACGAGTTGATGCGCTCGCTGATCGGTTTCGGGTATCGCCGTGAGGAACTGGTCGAGCACCGCGGCGAGGTGGCGCAGCGGGGCGCGATCATCGACGTGTTTCCCTCCACCGCCGAAGCGCCGATCCGCATCGACCTGTGGGGCGACGAGGTCGACCGACTCACCGAGTTCATGGTCAACGACCAACGCAGCACCGAGGACCTGACCGAGGTCTGCATCTTCCCCGCCCGAGAGTTGCTGCCGAGCGATCAGGTCCGGCAGCGGGCCACCCAACTATTGGCCAGCGAGCCGTGGGGGCGCGAGCAGTGGGAGCGTCTGGCCGAAGGGACGTTCTTCGACGGCATGGAGAGTTGGCTGCCCTGGCTCGTGGACGGCGAACCGACTGGCGACCCGACTGGCGACCCGGCCGGGATCGCATCGGGCGGGTTGATCACCGCAGTACTGCCGCCAGCCGCGAAGGTCGTGCTGATCGAGCCGCGACGGATGCGCGACCGGGCCAACGACCTCCTCGCCGAAGAAGACGATCTGGCCCGGTCGCTCGCCAGTACGTGGGCGCGCGACGCCGAGCGAACGTTCCCCCGCCTGCACGCCGACACCGACGCCGTGCTGTCCACCGGCCAGCAGATGTGGACGATCAGCTCCACCCCGACCAACCCCGATGCACCGATGGTCCAAGCGACTGGGTGGGGGCCCGTGGTCGGCGACGGCGAAGGGCTGGCGCTACGCCTGAAGGAGCTGCTCGCCAATCAGTACCGGGTGGTGGTTGCCGCCGACGGCACCGGCTCGGCCCAGCGACTCGCCGCATTGCTGCGCGACCGCGGGCTCGACTTCAAAGTCGTCACCGACGCCGCTCTCGCCAAGTCGGCCACCCTCACTCGCCCAGGCGGCTACGTGGTCGCCGCTCCACTGCATCGCGGTTTCACGCTGCCCAACGCGAAGCTCTCCGTCGTCGCCGAAGGGGACCTCACCGGCCGACGCCGATCGCACCGCCAGGCGCGCCCACGCAAACGCCAGAGCGCCGGGTTCTTCGAAGATCTCAAATCCGGCAACTACGTCGTTCACTACCAACACGGCGTCGGCCAATACGAGGGGATGGTCAAGCGGACCATCGGCGGGGTCGAGCGCGATTACCTGCTACTCGCCTACAAAGGCGGCGACAGGCTGTACGTGCCCAGCGATCAGATCGACTCGCTGCGCCAATACACCGGCGGCGAGGCACCATCGCTGCACCGCCTCGGAGGGACCGATTTCGCGAAGGCGAAAACCCGCGTTCGCAGCGCCGTTCGCGAGATCGCCCAAGAGCTCGTCGTGCTGTACCAGAAGCGGCTCAACGCGCCCGGCCACGCGTTCGGTCAGGACACGCCATGGCAACACGACATGGAAGACGCCTTCCCGTTCGCAGAAACCCCCGATCAGCGCACTGCGATCGACGAGGTCAAACACGACATGGAGTTGCCGTATCCGATGGACCGGTTGGTGTGCGGCGACGTCGGTTTCGGCAAGACCGAGGTGGCCATTCGCGCTGCGTTCAAGGCCATCCAGGACGGCAAGCAGGCAGCAGTGCTGGCGCCCACCACGCTGCTGGCCACCCAGCACGGCAACACCTTTGCCGACCGGTTTTCCGGTTTCCCGATCCGCGTCGAAGTGCTCAGCCGGTTCCTCAGCGCGAAAGAGGCGCGCAAGGTCATCGAAGGCCTCAAGACCGGCGAGGTCGATTGCGTGATCGGCACCCACCGCTTGCTCCAGGACGGCGTCGTGTTCAAAGACCTCGGCCTGCTCGTGATCGACGAGGAGCAGCGATTCGGCGTCCAGGCCAAAGAGACGATGAAGAAGCTCAAGACCAACGTCGATGTGCTCACGTTGTCGGCAACGCCGATCCCGCGGACGCTGGAGATGAGCCTGGTCGGTATCCGCGACCTGTCGCTGCTGCAGACCCCACCGGCTGATCGCCAGCCGATCCTCACGTTCGTCGGCGAGTACGACGAACGCGTCGCGATCGAAGCGATCCGCCGTGAGTTGCTCCGCGAGGGCCAGATCTTCTGGGTCCACAACCGGGTCAACACCATCGAGCGGGCGGCGCACCGGCTACGCGAGCTGGTTCCCGAGGCGCGCATCGCCATCGCTCACGGGCAGATGGACGAGGGCTCGTTGGAGCAGATCGTGGTCGATTTCTGGGAGGGTCGCTACGACGTGCTGGTGTGCACCACCATCATCGAGAGCGGCATCGACATGCCGACGGTCAACACACTGGTGGTGGAGCGCGCCGACCTGCTGGGCCTCGGCCAGATGCACCAACTGCGTGGCCGCGTCGGGCGCAGCGGATCGCGCGCGTATGCCTACCTGTTTCACCCCCGCGACGCCCGCCTCACCGAGGAGGCGTATGAGCGGTTGCGTACCATCGGCGAGGCGACCGACCTCGGGAGCGGGTTCAAGATCGCGATGCGCGACCTCGAGATTCGCGGTGCCGGCAACCTGCTCGGCGAATCGCAGAGCGGCCACATCGCCGCCGTCGGGTACGACCTCTACTGCCAGATGGTCACCGAAGCAGTCGGCGAGATGAAGGGCGAGCCGCCCCCGAAGGTGCGCAGCGAGGTCAAGCTCGATGTCCCCACCGATGCGTACCTGCCCACCGACTACGTCGCCAAGGAAGAGCTGCGACTCGAGGCGTATCGGCGCCTTGCCGCGGTCACCGAATCCGCGCAGGTCGACGACATCCGCGCCGAATGGGAGGACCGCTACGGTCCGGTGCCCGCGCCAGCGAACGCGTTGTTGAGCGTGGCCTACCTGCGCGCCGAGTGCCATCGGCTGGGCCTGCGCGACGTGTCGATGGTGGGCAGCGGGGCGCGCCTGGCACCGCTGCAGCTGCGCGTCAGCGAGGCGATGCGGTTGAAGCGATTGAGCCGCAACGCGATCTACAAAGAAGATGCCGAGCAACTCGTCGTGCCGCTCGGGCGTGGGGACCCGGCCGAGTACCTCGTCGGGTTCCTCCGCGAGCTACGACCGCCTCCCGAGCCGGTGGCAACGTGATGCGTTTGCAACTCGCCCGACCCGCAGAACATGCAGCGCTCGTCGAGTGGCCGCTCACGACGCCGCTGGCGGAGTGGGACATTCAGGGCATGCATTCCGTGCTCGGGCTACACCGCAACGAGGTGCGGATGGTAGAAACCGACGAGGCCGCCTACGTGGTGAAGGAGATCCCCGATCGACTCGCCGAGCGCGAGTACCGGCTGCTGCGCCAGTTGGCCGATCACGGCCTGCCCACCGCCGAGGTGGTCGGCGTCGTCACCGAACGGGTCGAGCCGGACGGCGACGCAGCAAAGGGCCTGCTGATCACCCGCCACATCGACTACTCGCTGCCCTACCGGGTGCTGCTGTCGGGGCGCGGGCTGCAGATCCCCTCCCTCGGCGATCGCCTGCTCGACGCCCTGGCGGTGCTGCTCGTGCGGCTGCACCTGGCCGGGTTCTACTGGGGCGACTGCTCGTTGTCGAACACCCTGTTCCGCCGTGACGCCGATGCGCTGCAGGCCTACATCATCGACGTCGAGACCGGCGAGCGGCACCCCACGCTGTCGGCTGGGCAACGTCGTCACGACCTGCAGATCGCCACCGAGAACGTCGCCGGCGACCTGGTCGACCTGCAAGCCGGCGGTCTGCTGTCGGAGGGCATCGACCCGATCGAAACCGCGATCGCGATCGAGGCAAGCTACGACCGGTTGTGGGCCGAGCTGACCGTGATCGAGGAGTTCAAAGCCGACGAGACATTCCGTGTGGACCAGCGTCTCCGCCGCCTGCACGACCTCGGCTTCGATGCATCTGAGCTCGAGCTCGTCAGCACCGCAGGAGGCACCCAGCTGAAACTCGTGCCACGGGTGGTCGAGCACGGGTTCCATAGTGCGCGGCTGCGAACGCTGACCGGCATCGATGCCGGCGACAACCAGGCTCGTCGCTTGCTGCACGACATCCGCCGCTACGGCGCGACGCTCGAGCAGCGGAACGGGAAACGGGTGCGCGAACCGGTTGCCGCGGCGCGGTGGGTGGACGAGCGTTTCGAGCCGACCATCGCCGCGGTCCCCGCCGATCTGGCCGGCAAGCTGGAGCCTGCCGAGCTGTACCACCAGGTCCTCGAACACCGGTGGTTCCTGTCCGAAGCGGCTGGCTTCGACGTGGGGCTGGCGGAGACGATCGAGGCGTACGTGCGCGATGTGCTCGCCCCCGCCCCCGACGAGCACTTCACGCTCGCACCGCCGCCGACGCAGGAGATCCCGGTCGTCGCAGATCCAGTCGTCGCAGATCCGGTTGTCGGAGATCCGGTCGTCGCAGAATCGGGCGGCGCCGACTCCGGCGAGATGCCGGTGAACGGTACGTGGCCGCTATCGTCGCCGCCGTGACTCGCCGTTTTCTGTTCCGCTCGGGCGCGCTCGTGGTCGCCTTGATCGTGTCCACCTCGTGCGCCACGTTCGACCGCAACAACGAAGCCGCCAGCGTCGGCGACCAAGCCCTCACCATCGATCAGATCAGCGCGTTGGTCGACAGCACCGACGACGTCGTCGATGCCGCGGTGGTGCGGGCGCAGCTCACCAAATGGATCCGCGTCGAGCTGCTCGAACAGGCCACCGGCACCACCGATCCGGCCGTGGCGACCACCGCCAACCTCGACGCCCGGCTCGCCGACGCCATCACCTCGCTCGCGTCTCAGACCCCCGACGCTGGACGCATGCTGTACGAGTCCGGTCCCGCGGCCAGCGGGCTGGTCTGCCTTGCGGCGATAACGGTCGATTCGCCGGAGGCAGCCGAGGCCGCGCTCGCCGACCTCGCCGCCGGCATGTCGTTCGCCGATGCTGCGGCCACGTACTCCAATGACCCCGGCCTCGCCGCCAGCGGCGGAGTCGTGCCCAACCAAGCGGGCGATGAGTGCTTTCCCGCTGCCGAACTCAACCCGGTCATCACCGACCCGGTTGCCGCGGCCGGTGTGGGCAACCCAGTCGTGGTTGATATCGGGGTCGTCGCGGTGGTGATGCTGCGACCGTTCGCCGAGCTGTCCGCCGAAACGCAGATGGAACTGGCGAGCCAGGAGCTGAACACCACCCGGCTGCCCGAGCTGCTGTCCGAGGTCGACGTCGTCGTCGATCCGCGCTACGGCGTGTGGAACTCGGCGACGGCCGAAGTCGATCCTTTGGTGGCGTGAACCTGCCGACGATCACTGTCGTCGGGCTCGGCCCCGGCGACGAGCGGTTCATCACCGATCAGACGCGTGCTGCGATCGACTCGGCGTCGCACCGCTACCTGCGTACCGCCCAGCATCCTGGTGCACATCTCGTGGCCGATGCCACCTGCTTCGACGACGTGTACGAACACGGCGACTCGTTCACCGAGGTCTATGCGACCATCGTCGAGCACCTCGTCGAGGCTGCCGCGGCCCACGGCGACGTGCTCTACGCAGTGCCCGGCTCACCGCTGGTGCTGGAGCAGACCGTGCGCGCCCTGCGTGCCGACTCGCGGGTGCAGCTCGACGTGTTGCCGGCGATGTCGTTCCTCGACCTTGCGTACGCTCGCCTCGGCATCGATCCCGTCGAGGCAGGGCTCCGACTGATCGACGGGCACGAGTTCGCCGTCGCCAGCGCCGGCTACGGCGGCCCGATGCTGGTGGCGCACACCCATGCCAATTGGGTGCTCAGCGATATCAAGCTGGCTGTCGAGCACGCCTCCGGCAGCGAGCCGGTCGTCATCTTGCAACGCCTCGGCACCGTCGACGAGTGCGTGACGTCCACGACGTGGTCCGAGCTCGACCGCACCGTGGAGCCCGACCATCTCACGTGCATCTACATCCCCGCGCTGGCTGCGCCGGTCGGGGCCGAACTGGTCCGCTTCCACCTACTGGCGCGCACGCTGCGCGAACAGTGCCCGTGGGACCGCGAGCAAACGCACCAGAGCCTCGTCAAGTACCTGATCGAGGAGACCTACGAAACCGTCGATGCACTACATGCGCTCGATGCCGATGGCTCCGGAGCTGATTCCGACACTGGTTCCGGCGATGAGGCGCTGATCGAAGAGCTCGGCGATCTGCTGTACCAGATCGAGTTCCACGCCACCATCGCCGAGCAGGAGGGCCGCTTCACGATTGCCGATGTCGCCCGCGGCGTGCACGACAAATTGGTCCGCCGGCACCCGCATGTTTTCGGCGACGTCGTGGTCGACGGTACCGAACAGGTGGTCAGCAACTGGGATGCGATCAAGCGCACGGAGAAGCAGCGCACCAGTGTGTTCGACGGCGTGGCCACGTCGCAGCCGTCGCTGTCGTATGCATATGCGGTGCAGCGCAAGGCTTCCAAGGTCGGCTTCGATTGGCCCGATGTGCACGGCGCGCTACCGAAGGTGGCCGAGGAGACTGCGGAAGTGATCGAGGCCATCGGCGCTGGTGATGATGCGGCGGTTGAACACGAGATCGGCGACCTGCTCTTCGCTGTGGTCAACGTGGCCCGCCATCTTGGCGTCGAGCCAGAGGCCTCGCTGCGGGCCGCCACACACAAGTTCCGTCGTCGGTTCGAAGCGGTGGAACGGCTCGCCACCGAACGGGCAATCGCGCTGCACGACACCGACTTGGCCACCCTCGACGAACTGTGGGATCACGCGAAGCGAAGCGAGCAAGGCGTGACGTGAAGCGAGGCGTGACGCGTCAGGACATGTTGTGACGGAACAGTTCGCGTAGCGGGAGGTCTACCCCCAGGGTGCGCATGTTGAGGCGCCGGCACGAGCGTTCGAACGACGCCATTGCGTTCCATGACGCGACCACCAGGCCCGCCGGGAACAACAGGCCGAGGCAGCCGACCACCACGAGGAACGGTGTCAGGCTCGACTCCTCCTCGAAGAAGCTCAAGAACGTGGTGAGCCCCATCCGGTACGAAACCCACGCGAACGGCAACCACATCAACTGCGTGAAGTGTCGCGTGGACGCACCGATGCGGGTCGCGGTCGCACGAAATGAGGCCACGACAGCGATGTGCCCGAGCGCCAGCCACACCAGCCCGGCGACCACCACGGCGTGGGACACGTCGCTGGTGAGATCGGCGCCGACCAGCGAGATGATCGGGCCACCGAGGTAGACGAACGTCGGCAGCCACGGCGAGGTCGACAGCGGCACGATCCGTTCGGCGTTGAACGATGCCGACAGCGTCCACCACAGCCACCCGATCGCCGACAGAAAGCTCGAAACCACCAACGATGTGGTGAACCAGTGGTTCTCGTCGAGTGGGATCAGGAACCCGCGGCTGTCACCGGTTTCGAATGCGGGTAGCAGCACCACGAGCAGTACTGCGGTGGTGAAGACACCACCGATGCAACCGAGTGTCACCAGCGCCCGCGGGGCCCGCGTCGGCAGCATCCACACACCCGGGCGACGCGGCGCGACGTCGGCGAAGCGGAACTGGGAGTGAGGATCGGCCTCAACCCCACGCCACAGATCCGCAGCCGCGGCCAACGACGGCTCGGGCAGCGTCGGTTCCGGCAGCGTCGGTTCCGGCAGCGCCGGTGAAGGCGCGTTCGACGCCGACCCAGTCCCTGCCGGCTCGATTGCTGCCGGCTCGACTGCTGCCGGCTCGATTGCTGCCGGCGCCATCTCAGGTGCAACCGGCGGGGGCGTTGCGGGCGTGGGCTCCGACGGCGTACGGTCCTCCGGCTCGACGAAGTAGCGCACCGTCGTACCGGCCCAGAGGTCGGTGTCATCGCTGCTGTTCTCGCCTGCTTCGTACGGCAACTGATTCACCATGGCCGTACATCGTCATCGCTACGAGTGATCTTGAAAACGAAACGTTCAGCCGGGTTCGTTCGCTACCGTGAGTCGGCGTATGAGCCAAATCTTGAATGTCATCGGTAGGGAAGTCCTTGATTCACGGGGCAACCCGACGGTCGAGGTCGATGTCGTCGTCGAGGGAGGCAGCATTGGCCGGGCGGCGGTCCCGTCGGGCGCGTCCACCGGCGAGCACGAAGCCGTCGAGTTACGCGACGGCGACGAGCGGTACCTCGGCAAGGGTGTGCAGGCCGCAATCGGCCATGTGAACGGTGAGATCGCCGAGCTCTTGCGCGGCATGGATTCTCTCGACCAACGCCTCATCGACACCGAGTTGAACTCCCTTGACGGCACCGCCAACAAGGCCCGCCTCGGAGCAAATGCGATTCTCGGGGCCAGCCTCGCTGTCGCCAAGGCGGCCGCCGCTGCGGTTGGCCTGCCCCTGTACCGCTACCTCGGCGGCCCCAACGCCCATGTACTGCCGGTGCCGATGATGAACGTCGTCAACGGCGGTGCCCACGCCGACAACTCCATCGACATGCAGGAGTTCATGGTGATGCCCGTCGGCGCGCCGAGCTTCCGCGAGGCGCTGCGTTGGGGAACCGAGACCTACCACGCACTCAAGAAGGTCGTCCACGACCGCGGCCTGTCCACTGCGATCGGTGACGAGGGGGGCTTCGCCCCCAACCTGGCGAGCAACGAGGATGCGTTGCGGATCCTGATGGAGGCGATCGAAAAGGCCGGCTACACACCCGGCGAGGACATCGCGATCGCGATGGACCCAGCGATGAGCGAACTGTTCAAGGACGGTCGCTACCACCTGACCGGCGAAGGCAAGGTGCTCGATGCCGATGAGATGGTCGCGTACTGGACCCGTCTCGTCGACACGTACCCGATCGTCAGCATCGAAGATGGCATGGCCGAAAACGACTGGGACGGCTGGGCGGCGATGTCGGAGGCACTGCGCTCGCGGGTGCAGCTCGTCGGCGACGATCTGTTCGTCACCAACGTGACGCGGCTACGGATGGGCATCGACCGCCAGGTCGCCAACAGCGTGTTGGTCAAGGTCAACCAGATCGGCACGCTCACCGAGACCCTCGACACGGTCGAGCTGGCCACGGCAAATTCGTACACATCGGTGATGAGTCATCGCAGTGGCGAGACCGAAGACTTCACCATCGCCGACCTCGCGGTCGCCACCAACTGCGGCCAGATCAAGACCGGGGCGCCGGCGCGAAGCGACCGTGTGGCCAAGTACAACCAGCTGCTTCGGATCGAGCAGCAACTCGGCGAAGGGGCCGCGTTCCGCGGTCGCGCCGCGCTCGCGCCGCGCTGATCCTCCGCTGATCCGCCGGGGTTCCCGGCCGGTGACGCGCAGATCACGTGCGCGCCTGTCAAACTGCTCCGATGAGCAACGGTCACCGCACGAGCGCTATTGCGCGCCCGGCGCGCGAATCAGCTCGACGGGCACCTCCCGTTCGCCTCGACCGGCCCCGCGATCACGACCGGCCCCGCGATCACACACGACTCAGCGATTTCACGCGGCCGGTCGCTCCCGACCGGCAACTTGTCCGGCGTACCGGCCAGCGCTGGATACTCACCGGCTTCGGCGTCGCTGTCGTGGCAGCATTGCTCGCCGCGTTGTTCGTCCTGCCGGTGCAGGCCTGGAGACGTCAGAAGACCGAGATTGCAGTCAAGGCGTCGGAGCTCGCCGTACTGACCGGAACCAACGGACCGCTGCAAGCCGAGGTGAACCGACTCGAAACCATCGAGGGTGCCCGCGATGCAGCACGCGACGAGCTCAGCATGGTTGCCCCCGGCGAGGAACGCATCTCGTTGCTTCCCATCGAACCGGCCGGTGCGCTGCCGTTGCCGACCGGGTGGCCCTACGACGCCATGGCGCAGATCGTCGCCGTTCGTCTCGCCCCCGAACCGGAAGCCGCACCCGCAGCCGTCGTGCCTGCGGCACCTGCACCCGCGGTCGTCGTCGCTCCGACCGCTGCCGTCGTTGCCGCGACCGTTGCTCCGGTCGCGGACGCGCCGACGCCCTGAGCACTGCGGGACCGCCTCCCTCACGCGACCACGGGCCCCGACGAGGCCATGACCTAGTGTCGCCGTGTCGTTCGACGGGTTCATCATCACAGGGGGTCTCAGTGGCCGGAAGCATTCTCGGAAATCGTGTTCTTCGCAAGGAAGATCCGAAGTTCCTCACGACGGGCGGCGAATACGTCGAAGACCTGTTCGCCGAGCCGCTGCTCGCCGGCGCAGCACACGTCACCTACGTCCGGTCCTCGGTGGCCCACGGCACCATCACCTCGATCGACGTGTCGGCGGCCCTCTCCTGCCCCGGTGTGATCGCTGTGTACACCGCCGCCGATCTCGGTCTAGAGCCCGTGGCCTCCGACTACAACCCGACCGTGGCCCGCGGCCTGCTGGCCATCGGCAAGGTGCGTTTCGTCGGCGAACCGATCGCGGCGATCATCACCGAACGAGCCGATCAGGGTGAGGACGCTGTCGAAGCGGTCATCGTCGACTACGACGTGCTCCCGACGTTGATCGACATCGAGGAAGCAATGACCAGCACCACACTGCTGTACGACAGTGCCGGCAGCAACGTCGTATTCGACACCACCGCGCTGGGCATGCCCGAAAACACCGGCGAAGCGTTCTTCGAGGGCTGCGAGGTCGTGGTCACCGGCCGCTTCGTCAACCAGCGCGTCGCCCCGTGCCCGCTGGAGGGGCGCGGCTCGGCAGTGGCATGGGTCGACGGACGGCTCCACCAGTGGCTCAGCACCCAGGGGGCGCAGAGCGCGAAGGCGTCGATCGTCAAGACCAACGGCGTCGACGCCGACAAGGTGCGTGTGATCACCCCCGACGTCGGCGGCGGTTTCGGCGCGAAGATCTCGTGCGATCCGGAGGAAGCGTTGCTCGGCGTGCTGTCCACTCGGGTCGGCCGCCCGCTGCGCTGGAGAGAGACCCGCAGCGAGAACATGATGGTGATGGGTCACGGGCGCGCCCAGATCCAATTCGTCGCCATCGGCGGTAGCCGCGATGGCACCGTCACGCATTACCAGATGCACGTCCTGCAAGACGCCGGTTCGTTCGTCGAGATGGGCGCCATCCTCGCCCCGTTCATGACCCGGCCGATGTGCAGCGCCGTATATGCGATCCCCAACATCGAGTGCCGCACCACCAGTGTGGTCACCAACACTGCGGTCACCACCGCCTACCGCGGTGCTGGCCGTCCGGAAGCAACTGCGGCAGCGGAGCGGGCAATGGATCTCTTCGCCGCCGAGATTGGGATGGACGCAGCCGATGTTCGGCGCAAGAACCTGATTCCCAAGTTCGGCGACTCGCACACCACCGCGGTCGGCCAGACCTATGACGTCGGCGATTACGAGCAGTCGCTCGACAAGGCGCTTGAAATGGCCGGCTATGCCGATCTGCGCGCCGAGCAGGCTTCCCGCCGTGCCCGCGGCGACGCTCAGCAGCTCGGTATCGGTGTGAGCGTGTACGTGGAGATCACCGGTGGCATCCCGCCCTTCGGCGAGCACGCCAGAGTCGAGGTGCTCGACGACGGGCGGGCCGTGGTGTACACCGGCACCTCCCCGCACGGTCAGGGCCACATCACCTCGTGGAGCATGCTCGCCCACGAGCAGACCGGCATCGCCATGGACCGCATTGATGTGGTGTGGGGCGACACCGATCTGGTTCCCGAAGGCAGCGGCACGATGGGGTCGCGCTCGTTGCAACAAGGCGGCGCCGCGGTGTGGGCCACCGCCGGCGAACTGGTCGACAAGGCCCGCAAGCTGGCCGCCAAGCTGCTCGAAGCCGACGATGCCGACGTGATCCTCGACAAGGACACGGGCAGCTTCCACGTCACCGGCACTCCCGCTGTGTCGAAGACCTGGGCAGAGCTGGCTGTCGCGGCGAAGCAGGACGCCGAGTTCCCGGAAGGCTTGCAGCATGCTGCCTTCGTCGCGGTGAGCGGGGCAACGTTCCCGTTCGGCTCGCACGTCGCGGTCGTCGAAGTCGACACCGAGACCGGCCAGGTGAAACATCTCCGCCACATCGCCTGTGACGATGCCGGACGTGTGCTCAACCCGATGCTGCTCGAAGGCCAGATCCACGGAGGAGTTGCCCAGGGCACCGCGCAGGCGCTGCTCGAAGAAGTTCGCTACGACAGCGACGGCAACCCGATTACGTCGAACTTCGCCGATTACGGGTTCATCTCCGCCGCCGAGCTCGCCTCGGTCGAGGTCGTGCACATGGAGACGCCGACGTTCGTCAACCCCCTCGGCGCCAAGGGCATCGGCGAAAGCGGCACGATCGGCTCGACCCCGGCGGTGCAGTCGGCCGTGATCGACGCGCTGAGCCACCTCGGCGTGCGCCACATCGACATGCCCACCACCGCCGAGCGGGTCTGGAAAGCCATCGTCGCCGCCCGCTGATTCCGGCCTGCGTTCAAGATCTGGGCAGGATCCCTCTCGGTTTCCGAGGGGAATCCTGCCCAAATCTTTGTTTTTGGTGCGATCTGAGGGAGTTGACCTTGCTTGAGAGGTGATGTTAGGCTTGCCTGACACTCCGCCCCCGAAACTCCCCGAGGCTCCCATGAACCACTCATTTCGTCCCCACCGCCGCGCCGCACTCGCGGTTGTGATCGCCAGTGCACTCGCGTTCGCCGCGTGCGGAAGCGATACGCCTAGCTCGGATCCTGCGCCAACCAGCGTCGGCACCAGCCTGGGCACCAGCGATGCGCCGTCGGGGACGATCACGGTCTACAGCGGTCGCAGCGAGAACCTGGTCAAGCCGCTGCTCGATCAGTTCAGCGAGGCGACCGGCATCACCGTCGAGTTTCGCCCGGCCGATAGCGGCGTGCTCGCCGCCCAGCTGATCACCGAGGGTGACGCCTCACCGGCGGACGTGTTCTTCTCCCAGGATGCTGGCGCGCTGGGTGCCGTCGAAGCGGAAGGCCTGTTCGCCCCACTCCCCGAGTCGACCCTTTCGGTCGTGCCGGCGGCGTACCGTTCCAGCAACGGCATGTGGGTGGGTACCAGCGGGAGGGCTCGGGTGTTCGTCGTCAACCCCACCCTTGCTCCCGATCCGCCGAGCACCATCGACGAGCTGCTCGACCCGCAGTGGAAGGGCAAGATCGGCTTCGCCCCGACCAACGCATCGTGGCAGTCGTTCGTCACCGGCCTGCGCGTGATTCGCGGCGACGACGGGGCCCGTACGTGGCTCGAGGCATTCGCCGCCCAGGAACCGGTCGCGTACGAAAAGAATGGCGTGGTCCGCGATGCGGTCAATTCCGGCGAGGTGGCAATCGGGCTCGTCAATCACTACTACCTGTTCGAGCTGATCGCCGCCGAGGGCGCCGACGCTGTCGTCGCCACCAACCAGTACGTGGATGCTGGCGATCCGGGCGGGCTCGTCAACGTGGCCGGTGTGGGCGTGCTCGCCAGCAGCGACAACCCGACCGCAGCACAGGCGTTGGTCGACTATCTGCTGAGCGTCGATGGGCAGACGTACTTCGCCCAGCAGACCTACGAGTTTCCGCTTCGCTCTGGCGTCGCCACCGCCGAGGGGGTTCCGGCCCTTGATACGTTGTCGCCGCCTTTGATCGACCTCGGCGACCTCGATTCGCTCGAGGCGACGCAGGAGTTGCTGTCCGAAGTCGGCCTGCTCACACTCTGATCCACCAGCATGACTGATGTCGCCGACCGGGCTGCGCCACTGGGCGATCAGGGCCTTGTCGACGGCTTTCAGCCGAACGCGTGGAGCCGCGCACGTCACCGGGCGACTCGCCTGCCGCCGTTGTTCATCCTCGTCCCGGCGCTCGCGGCCGCGGTGGTGGCGGTTGCACCAATCTGGTATCTGATCGACCGGGCGCTGTCGCGTGGTGCGGCCGAGGTGTGGGACGAGGTGTGGCAGCAGCGCACCCGCGACCTTGTGCTGCGCAGCCTGGCGTTGAGCCTCACGGTCACCATCGCCTGCTTGGTGGTGGGTGCCGTCGCGGCATGGCTGGTCGTGCGCAGCGACCTCCCCGGCAGAGGTGTGCTACGCGTGGTGCTGGCGCTGCCGCTGGCGATCCCGTCGTACCTGGCGGCGTTCGCGTGGGTGTCGTGGCGACCATCGATCGCCGGGTTCTGGGGTGCGGCACTCGTGCTCACCAGCATGTCGTACCCGTTCGTGTACCTGCCCTGCGTCGCCGCGCTTCGCCACCTCGACCCGGCGCACGAGGAGGTCGCCCGCTCACTCGGCCGCACTCGCACCCAGGTCGCGCTCGGGCTCACGCTGCGCCAGGTCCGCCCGGCACTCAGCGCCGGCGGACTGCTCGTGATGCTGTACGTGCTCAGCGACTTCGGTGCCGTCGCGGCGATGCGGTACGAGGCGTTCACCTGGGTGATCTACGGCGCGTACCGGGCAGGTTTCAACCCCAGCCGTGCCGCCATCCTGGCCAGCACCCTGGTCGTGGTTGCGCTCGTGCTCGTGGTGCTAGAGGCGATGGCGCGTGGTCGTGCCTCGGCGCGCATCGGGGCCGGTAACGCCCGCGCCGGCCGGCCCGTTGCGCTCGGACGCGCAGCACCGTTGGCGTGGTTGTTCATCGCAACGGTGTTGGGGGCGGCGATCGTCTTCCCGGTTGGGCGGGTCGTGTACTGGGTGGCCACGTTCGAGTCGCCGAGCGCAGGATTCGGCGACGTGCTCGGAGCGCTCAGCAGCACCCTGGCATTGGCGGTCGCAGCCGCGGTTGCGACGGTGCTGCTGGCAATGCCGGTCGGCGTGCTGGCCGCGCGCCATCGCGGTCGGACCGCCCAGGCCGTCGAGGGCGCAACGTACGTGACCCATGCGCTGCCCGGCATCGTGATAGCGATCTCGCTGGTGTTCATCGGTGTCCGTATCCTCCGGCCGATCTATCTCGAGACGCCGCTGTTGGTGCTCGGCTACGTGGTGCTGTTCTTGCCACTTGCCGTTGGGGCGGTGCGCGCCTCGATCGAGCAGTCACCGGTCCGTCTCGAGGAGGTGGCCCGCTCGCTGGGTTCGTCACCGCGGGCGGTGGTGTGGCGGGTGACGGTGCCGCTGGCCGCTCCGGGCATCGCCGCCGCTGCGGGGCTCGTGTTGCTCTCGACGATGAAAGAACTCCCGGTCACGCTGATCCTACGGCCCACCGAGACGCAGACGTTGGCGACTCGGCTGTGGCAGTACACCTCGATCTCCGACTACGCGAGCGCGGGCCCGTATGCTCTCGCCCTGGTGATCTTTGCCGCCATCCCCACCGCCGCGCTGACCATCATCACTGTCCGCCGAAACAGCCCGGTCGGGGTCGCGCCGTGAGCCAGCAGCGCCTCGCTGCGGCGGTCCCGGCACCTGCCATCTCCCCGTCGGGTGCGTCACGTGGCGTGGACGCGTTGCTAGTCGTGCGCGGGCTGACCAAGCGTTTCGGGTCACGGGTGGTGCTCGACGGGGTCGACTTAAGCGTGCGCCCCGGTTCGGTCACTGCGGTGCTCGGACCCTCTGGTGGCGGCAAGACAACGCTGCTGCGGATCATCGCCGGCTTCGACACCCCTGATGCCGGCACCGTCACCATTGGCGGCACGCTCGTTGCGTCACCAACCGCTTCGGTACCGCCCGAGCGACGGCGGGTCGGGGTGGTGCCCCAGGAGGGGGCGCTGTTTCCGCATCTCGACGTGGCCGGAAACGTCGGCTTCGGGTTACCGCGCGGCCGGGCATCGCAGCTCCGCATCGATGAGGTGCTGGAACTCGTGGGTTTGGCCGGCACCGGGAAGCGGCGACCGCACGAACTGTCCGGAGGCCAGCAGCACCGTGTCGCGCTAGCCCGAGCGCTCGCCCCGGACCCGGCACTGGTGATGCTCGACGAGCCGTTCTCCGCGCTCGATGCCGGGCTTCGCGCCCAGGTGCGCGGGGAGGTCCTCGACGCGTTGCGGGCCAGCAATGCAACAGCGGTGGTGGTCACACACGATCAACTCGAGGCGCTGTCGATTGCCGACGAGGTGGCCGTGCTACTCGATGGGCACATCGCCCAGGCCGCCGATCCGGCAACCATCTACGGCTTCCCCGAGTCGCTGCAGGTGGCCACGTTCGTCGGCGAGGCGTGCGAGTTGCCGGGCATCCGAGAAGGCGATGTGGTGGTGAGCGCCCTCGGTCGGTTACCGCTCGCTGCGCCCTGCCGCGCCCAGTCCAGACCCGGCGACGCGGTGACAGTCGTCGTGCGACCCGAGCAGGTGATGCTGCGGTCGCTCGATGTCATCGACCCGGCCAATAATCGCCGCAGCAACGACGTCGCAACCGGTGTGCTCGGCCGCATCGCCAGCCGCGAGTACTACGGGCACGACTCCGTGGTGCTGGTCGTACTCGACGACGGAACCGAAGTAGCCGCCCGCCTGCACGCATCCCGGCTGCCGCAGATCGGCGAACGCGTCGATGTGACGGTCGAATCGCCAGTGTCAGCGTTCCCGACGTAGCCCACCCCCCGGCCCGTTCAGGTGCCAGGTGTCAGGTGCCGGCCGATGCCAGGTGCAGCTTCCTTTTTCAGGTTCGTCAACTGCAGTTGTCACTTTCGCGAAGAGTGACAAGTGCACTTGTCGATCCTGAAAAAAGACATACTGCGCGCGTCGATCCCGGGACCCTGAGGCGGCGGATCCAGGGAGGTACGATTGTGACCATGTCTACGTCGGTCGCCGAGAGCTGTCCATACGCTGCACCGCCGAGCTACTCCGCCGCCGACCGGTTCATGCGCAAGGCTTTGCGCGTCGACCACGCCGCGCCTGCCACCGCTGGCGAGGCCCGCACCGCTTTTCAGACCTCGGTCGCAGTGGCCGCGGTGCGCTGCCTGCTCACCTACATCGTGTTGCCGTTCGTGCTGCCGTTCATCGGGCTCGCCGCCGGGGTCACCCCCATCATCGGCGCGGTGATCGGGCTGATCGCGATCGCCTGCATCGTGTCGAGCATGCGCCGCTTCTGGCGGGCAAACCACCGGGCGCGATGGGGCTACACCGCGTTCGGCGCCGGGATGATCGTCTTTCTCCTGGTGCTGGTCATCCGCGATCTCGCGACCGCGGCCTGACCGGCATCAACCGGCCTGCATTGCCCACCAGGCGTGAAGCAACGCGACAGCTTCGTCGTGATCGACCGGGCCGTGGTTGCGGGCGTGCTCGAGCAGCATCGCCCGGGCTGCACCGACCGCTCGACCGGGATCGATGCCGAGGATCTGCATGATCTCGGCACCGTCGAGCTCTGGCCGCTCGGCCTTGCGCGCCTCCTCGACGGCGAGCAGGCGAATCCGCTCCTCGAGCTCATCCATCCGCCGCTGCAGGCCGCGCACCTTTTCGGGATGGCGGGTGGTGCAGTCGCAGCGAACCAACTCGTTGAGATCGCCGAGCAGCGCGCCCGCGTCACGCGCATACCGGCGCACAGCAGAATCCTCCCAGCCGTGCTGGTAGCCGTGAAAGCGTCCGCTGAGCTCGACCAAGCGGGTGACATCCTCGACGAGTTGCTCGTCGTAGCCAAGTGAGGTCAGCCGCTCGCGGGTCATCCGCGACCCGACGGCCTCGTGATGATGGAAGGTGACCTTCGACTTGACGAACCGGCGGGTACGGGTCTTGCCCACGTCGTGGAACAGCGCCGCCAACCGGATAACCAACCGCGGCGAGGTGTTGGCAACGACGATGAACGTGTGGGTGAGCACATCCTTGTGACGGTGGATGGGGTCCTGTTCCATCGCCAGCGCACCGATCTCGGGAACCGAACGGTCGAAGAAGCCGTCAGCCTGCGCAGCCCACAGTCCGTCGGTGGGATCGGGCGCAGTCATGATCTCCGCCAAGCGCTGTCCAGCAGCCACATCGATCTCGTAGGTCGTCGTCACATCACCAGCATACGAGCCGAGGCCAGCAGCCAAGGCCGGGATTCGCATCACACGATCGCCCGTCAGGCCTCCGCCCGACAGGCCGAGCACAGGCCGAGCAGATCGAGACGGTGGTGATGGAGCTCGAACTGCTCCTGTAGCGCCGCCTGACGCAGCCCGCTCTCGAGGTCCCGCTCAACCGCCGATGGCAACGTCACATCGCTCACCCGCCCGCAGCTCGTGCACACCAGATGATGGTGGTGATGATTGGTGATCTCCTCGCCGAGCTCGAAGTGCGCGTGCTCGTCCCCCATTGAGATCTTGCTCACCAAACGAGCGTGCTCCAGCACCACCAGATTGCGATACACCGAGCTCTGTGCGAGCGAGGGCTGCATCCGCAAGATGTCGGGGATCGTCACCGGACGGCCGGCGCGCTGCAGCGTCTCGATGATCGCCCGGCGGCCCGATGTGAGGCGTTGACCGTCTTGGCGGAGCCGGTGCTGGGCAATGTCGTCGATGTCAGTCACCGCTGCGGATGGTATCGCCGCGCAGCATTCCGCGCGGGCCGTCGAAATGGTGCATGATGGGCGAGCCATTGGGGGCACACCCGCCCGGTCCACCCGACCGGTTCCAGAGGAGATTCATCCATGCACATCAGCGTCACCGTGAACGGCACCGTCCACGAGAGCGAAGTCGAGCCGCGCACGCTGCTCGTCCATTACGTCCGCGAGGCGCTCGGCCTCACTGGCACCAATGTCGGCTGCGATACCTCGTCGTGCGGTGCGTGCAGCTTGCACCTCGACGGTGAAGCTGTGAAGAGCTGCACCGTGCTTGCCGTGCAGGCCGACGGTGCCGACATCTTGACCATCGAAGGTCTTGCCACCGACGGCGAGATGCACCCGATGCAGAAGGCGTTCATGGAGAACCATGCCCTGCAGTGCGGGTACTGCACGCCCGGCATGGTGATGGCGGCAACCAGCCTGTTGAAGGAGAACCC
This sequence comes from Acidimicrobiaceae bacterium, assembly GCA_031404435.1. Taxonomy (GTDB): domain Bacteria; phylum Actinomycetota; class Acidimicrobiia; order Acidimicrobiales; family Ilumatobacteraceae; genus VFMC01. Next base: position 5,238 of record JANNHO010000217.1, on the reverse strand, counting down.
GAAGCCGACCGAGCGAGAGGTGCGGATCGGTCTCGAGGGCAACCTCTGCCGCTGCACGGGCTACCACAACATCGTCCAAGCGGTGCTCGCCTGTGCGGGCGACTGACCGGCGTCGCAGAAAACGTCGATCATGACCATCTGGAAAGCACTCCAGTCAGCAAGCAGTTCAGCCAGCAACTCAGCCTCAGGAGGCACGAAGTGATCCCCGCAGCATTCGACTATGTCCGGGCCGGTTCGGCCGACGAGGCGATCAGCCTCATCGGCGAGCACGGTGACGATGCCAAGTTCATCGCCGGTGGGCACAGCCTGCTCCCGCTGATGAAGCTCCGCCTCGCACAGCCGAGCGTGCTCGTCGACATCGGCCGCCTGGCCGACCTGTCGTACATCCGCGATGGCGGTGACCACATCGCGATCGGTGCGCTCACCCGGCACATGGATGTCGAGAAGAGCTCGGTACTGGCCGAGCATGTGCCGTTGCTTGCCCATGCGGCCGGCTACGTGGGCGATCCGCAGGTGCGCCACCGTGGCACCATCGGCGGCTCGATCGCCCACAGCGATCCGGCCAGCGACCTGCCCGCGACCACGCTTGCGCTCGGCGCCACCTATGTGGCCAAGGGCCCGAACGGCACCCGCGAGATCGCCGCAGCCGACTTCTACAAAGGCTTCCTCGAGACCGCACTGAACGCCGACGAGATGCTCACCGAGATCCGCGTGCCGAAGATGAACGGCGCCGGGTGGAGCTTCCAGAAGTTCAACCGGCGAGCCCAGGACTGGGCGATCGTCGGCGTGGCCGCCTGGCGGCGCAACGGCGACAGCGGTGTGGCCCTGGTCAACATGGGCTCGACCCCCATCCTGGCCAGCGCGGTCAGCGCCGCCCTTGCCGGCGGTGCCTCGGTGAGCGATGCGGCCGAATCGGCAGCGGCCGAATCCGATCCGCAGAACGACCTCAACGCGTCGCCCGAGTACCGAGTCCACCTCGCCAAGGTGCTGGTGCGCCGGGCGCTGGAGGAATCCAGCAAGTAATGCCGGTCTGGCGTTCGGGGGAAAGCTCCTTGGCCCCCGAACGCCATTGTTTGTCTGCAGTTCGGGTCCCGTCGACCCATCGGGTACACCCGATGGTGCAGCGGGACCCGTTGTGTTTTGTGCGGGTCGCAGCGATGGCCGTGTTCGGGGTGGCGTATGCGGTGCGGCTGCGGCGTGACGGGTTGCTCGTCGACCGCATTTCGGTAGCGATCGCGCTCGGGCTGTTTCTACTGTGCGCGTTCATCGGCAAACCGTGGCGACGGTGGGGCGTCCTGGTCGTCGACGCTTCGATCTACGCGGCGATGTGGTTCGTGTACGAGACCACCCACGGTGCCGCCGATCAGCTCGGCTTCCCGCTGCAGGTGACCGCGCCACGCAACATCGATCGAGCAATGTTCTTCGGGACCGACCCCACGGTGTGGTTGCAGCAGCGATTCTTCCATGCGAACGACATCCGCTGGTACGACGATGTCGGCTCAGTTATCTACTACAGCCACTTCGTGGTGCCCGTCGTCGCCATTGCCGCAGTCTGGGTCGTATCGCGTGCGCTGTGGGTGCGGTTCATGAAGCGGCTGGCGACGGTACTCGTCGTGTCGTGCGCGATGTTCGTGGTTCTACCGACGGCGCCTCCGTGGATCGCTGGCAACGCCCGCTACGGCTACGACACGCTGCCGATCACGATCACCCGCCACACCTGGCGCGGCTTTTACGACCTCGGTTTCGTCGGGTTCGTGCGCGGCTGGAACAACAGCCTCGACTGGGCCAACCCGGTCGCCGCGCTGCCCTCGCTGCATGTCGCGTTCGCATTGTTCGTGCCGGCGTTCTTCCTCCCCGCGGTGCGTTGGTGGTGGGTCCGGGCGCTGATGATGTCGTACGCCGTGGCGATGCTCGCCGCGCTGGTGTACTTCGGCGAGCACTGGGTGATCGACGGCGTGGTGTCAGCGGCAATCGTCGGTGCCACGTTCTGGTTCTGGAACCGCATCGAATCCCGTCAGCGGGAACGCTGCGCCGGTCGCGCACTGGCAGCGCTCGACGCGCTCGGTCCGGGCAAGGGGCTCGGTCCGGATGTGGATGCGGTCGATGCGGAAGCCATCGACCCACCTGCTCCGGAACGCCGACGGCTGGTGCCACCCGCGGTGCTGTTGGACCGGTCGTTTCTCGAAGTGCTCGCCGACCCCGCCCATCCGCACCACGAGCACGTGGCCGTTGAATACCGGCAATTGGTCGAGGAGTTCGCTGCAGGCCGGATGCGGCTGATGGCGCGCAGTGATCACCTGTCGACCGTCACCAGGCCTGCCGCTCCAATCCCGCTCGTGCATGACGTGGTGGCCCCGGTCGACACCGTTCACGTCGCCGCCCAATACCGCCGCCAAGCTCGACGGCTACATCAGCCGACCGAGGCAGACGGCGATCGAGATCCGGACGCATGCGTATCGCTGGTGGTAGTGCGCCGTGCAAACATCAGTCTTCACCGATCCGATCGGGTGGGTGCGACACGGACTGCTCCAGTCAGACAAACACCAGTCGAACCGATGCACCGAGGGTTGACCGCAGTTGCCGGAGATCGGTCGGGTCAGAGGTGACCAGGGCAACGGCATCGCCGCCATCGCCCCGCCGAATCACGGACCTATCATCGGTGTATCGGGGCTCACCCTGGACGCTGCTCCCTGAATGCTTCGTTCCGGCCAGGTGTCAGAGGAGGCCGGTGTAGGCACCGCCGTCGATGTGCAACTGCACCCCGGTGATGAAGCGGGCTTGGTCGCTGCACAGGAACGCCAATGCGGCACCGAAGTCGGCGGGGTCTCCGATCACGCCGGCGGGAATGCCGCGTGTGGCGCCGGTGGTGTCGTTGCCGAACAACGTCGTCACCCGAGCGGTCGCGTGGAGGCCGGGCTGCACCGTGTTGACCGTCACTCCATCGGCTGCCACTTCGGTGGCAACGGTCTTGAGGAATCCGGTGACCCCGGCTCGGGCCGTGTTCGACAGGATGATCGTGGCCATCGGCTGGCGGACCGCCAACGAGGTGATCGCCACGAAACGCCCCCAGCGCTGCTCGCGCATTGCGGGCACCGCCGCCTTGGCCATGCCGACCGCGCTCATCAAGTTCAGATCGAGCGCCGCCTGATACGCGTCGAGCGCAGTGGAGTCGAACGTCCCGGCCGGTGGTCCCCCGGCGTTGGCGACCACGATGTCGAGGCCACCGAGCGCTTCACGCGCCTGGTTCACGAAGGCCGCTCCCCCGGCGGCGTTGGCCACATCGCACACGAGCGGGATGCAGCCATGCCCGATCCGCTCGGCCGCCTCGTCGATCCGGTGGCGGTCGCGGCCGCAGATCGCCACTGCCACCCCTTCGTCGGCCAGCGCCTTGGCCGACGCGAACCCGAGCCCGCCGGAAGCCGCCGCCACTGCCGCACGCCGTCGTGAGATTCCAAGATCCATGCAGCGACCGTACCCGACCCGCATCACCTGCCCCCGACGGACCGGCGCACGGAACACGGAGCACCGATTGTCGAGAAATGCACCGCCTCGGTGGCTTTCTCGACACGCGACCGCTCCACGCTGCCCAGCGCCGCGTCAAGTGTGGGGTTCGAAGCGGTAGCCCATGCCGGAGTCGGTGACGAAGTGGACGGGGCGGGCCGGATCGCGCTCCAGCTTGCGGCGGATGTGGGCCATGTGCACCCGCAACAGGTTGGGGTCGGGGTCGTAGGTGGGGCCCCACACCGCCGTCACCATCTGGCGGTAGGTGATCAGCCGGCCGGGGTGGCGGACGAGGTGCTCTGCCATCGACCACTCCGTCGGCGTGAGCCGTACTTCGCTTCCGTCGGCAACGTAGGCACGGTGGCCGACGAGATCGAGGCGGAACCCGCTGGCGACTACTTCCGCGACCTCGTCGGTGCCATCGCTGGCCCGGCGGCCGACTGCACGGATGCGGGCCAGTAGCTCGGCCATCCCGAACGGTTTGGTGACGTAGTCGTCGGCCCCGGCATCAAGCGCACGCACCTTGGAGCGTTCCTCGTCGCGAGCGGTGAGCACGATGATCGGCACGTTCGTCCACCCGCGCAACGCCTCGATCACCATCATCCCGTCCATGCCAGGTAGGCCGAGATCGAGCAGCACCACGTCGGGGTGCTCCAAGGCAGCGACGGTGAGGGCCTGCTCGCCTGTCGCGGCCTCGTACACTTCGTGGCTGCGGGCACCGAGGTTGAGGCTGAGCGCGCGGCGGATCTGGGGTTCGTCGTCCACCACGAGGATCCTCATGACAGGACTGCCTGCTCGCTCGATGTAACGAGCGCGATCGTGACGGTGAGGCCGCCACCGGGGGTGTCATCGAACACGACGGATCCGCCGCAGGCCACAACGAAACCCTGGGCGATCGACAAGCCGAGCCCCACACCGTCGCCAGACGATGCATCCCCAAACCGCTGGAACGGGGCAACGACCTGGTCTCGTTGCGCCATCGAAATGCCGGGACCTCGATCGATGATGCACACCCTCACGCGGTCACCAACCGGACCGGCGGTGATTCGCACCGGAGACGAGCCCCCATGGCGGATCGCGTTGCTCACACAGTTGGCCACGCTGCGTTCCAGCAGGGCCGAATCACCGCGCACTAACGGCATCTCGGGCGGCACATCGACAACGACGTTCGCTGCAACGGGGCCGAGGCTGTCGAGTGCCTGCGCCACCACGTCGGCCACATCGACGTCGACGATCTCCACGGCCACGGCTCCGATCTGCAGCCGGCTGGCATCGAGCAGGTTGCCCACCAAACGGTTGAGCCGATCGGTCTCTTCATCGACGGTGACAAGCGCTTCGGTCACCTGCGCCGGTGTCCAATCGACATCGTCATCGAGGAGGCCGGACACCATCGCCTTAATCGATGCGAGCGGCGTGCGGAGGTCGTGCGAGACAGCGCGCAACAGTGCAGTGCGGACCGCATCGACTTCTGCCAACTGTGTCGCCTCGGCTGCCTCGCGCACCAGGTGTTCGGTGTACCCACCACCGTGGCCAGGGCGGCGCCCGAGTTGAAGCCAAACAGGCTGATGGCGGCGGCAACCGCCAGCTCGAAGAAGTTGGAGGCACCAATCAAGGCCGAAGGGCAGGCGATGTTGTGCTTTTCGCCGACAGCGCGATTCAGCCAGTAGGCCAGGCCTGCGTTGAAAAACACCTGAATCAGAATCGGCACTGCCAGCAAGGCAATCACCAGCGGCTGCC
>JANNHO010000216.1:0-5729 GCA_031404435.1 Acidimicrobiaceae bacterium | reverse complement strand
GCCAGTTCGGCGCTGCTCCAAGCGGCCCGACGCGGGCAGTTCCGCTCCCGTAGCTCAGGGGATAGAGCAACGGTTTCCTAAACCGCAGGTCGTAGGTTCGATTCCTACCGGGGGCGCCAATAAGTTACCAGCTCAGAGCGGTTTTAGTCGCTTCTTCGTCCTTGGAAATCAGCCTGTGGTAGCGGTGTGGTAGCAATCTCGGTACGCTCGCTGCATGAGCAACGGCACTGTCTACCGACGAGAGACGCCGAGTGGCGCGTCGTCGTGGGTGGCGCATGTTGCCTGGTACGAGGCCGGCAAGCGCCGACAGATGAAGCGCACCTTCCGAACGAAGAAGGATGCTCAAACCTCGCTGGTCGCGCTGCTGGCGGCGCATCAGACGGGTCGGTTCGTTGAGTCTTCGAAGCTGACCGTGAGTGGCTTCGCCGACGCATGGCTCGATGGTCTGGCGAATCAGGGCCGGAAGGCGACGACGCTCAACGGCTACCGGCGGATCATCGACTCGTATGTTTCGCCGCGACTCGGCGACGTCGCGCTGCAAGACGTGAAGGCATCCGACCTCGACTCGCTGTCCGCCGAGCTGCTTCGAGGCGGAGGTGCGAACGGCCGTCGCCTGTCGCTGACCTCGGTGCACCACGTGCACGCCGCGCTGAACAAGATGCTCAACGACGCCGAACGTAAGGGCGTGGTCATTCGCAACGTGGCTCGACTGGCGAATGCGCCCTCGCTCACCACGGCTCGGTCGAAAGGCCCGGAGATGACCGTGTGGACGCCCGAGCAGCTGTCTCAGTTCCTGCGCTCGATCGTCGGCAATCGCAACGAGGCGTTGTTCCGTTTGCTGGCGCTCACCGGGATGCGGCGGGGTGAAGCGATCGGCTTGCGATGGAGCGACGTCGACCTCCGGCTCGGCCACGTGAGCATCCGCCAAGCGGTCACCGTCGTAGATGGCGAGGAGGTCGTCGCCGCGCCGAAGACCCGTCGGAGTCGCCGAACGATCGACATCGATACCGACACGGCTGCGCTCCTGGAAGCACATCGGCAAACGCGGAGCGTTGCGCTCGCTCGTGTCGACCTCACCGGCGCGTTCGATGATCGCGTGTTCACGAACGACATCGGCGACCCGATACGCCCGGATTCGGTCGGGCAAGCGTTCCATCGACTCGTCGACAAAGCAGGCGTACCCGTGATCCGTTTGCACGACCTGCGCCACACCCATGCCTCGCACCTGCTCGCCGCCGGCATCAACGTGAAGGTCGTCAGCGAGCGCCTCGGCCACGCCTCGGTCAGCTTCACGCTCGACACCTACGGCCACGTGATGCCCGGCCAACAAGCCAAAGCAGCCGCCGCTGCAGCAGGACTGCTTTCGTAGCTCAGCCCGGTCGTCGGCAGGATCACACGCCGGCCTCGGCCATGGCGATCAGCCGGTCGACGTACGACTCCAGCTCGCGTTGCGGGATACGTACGCAGCGCCCGATACGGATAGGCCGCACATCGCCTTGCCGTATCAGTTCGTACAACGTCGTGCGCCCTATGCCCAGCAGCCCGGCTGCCTCCTGCACCGACACGAGCAACGGCCGCACCACCAGCCGAGTCCTCGTCGTCGCATCACCCATAGCCACCAATGGGACCGTCGCAGTCGATCCGGGGAAACTCGGCGTCGAACTCAGTGCCGGTGAGTCGTCGCGAAGTAAGCGCGGTGAGTGGACGCACAGAGTATTACCCGGTTGGTGAACAGTGTCGGCGCAGCTCAGCGAGCCCCTCGAGATACGACACCCATCGGCCTGGGTTCGCTGGAACTTGCCGGCTTCTGTGGTCGGGTGGCTCGACACGACTGACGTTCGGCGAGTCGGCGATCCATCCGTTGTACGTCGCGCCTGCCGGCTTGGCCCTCGACGTCGGTGAGTGGTGAAGCGCGACGACAGTGGGTCGGCAGTCGTTGAAGAGGTTGGTCCATCGATTGCGACTGGGTGGCGGGTGGCAGTGCGCGGCAGGCTCACCAGACACCGGACCGCACACCGAACCACACACCGAACCCTTCCCGGCAGCCTGCGTGTTTGAAGCATCCTCGGGACGGTGCACCGACGAGACTGCGGTCATGTTCGATCACGACGCTCTGCTGAAGGAGTTCGAGGAAGCTGCGCGCCGCGCCGGGATCGGCGATTGGCCGTGTCGCATGTCGTGCGGGGATTGATGGCTGCGGATCCGCTGTGCACGGGAGCCGTTCGACGCCCGACATGGTCATGAAGGATGTCGACAACACCGGGGTGGTACCGGTTTTCGGCTCGTTGAGCGAGTGTCAGTTTGTGATGTCACGAAGCGCGATCGGAGACTTGGAGTTCATGGCGACCGAAGTCCGGGCGGAAGACGGATTTGATGACTTCTACAGAGCGCAACTCCGTCCGCTGATCGGCCTTGCGTATGTGCTGTCCGGAAGCAGCTCAGCTGCGGAGGATATTGCCCAAGACGCGCTCGCTGTCGCGTCAAAACGGTGGTCCGAAATCCGGCAAATGGAGAACCCGAGTGCGTGGGTGCGTCGCATCGTCGCCAACCGGTCGGTGTCGATCGTTCGTCGACGAATCATCGAAGCCAAAGGGCTCGTCAGGCTAGGCACTCGTTCCGACGACTTCTCCAGCGTGCCCGAGCTACCGAGCGACAGCGAGCATGTGTGGGCCCTCGTCCGAAAGTTGCCGCGGAGGCAGGCGCAGGTCATCACGTTGCGAGCGTTGGACAAGTCGACGGTCGGCGAGATCGCTGAAGTCCTGGGAATGTCGGAAGCGACGACGAGCACACACTTGCGTCGCGCCAGACACACCCTCGCCACCCAACTCACACCTGGAGATGTCAGATGAACGACCTCGATTGCCGTCTCGACGTAGCTGCCGACGACGTGCGACGTGCTGTCAACCAAATGGAGCCCTCCCGACGGGTGGTGCGGCCCTCGCCCGGGTTCATGGCACCGGTTTGGCGGTTCGGACTCGTGTCAGTCGCTGCCGCATTGCTCGTCGGCGGAATCTATGTGGCTCAGTCCCGCGACGGATCCTCGAGCGTGGTCCCGATGTCACCGGCTGATCGCCCTGCGCAGTCGGACTCGTCCGGGTTGCCGGCATACGCGGTGTTGAGCGGGCCGATCGCGGCACAACCCATATCGATGCGGAGTCTCGCGGGCGGCATCTCAGATCAGTCGAGCATCCCATCCGTTGACGTATGGCAGCAGGGCGCCACGACATTGGTGGTGCGCACGGGGGACCGACTTCCCGCTGCCGACACAACGAGCGGCAGCGTTCCTCGATCGGGTGGTAGCGACCGCCCATGGGGGCTACGCGAGGTCACCGAGGTGCAACTGCGTGGCGTCCAGGGAGCCTTGGAGTCCCTCGCCGAGGATCAACAAGTCGCCTGGATTCTGACCGGCCCGGCAACCCGATACTCCGTCGTCATCGCTCGTGGCATGCCACGCGACCAGTTCCTCACGACGATCGAATCCCTGGTCGACGTCAATGGCATCCTTCAACCACCGTCAGGGTTCGCCGCTGTGGAACGGCACCCGGCTCTACCCGGCCCGAACATCGTGTCACCGTTCGCCGACATCTCCTACGGCATCAACTCTGGGCCCTGGATCTCGAGCACGCTGCAGCCCGCAGGGCGAACCTCGGTGGAGGCCACGATGCCGGGTCTCGTCGGTCGACTCGAACGAATCGCTGACAAGGACGTCCTGATCGTGAACGATCTCGACCGAACCTTCGCAACATGGGTCGACCGAAGCGGCGTGACCGTGACGATCATCACGCTTGGCGAAGGCCTCGACATGTCAGGTCTCGTCGAATCGGCACGCATGCTCGACCCCGCGCAGTGGGAACAGCTGAACCGGCAACTCTCGCGAGACATCGCCGAGCAGCTGCCCGAGGTGGCTCGTGCAACGCTCGATCGCACCACCGTGATCCGGCGCCAGGACGAGACCACGCAAGCACTGTGCATGATTCCCGACGGCGGGGCCGAGGTCTGTGCCCGACACCCGATCGTGCCGTCGAACGGACCCGAGTCCATCACCGTCCAAACAGAGATCGACGGGCAATGGGTCATCTATGGGTATAGACCGATCGCCCCCGGCGAAGCTGGCGACAACTCAATGGACACGGTCACGTTCACCGACCCCTCCGGGACTACGACCCGCCCGGTGTGGGTCAACAATGAGAACGCAGATTGGTACATCGCCCGGATTCCCGGGGCTGCCAACACCGTCACCACCAACCTGGGGATGATCGCCGGCGGACTCGTCGGGGACGTGAGCCGACCACTCGTTACCGGCGTTGTCTGGTAGCGCCGGAGCGGGTGAGGCGGGCCGCATGAGTGGGCAAAGCACTTGTTGGGTGGTGATGACCTCTGAGCGAGCGACGACCAGCGATCCGCCGTCGGCCTTGTGTGACCGAGTGGCGCGCATTCGACGTGCCGACCCGGTCGGTCGTCACAACCCTCGCGTGACGGCTCTGGCGATGAAGTTGTTGGCCCACGCGACGGCGTCGGCGACGTTGTCGATGACGTCCAGGCCGGAGGCTGCTTCGTTGTAGATGGTCTCCCATCGGTCGTACTGGACAACGGTGGGTGGCCAGTCGTGCCCTTGGCGCGCGATGAACAGCCGCTGGGCGGTTGCGCCGACGGCGGCCATGTCGATCGTTTCTTCCTGTTCGAGGATTTGCAGGTCGACAAGGTCGTGAGCCCGGTCGTTCTGGCCCGTCTTGGGGTTGATGTACGTGCACGCATGGAGCTTCTGCGCGATCTGATGGTCCAACGCGAGAACCGGGATCGGGGCCGGCGTCTCGAGCCCCAATGACTCGAACAACGTGATCAGATCGTCGGCGATTCGAAGGTCGTGACTCTTGGTGCTCCCGATTTCATCGTGACTGAGTTCGAACGCGACCGTCAGCCAGTGCCGCCCTCGGAAAGCGAGCCGGATCGAGAATGGCTGCATCACGTACTCGGCGGGGACACCGTCAGGGGTGGCGGCATCCTCCTGCTCAACGGTGCCGGTGAATCCGCTCCAACCGGCAGCCAACAGGTCGGCGAGTTCGTCGATGTAGTCGCCGAGGGTGATCTCGGCCGATCGTGATGCGTCGAAGTCTGGCGTGAACCGGCTACCTGGTTCACCGACGCGCAACTTCATCGCGGTGCCCCCTTTGACAACGCTCGGTGGCAGCATCTGTCCGACGGCCACGTTCGCGACTGCGCGCATGATGCGCCTCACCGGTTGGTTCCTCGCCGCTGCCTCGTTGTCTATCCGGGCTTGGAGCGACCGAAGGTTGGAGGGCGGCGTGTCGCGTTTGGTGTTCATTCGTCGTGGCCGATCGCGTCGAGTACCCGTTGAACTTCGCGTGTATGGAGCAGCCCGATTCTCTTGGCTGTGGCGACAGCGTCGAGGAGTCGGTCGCGCATGATCATGTCGCGGCAATCGATGAGTGCACGCGCAACTGTCGCTGAGGGCACGCCCTCGTACACGGTGAGGTCGGCAGGGTCGATCTGTTGGCGGACGACCTCGACGAAGTCGGGCACCCGCGCACGCGCCCGGTGTGGCGTACCGATTCTGATCCGTCGCGGGTTCACCTCTCGAGTTCATGGAATGCCAGCACGGCATCGTGGGTCAGGTAGGAGTCGGTGCCGACGCGCAACACGGCCTCCATGAACTGGTCCCGGGCCGTTCGTGGTTGGTCGTCGAATCTCCACAATCCGTAGGCGACATG
>JANNHO010000215.1:0-8950 GCA_031404435.1 Acidimicrobiaceae bacterium | reverse complement strand
TACACGCCCGCCGACGCTGTGAGCGAGCGGGTGCGGCGTGACATGACCGGCGGTCAGGATCGCCTGATCCGTTTGGCGCTCGCCCACGCCGGCGTCTTGCCCTGACCCAAATCGTCTGGCAACTGTCTGGCAGGGTTGTCGGCGCTACGCACTGCGGTCGGTTTGGCAAGGCTCCGACAAGACCGCTCACGCGACCAAGCCCGCAGCCGATCATCCACGTGTCCAGGCACGTTCGCAACCGTTGCGACGCACCGATGCCAGCGATGGAGCCACCCCATGAGATCACGAACCCGACAGGTCACGACCGCCCTGATCGCCGCCGCACTCGGCGCAGCGTTGACCGCTACGCCGGCGAGAGCGGAGGATACGACTACCACGTCTGATCCTGCAGCAGTCGTACCCGCGGCTGCCCCAGTGATCGCAGCGACCACCTCGACCACGCTGCCGCTTTTCGGTGTGGCGTTGACGATTGATGTCGCAACGGGGCCGGACGGCTCGCTGGCGAGCATCACGTTGAACCCGGCCGACGGGTTCACGGAGACAAACTCCAAACCGAACCGGGTCGCGTTCGTCAACGATGCGGGCACAGCGAAAGTCGTCGTGAAGACCCGCGATGGCGGCCAGCGAGTTGAGGCCAAAGCCGGCTCCCTCGAAGCCGTCAGCGGCGCCGGAATCTGGTCCGGCGACGTGTTCGACACGGGCACCACCACCACCGTCAACTTCACCATCGGAACACTCGACGGCGGCCCGGATGTGAGCGGGGTCACCGTCGACGACCCCACTGCGGTTGTCGGCGCGACGGAGTACTCGACCGACGAGGATGATCACGGCGACGATGACGCCGACGAAACAAAGCGCGTCGCCAAGGTACGGATCAAGTTCGTGAACGGCATTCAGGCGAGGTACTTGACGATCAAGGCCGAACTGAAGACCGATGACGGCGAAACCCGCGCCAAGGTCCAGGTGTCGTTGTCCAAGTTGAAGGCGCTCGAGGTCGACGCTGCGGTGGCGACAGGCCCGCAGTTCTGGCAGGCGATGCTGTGTGACGGCAGCGATGCCCGCATCGACTACGTCGTCTCCCCAGAAGGAAACGTCAGCAACGTGGTCGTCTCCCATCCCGATGCCCAGGTTGAGGCAGGCGACGAGAAGATCACGGTGCGCTTCGCCACGGGTGAACGAGTCACAATCAAGGTCCACTCGAGCGACGGTCAGCGCAGGATCAAAGTCGATGTGAAGATCCGCTGTGACAAGAACCAGAACGACGAGTCCGACGACGAGTCCGACGACAGCGACGATGGCGACGATCACGACGACAGCGACGATGGCGACGATGGCGACGATCACGACGAGCGCAAGAGCGACAAGAGCGACGAGCACAAGAGCGACAGCGACAGCGATGACCGCGACTAGCACTCGTCAGGTTCTCGCTGCGGCGGCAACGAGCCCTCGCCGGCTCGTCGCCGCCGCAGCGGTAGGTGCCGTGTTGACCCTCACCGCCTGCAGCGGCGGTGAGGGTCCCGCGGCCAACCCGGCACTCAGCTCCGCCGTCACCGTCGAGTCAGGTTCGCCAAGCACAGCGGAGGCCCTGACCGTGTTGACACCGGCGGCCACAGCACCACCCACCGCTCCCGCTCCCACGAGCGCGGCACCCGTGGCGGTCGACGGCCCGGCACTGCTGTCTCAGGCGCTCGACAGCCTCTCCGCCACCTACCATTTCGACACCAACGTCACCGTCGACGGAGCAGAAGTGCTCGTCGCCGCCGGCGACCGTGTCGGCGACGGCACTCGGCTCTCGGTCTGGGCCAGCGGAGGAAGCGTGGCCTACGTCATCACCCCTGTCGCCAGTTGGGTGTTCCCCGAGGGCGGCGAATGGGAAGCCCTCGATACGGCACCGGGCACGACCGACCCGATCGGCGCTCTGCGCACACCCACGGCCGTCACCGCGCTCAGCAGCGACGGCACCAACACCACCCTGTCGGTCACGGTTCCAGCAACATCGCTCGGCATCCCGGGCAGCGGCGATGCGAGCCTGACGGTGGTCGTCAACGCGGGCACACTCACCGAGATCACCTACGCCACCACTGTCGACGGACGTGCCGCGGCAGTGCGTTCCGTGCTGGGCCCCGTCGTCGATGCAACAGCGGTGGTCGCACCGATCTGACAAACCCTGCGGTTACCCTCGGGCTCGTGAGCACCGCGTGGGCCTTCGACTCGCGGGTCGTGATCGTGGCCGGCAAGGGCGGCGTCGGATCCAGCACAGTCGCTGCGGCGTTGTCGATCATGGCCGCCCGCACCGGGGCGAACGTCTTGCTCATCGCTGTCGACGGCAAGCCCGGTCTCGGTCCCCTCCTCGGTGGCCGACCCCTCGATGCCAAGGAACAGGTGCTGCGCACGTTCACCGAAGGCGGCGTCATTCGCGGGCGAACGATCCCGCCTGCACAAGCCTTCGGTGACTACCTCGACCTCCGCGGCATCGGCGGCATTGTCCGCCGCGCCGCCTCGGCGGCCTCGCTCGATCTCGTCGCCGCAGCCACGCCTGGCCTCGAGCACCTGTTGGTGCTGGGCAAGATCAAAGAGCTCGAGCGCGCTGGCGCAGCCGACCTGATCGTGGTCGACGCGCCTCCGGCGGGCCATGCCGCACCGTTTCTTCGTTCGGCCGACGGCCTCCGCGTCGCTGTCGCCGGTGGACCGGTCCGAGATCAGGCGGAGGAGGTCGCAGCGATGCTCGCCGACCCAGCACGAACCCAGGCGCTCCTGGTGACCCTGCCCGAGGAGACACCCGTCAACGAACTCGTCGAACTCGCCGGCGACATCAGTGACGACCTCGGCATCGCGCTCGCCCCGGTCGTGATCAATGCATGCTGGCCGGATCGGCACGGGTTGTCGGTGCCGGTAGCCACAGCTGTCCGGGCCGCCGCCATCAGCGTGTCGGCCGCTGATCGGCGTTCATTGCAGACCTCGAGCCAGTTTGGGGCTGCCCGGTTGGAGGTGCAGCGCGAGCAGATCGACCGATTGACCGACGCGCTGTCGATCGCCACCATCACGCTGCCGCGCATCCCCGCGCCGCGGCTCACTCCCGAGCATCTCGATATCCTCGCCACCGCGCTCGCGGTGGAACCGTCGCGCCATACCGAGGAGCGATGAGCCAGCCGGGCGGCGGGTTCGCCGAGGTGATCGCCGATGTCGATCTCCTGGTCACGTGCGGACCCGGCGGGGTCGGCAAGACCACCACTGCGGCAGCGCTCGGCCTTGCCATGGCGCGGCTTGGCCGCCGTGTCGTGGTCGTCACCATCGATCCGGCTCGCCGTCTGGCTGACGCGCTCGGGATCGAAGCCACCTCCGACGAACCCCACCGGGTCGTCGGCGCCACCACGGGCGCCCCCAAGCGAGGCGGGTCGTTCTCAGCGTTGATGCTCGATGCCGAGCGGACCTTCGACCGTCTCGTCATCGAGCGTGCCGGCGATCGCGCCGACACGGTCCTGGCCAACCCGATCTACCGGGGAATCGCCGGGTCCCTCGGCGGCGCACAGGAGTACATGGCGATCGAGCGCCTGCACCAGCTCGTCACCGACGGCGACTACGACCTCGTCATCGTCGATACCCCGCCCTCACGGCACGCGATCGATGTACTGGAGGCACCAGAGCGACTGGTTCGTTTCCTCAGCCACCCGGTGTACCGCGCTCTCACCTTGCCGACCCGGTCGTTCGCCAAGGTCACCAATGCGGCCACCTCAGCCTTCTTGTGGACCGTGAAACGGCTCGCCGGCCCCAGCATCGTCGAAGACACAGTCGAGTTTCTCCGCTCGATCTCCAGCATGGAGGCTGGCCTGCGCGAACGAGCCAGCGAGGTGAACGAGTTGCTGCATTCTGATCGCACTGCGTTCGTGCTGGTGTCGAGCCCGCGTGCGGAGGCGATTGACGAGGCGAGGTTCATGGCCACCACGCTGGCCGCGGGGGGCTTCGCTCTTGGGGCCGTGGTCGTCAACCTCGTCCACCCGCTTCCCGACCCCGTCGCTGGCGGCAACATCTCCGGCGGCAGCGTCAACAGCTCATCTGCTACGAGCGGGCCACTGGCCGAGCAGCTCGCCTACCACGACGAGTTGCGCTCGCTAGCGCTCGCCGAACGAGTCGAGATCGAGGCCCTCGCCGCGGTTGCCGGCGATGCTGTGATCGTCGAGATCCCCTTGCTCGACCACGATGTCCACGACATCGCAGCCCTCCGCGACGTCGGCCAGCTCCTTGGGCTCGGCCTCACCGACTGAACGTCCACTCCTCGACGTCGGTGCCCGTGCCGGTACTGGTGCGCAGCGATGCGATGCGTTGTCGCTGGCCACGTCGTGAAGATGGTGAACCGGGTCGTGCAACAGGTACCTGGCAAAAGAGTCCACGGTGAAGGCCGCCCCATCGCTTCGAAACCCGGTTCGCTGCCAGTCGCTGGCCGTCACCAACTCGAAGCGGTCGGCGAGGCTGGCCGCAGCCACAAGCAGGTCGGTCGCCACCCGAGCCGGGACCTGGCGGCTGTACTCGTCGGCTGCCGCAGTCGCATCCTGATCCCAGTTGGCGAAATCCGGTGCATCGTGGTCGAGCATCAGCTGCAACCGCTCGTCGAAGATCCGGTAGACATCGCGCACATGGCATCCGTATTCGAGCGCCGACCATCGGTCGTCGCGTGTCCGCTGCCCGGAACGTTCGTGGCAGACGAGGCTCGGCCAGGCTGCGGCATTGGCGCGAATGAGATCACCCATTGCGGCAACGTCGACTGCGGCCGCGTCAAACCCGCATTCGGGGCATACTTCGGTGAGCACCCACGTCCAATCCTTCGTGTCAGGGACGATCGACATTGTCGAACCGTACCGCTTGACACCGATCCATATGGCGTCAGAACCGGTCCAATTGGTTCGGAGGCCGGCACGGCAGCAGCGGGGATGCCCAAGGTCTCGGGCCGCGATCAGATAGGCTGGGCAAGTTCTTTGATCGCCCACCCGGTCCCCACACTCGGTCCCCAGAGGTGTGGTCGTTGTGCACGGTGCGTGCACCCAGACCGTTCACCCGACGACACCGCGGAGCACCCATGCACCACGATCTCCCCAATCTCAACCGAACAGCCGCTGGATCTGCTCGGCAATCGGATCGTCGGACGCCGGCAGCCGACCGCCTCGACGACAATCGGCCCTCGATGTACCGAAGGACCACACGATCAGCTCCCGATGCTCGACCGCCGACCAACCGAACACAGGCCGGGCGCCCCACCCGGTCGAACCCGCGTATCGACGAGCGGCATTCCCGCGGGCTCGACCGGCGACCGCTGTTCATCGTCGCTGGCGTGGCCTGTGTGCTCTGCCTCGTGTTGGCGGTGGCATCGCGAGGCGACGCCCCGGCCACGGCGTCTGCCGCTCCAGCAGCCGCGGCTCCTGCGGCCCTGGCGCAGTCCGTCGACGCGGCCGCAAGCGCTGCGCCAGCGCTGGGTGCCACTGGCGCCGCAGTACCGGCAGGTACCGTGGCCGTCGCTCCTGCCGGGTCGGTGGCTGCCGGGTCGGTGGCCGGGGTCGGCACAGCGTTGCCCGACCTCGACGGTAGCGACCTCACCACCGCCGACAGTTGCCTGATGGACGTGTTGTCGGTCCGGATGGGCGCAACCGGCACCAGCGTGCAATGCCTCCAGCAGGCGCTCCTTGACGGCGGCTTCTACACCGGTGCCGTCACCGGAACGTTCGATCAGGCAACCTTCGGCGCAGTCGAGAAAATGCAGGCCGAACGCAGCCTGTTCGTCGACGGCGTCGTCGGGCGCGAATCGGCGATCTCGCTGGGCATCTGGCCCGACGAGGAGTCCTTCGTTGTGCGCACCCCCAAGCCAGCGTCGGGGGCCGTCGACTTGATGGGGTACCCGCTCAGCTCTGTGGCTTCTGCCGGCTCCGATGCGCCGCCGCTACCCCCCGACTCCGGGTCTGGTCGCCGTCTCGTGTACGACCGGGCCGGACAGCGGGTTTGGGCGGTCGACGGCGACGGACAGATCATCCGCTCGTGGCTCATCTCGGGCAGTAAGTACAGCAACGAGCTGCCCGGCACACACGAGGTGTACAGCCGCTCCGACGTCTCCACCGCGTGGAACGGCAAGGCGTACCTGCCGAAGATGGTCCGCTGGCTCAAGACCGACATCGGTGCGATCGGTTTCCATTCCATCCCACTTCACGTCGAGGACAACTCCCCGTACCAGACCGAGGCCGAGTTGGGCACCCGCCTCAGCGGCGGATGCCAGCGCCAGGCCGTTCGCGACGCCGATTTCTTGTGGGACTTCGCCGACGTGGGCACCAAGGTCGTCGTCGTCTAATCACCCGCGCGTCCGCTGCTACCGTGCCGTTTGCTGCACCAGCCGGTTGGCGCGGCGAACGTTGGAGGTTGCCATGACTATCACCGCGTCGCCGGATCACGCGTCGGTGCCCGGCGCGTCCATCGCTGTCGGTCCGGCCGAGCCGGCCGTACGCGACCTGACGTTCGGCGATCTGCTCACCTGGGCGGCGGAGACGGCACCCGATCAGGTCGCCCTGATCGCCGGTGTCGCCGACCCGTCAGCCCGGCGCCAGTGGACATACGCCGAACTGCATGCCCAATCGGTGCGCACCGCACATGCGCTGTTGCGTCGGTTCGAGCCGGGCGAGCGGGTGGCGGTGTGGGCCCCGAACATCCCCGAGTGGATCATGGTCGAGTTCGGCGCGGCGATGGCCGGGCTCGTGCTCGTCACGGTGAACCCCGCCTTTCGCGCTGCCGAAGTCGAGTACGTCCTCAACCAGTCGCGCGCAGCCGGGATCGTGGTGGTTCCCGAGTTCCGCGGCAACCCGATGCTGGCAACGATCACCGAGATCCGCTCGCGCTGCCCCGAGCTTCGCGAGGTGATCCGCTTCGACGAATGGGACGATTTTATCGCCGATGCCACCACGACCAGTGTGCTGCCTCCCGTTGCGTCCGGCGATCCCGTGATGATCCAGTACACATCGGGAACCACGGGATTCCCCAAGGGTGCGTTGCTTCACCACCGCGGGCTCGTCAACAACGGCGCACACACCTCCGACCGGATGGGTATGCGCGACGGATCGGTGACAGTGACGACGATGCCGCTGTTCCACACAGGCGGCTGCGTGATCTGCGTGCTCGGCGCGATCTCGAAGCGGGCGACCCAGGTGCTGGTCGAGGCGTTCGATCCCGGCCTGGTGCTCGAGCTGTTCGAGAGCTATGCAATCAACTCGATGATGGGTGTGCCCACCATGCTCGTGGCGATGCTGGAGCACCCCAGCTTCGAAACGACCAACCTGTCCGCTGTCGAGAACCTGTGCTCGGGAGGCTCGACCGTGCCGGCCGCACTGGTCACGACGTTCGAGGAGCGCCTCGGTGCAAAGTTCACCATCGTGTTCGGCCAAACCGAGTGCTCGCCCGTCGCGTCGATGACCAAACCGACCGACACCGTCGTCGATAAGGCTGGCACCATCGGTCCACCGATGCCGAACGTCGAGGTCAAGATCATCGACCCGGACACGGGGGCCACCGTGCCGATCGGCCAGATCGGCGAGTACTGCACCCGCGGGTACCACGTGATGCTCGAGTACTTCGAGAACCCGACAGCGACGGCGGCAGCAGTCGACGCCGACGGCTGGCTGCACACCGGTGACCTGTGTGCGATGGATGACCGTGGCTACTGCACCGTCGAGGGCCGGTTGAAGGACATGATCATCCGTGGGGGCGAAAACATCTACCCGCGTGAGCTCGAAGAGTTGTTGTTCGCTCACCCGAGCGTCGGCGAAGTGGCCGTGGTCGGGCTGCCCGACGACCGCTGGGGTGAGGCGGTCGCCGCATTCGTCCGTCCCGCGCCCGGCGCCACGATCGACAGGAACGAGATGTTCGCCTACATGCGTGAACATCTCGCCCCACACAAGACACCGCGGCACTGGTACGCGATGGAGGCGTTCCCACTCACCGGTTCCGGCAAGATCCAGAAGTACAAGCTCCGCGACCTCGCGGCAAGCGGAGAACTGACCGAGCTCTGAGCACAGGCGGTCCGGACGCGAGCCCGGACGCGTGACAGCGGCGCCGGAGCGCCGCTGTCACGGGAGGCTTTCGACCTGTGCCGCACGCCAGGCGAAGCGTGCGGCACAGATCAAACTGTGTTCAGGTACTCCAGTTCATGGAGTACCTCTGTTCAGGGAGCCGGTGTGTACGTCAACGTGGCGTTGACCTGCGGGCCAGCTGCCACCACGACCGACTGGCAAGCCGGGGTGGTGAAGCCGATCGCAGCCGTGCCGCACACGTTGTAGGTACCCGGCTCGATGAAGAAGTAGGCGCCGAACTGATTCCTCGGCAACCCGTCGATCACCACGTCCACCGGAAGCCCGGCGGGTGCGATGCCAACTTGCAACAACGCGAGTGGCAGGTAGTTGCCCACCACCGTTGTCGTTGCCCCGTCAGTGATCGAGATCGTCTGACAGGCAGGGGTGATGAAGCCGAGCACATCGGTGAAGCACACCTCGCGCGATCCAACCGGGGTCTTCACCCAGGTGAGACCCCAATCGGTACGGGCAATCCCGTCGACTTCGATCCGAGCCGGCACTGCCGGATTGGTCTCCACTCGCAAGAACCCGGTGACACCGAGACTCGGCGCTGGCCCGGGCGTCGGGGTGGCGGTCGGTGTGAACGTTCCCGTCACCGTGGTCTGTACTCCTGCAGAGACGACAACCGACTGGCAGGCCGGAGCCTGGAAGCCGGGGGCGTCGCCCCAGCACACGTTGTGGGTTCCCACTTCGGTGAATGCGAACAGGCCGTACTCGTCACGGGCAACACCATCGACGAACACCGTCGACGGCACACCCGCCGGCGAGACACCGGCTTGCAGCAGGCCCATCTGCCCGAACGTCCCGTTGACCACGGTCGTCAGTCCAGTCGCTACCGTCACCGTCTGGCAGGC
>JANNHO010000214.1:0-16625 GCA_031404435.1 Acidimicrobiaceae bacterium | reverse complement strand
CCGTTGAGGAGGAAGCGGGCGGCCCACCCGCCACCGATCACACCCCCGCCGAGCAACCCGACTCGCCGCAGATCTGGGAGCGGGCTCATGTCAGCGCTTGACGAGCTTGAGCTTGTCGCGTACTTCGGCTGCACCGACGATGCGGACATTCATCGCCTCGAGGATCTGCTTTGCTCTCGCCACCAGTTCGGCGTTGGTGGCCTTGTGACCCGGGCCGAGGTACAGGTTGTCCTCCAGCCCGACGCGGACGTTGCCCCCGGCGAGTGCCGCCATGGCGACGAACGGAAGCTGCATCTTCGAGATCGAAAACGCCGAGAACACGCAGTCGTTGGGCAGGTTGTTGACCATCGCCATGAACGTGTTCGGGTCGTCGGGCGCGCCATACGCGATGCCCATGCACAGCTGGATCATCACCGGGTCGTCGAGCAAACCGTCGCTGATCAGCTCCTTCACCTGCACCAGATGGCCGGTGTCAAACACCTCCAGTTCAGGTCGCACACCGAGGGCTTGCACCTGTGCGGCCATCGAACGCAACACGCTGGGGGTGTTGACCATGATGTAGTCGCCTCCCGAGGCGAAGTTCATCGTGCCGCAATCCAGCGTGCAGATCTCGGGCATGATCGCCCGGACGTGGTCGAGCCGTTCTGTTGCTCCGGCCATGTCGGTGCCGTCAGGGTTCGGTGGGAGCACCTGCTCGTCGCCACCGAGCACGAGGTCGCCGCCCATGCCGGCGGTGAGGTTGAGCACCACATCGACACCGCTGTCGCGGATGCGTTCGGCAACCTCCGCGTACAGCGCGGTGTCGCGAGAGCCGACTCCCGTGTCTGGGTCGCGCACGTGGATGTGCACCACCGCGGCGCCGGCTTTGGCCGCGTCGATGGCCGACGTGGCGATCTGTTCCGGTGTAACCGGCACGTGCGGGCTCTTGCCAACCGTGCCCCCCGAGCCGGTGATTGCGCAGGTGATGAATACGTCCCAGTTCATTCGTTGATCCCCTTTGGTGTTCAGTGCCGTGTCGATCTTCGTTCAAACTGAACGCCCGATCAGGTTAGCCCAGCGAGTTCGTCGGCGGCCCGGCGCACAGCTTCGATGATCCGGGCATAGCCGGTGCACCGGCACAGGTTGCCGGACAAGCCGATGCGGATCTCGTCGTCGGTCGGCGACGGCGTGCGTTCCAACAATGCGGTCGCCGACATGATCATGCCCGGCGTGCAGAACCCGCATTGCACCCCTCCAGCTTCCAGCATGTGGCGTTGCAGTGGGTGCAGTTCGTCGCCGCCGTTGGTGCTACTGATGACGCTGACCCCTTCGATCGTGGTGATCGCCCGGCCCTGCGCTTGCATCGCCAGGTATGAACACGAGTTCACCGGTTGCCCATCGAGCAGGACCATGCACGCCCCGCATTCGCAGTCGTCGCAGCCTTCTTTGGTCCCGGTGAGCCCGACCTCGGTGCGGATCACGCTCAAGAGGTTGCGGTCGGTGCTGATCGCCACCGGGTACGCGATCCCGTTCACATCCAGGGTGATCTGCTCGTTCATGATGCTGCTCCGATGCCGAGAGTCCTGTTGACGGGTACTGCGATGTTCTCCCCGCCCGCGCGGAGTGCGGCGGCGTCGAGGGCACGGCCTGCCATCACCCCGACGCAGTGGCGGCGGTACCGGTCGCCGGCGCGCAGGTCGCTGATCGGCCGGGCCTGGTCGGCGGCGAGCCGTTGGATCTCGGCGACTGCATCGGTGACGCTACGGCCGTGCAGTGCGCCCAGGCCGGTGACGCTGACGATGGTTGCTGCGACGGCGGTGAGAGCGACGGCGAGGCCGGCGACGTTGCCGTCGCCATCGAGGGTGATCGACGCGGCTGCGCCGACGACAGCGATCTCCATTGCCCGCCGGTACTCGAGGCGCACGTACGCGCTGCCGGAACTCGTTGGCCGTACGGGGAGCGTGATTGCGACGCACAATTCGTCGGCCGCTGCGCTGGTTCGGCCAGGGCTGAGCCACAGGTCGTGCATCGCGACCGACCGCGAGCTGCGCGTCGAGCGCATCTGGGCGGTTGCGCCAAGGACGATCAGCGGCGCACCGGTGTCCATCGCCGGCGAGGCGTTCATCACGTTGCCGCCAATGGTGCCGACGTTGCGGGTGGACGGAGAACCGACGAGCGCGCTCGAATCGGCGAGCGCGCTGTAGTTCTCGGCGATCAGCGGGTGCGTTTCGATCATGTGATGCGAGACCAGCGCGCCAATGGTTACGCCGTCGGCGGTCGTCTCGATCTGGCGGAGCGACTCGATCCGGTCGATGGCCACCACGTGTCCGGGGAGTGGCGCCTTGCCCTGGCGGTGGCCGACCATCATGTCGCTGCCGCCGGCGATCGGGCGGGCACCCTCGGCGAGCGCGGCGAGCGCCTCGTCGAGGGTGGTGGCGGTGGTGAATCTCATCGCTGCATCGCCTCCCACACCCGTTCGGCCGACATCGGGAGTTGACGCACCGGTTCGCCGAGCAGCCGGGCAAGGGCGTTGGAGATCGCCGCAGCCGTCGCCACGTTCGGTGCTTCGGCGAGACCCTTCGCGCCGCGAGGGCCGGCGTCGGGCGTGGCGATCTGGATGAACTGGGTGTGGACCCTGGGTGCGTCGGCGCAGGTCTGCAGCTTGTATTCCAACAACGCCGCGTTGAGTTGGCGGCCGTCGTCGTCGTAGCGGGTTCCTTCGGTCAGGGCTTGGCCGATGCCCATCAGCACACCGCCTTCCACCTGTCCGAGTGCGCCCGCTTCGTTGATGATCGTGCCCGAATCGTGCGCGGTGTTCACCTGCAGCACGCGCACTACCCCGGTGTCGCGATCGAGCTTGATGCGCACCGCATGGCACGAGAACTGCGGGGCGACGAACGACGCCATGCCGACGTCGCCGACACAGCTCGAACCGATCAGCGGCGGTGCCGACGGGGGAGTGCCGGAACCGTGGCCGATCAGCAGTTCGCCGCCGCCGGCGATGCCAGCCAGCTCGACGATCGACACACGTGTGGCCGGTGACCCGGCGACGTGAGCGTGGCCGTCGGCGAGAACGATGTCGGCCTCTGCTGCTTCGAGTTGGTCGGCAGCGAGCTTGCGTAACTGCTCGGCGATCTGGACGGCGGCAGCCACGACCGCACGGCCATTGTTGAACAGCGTTTGCGATCCGGTGGCACCCATGTCGTACGGCGCGACCGAGGTGTCCTGGTAGACGAGCTCGAAGCTTTCGGGGTCCATGCCCAACTCGTCGGCGGCGAGCTGGCGCAGCGTCATCACCGCTCCGGTTCCGCATTCCTGGGCGCCGGTCACGATCTGTCCCGAGCCGTCGCCGTCGATGCGCACGTATGCACCGGAGGGCACCGCGAAGCTTGGCCACCATCCGATCGCCACCCCAATTGCCTCGTCGGCGGCCAACTCGCCGGTGGAGGGCTCGCCGGTGGAGGGCTCGCCGGCGGTGTCGGCCGTGTAGCCCGCCGCGGTGGTGGCGGCGACGATACAGCGGCGGAGGCCGATCTCGCCATAGGTCTGCCCGCTTGGGCCCTCGCTGCCGGTGTCGACGGTGTTGCGAAGGCGGAACAGCACTGGATCCATTCCGATCGCCTTGGCGACTTCATCGGTATGCGATTCCAGCGCCCAACATGCCTGCGGGGCGGTTGGGGCGCGTACCGAACCCGATGGCTGGTGGTTGGTGTACACGAGGTGGGCCTCGACGTGGACGTTGGCGATCTGATACGGCCCGGCTACGTGCATCGCTGCGAGCTGTGGGAAGAACCCGGCATCGGCGGTGTATGCGCCGTTGTCGAGCGCGGCCCATCCGCGTCGCGCCGTGATGGTGCCATCGCGACTCACTCCGGTCTCGATGTCGATGATCATCCCCTCGCGGCGGCGGTCGGGAGCGAGGAACTCCTCGCGCCGCGAAAACAGAAGGCGCACCGGGCGTTTGGTGATCCGGGCCAAAGCGGCGACATGGGCTTCGTAGTGGAAACCGCATTTGCCGCCGAACCCTCCGCCGAGGTGGGGCACAATGATCCGGACCCGGTTGGCCGGCAGTTCCAACGTTTCGCATACGCCGGCGCGGGCGTCGTAGGGAACCTGCGTCGAACTCCAGATGGTGACCTTGTTACCTTCCCATTGCGCCACCACCGCACGCGGTTCGATTGGCGCGGCGTGGGACGCATCGGCCACGTACCGGCTGTGCACGACGTGATCCGCTGCGGCCATGCCGCTGTCCACATCGCCCTTGGTGATCGACGACAACGACGCGTCGTTGCGGTCGCGCACCAGCGGCTCGGCCGCGCCGTAGGTCTCCCACTCGGGGTGGACCAGGCCCGCGTCGGGAGCGAGCGCAGCCTCGAGATCGGTGGTCACCGCTAGCGGTTGAAGTTCGACGACGATGGCATCGGCGGCGCGCTGGGCGATCTCGGGGGTGATGGCGGCGACCGCAGCGATGATCTCGCCCTCGAAACGCACGACGTCGCGAGCAAACAGCGTTCGGTCCTGGACGAACGGCCCGAATCGAATATCGGGAACGTCGTCAGCGGTGATCACAGCGAACACCCCGGGCATCGCTCGCGCGGCGGCAGTATCGAGGGTGACGATGCGGGCATGAGCGACGTCGGCATAGCGAAACTTCGCGGCCAGCATCCCGGTGAAGGTGAGATCGGCGGTGTAGCGGCCGCTGCCCGTCACCTTGTCGGGGCCATCTGCGCGTCTGAAACGGGCGGGTTCGGCCGGTGCTGGTTGGGTTGCGGGGGATGCCGTCGATACGGTCACGCGGTCACGCTCCTTGTGGTCGTCAACTATGCCACGGCTGGTTGTCGCCGCATCGGTCCACCGGTTTGTCATATGAGGTCAGCCATGTTCGCCCAATCAAAACTCATTGCCGCCGGATGCCATGCCGGGACCGAGACCATCGACGCCAGGATCATGAATGTGGGAGAGACGTGGTGATCGCCACCATCGGCGACCTGATCGACGACGTCGTGGTCCGGCTAGGGGGCTTCATCGAAGAAGCAACCGACACACCGGCGATCATTGATCATCGTCGCGGTGGCAGCGCCGCCAACATGGCAGTCGCCGTCGCCGCGCTCGGCCTCCCGGTTCGTTTCATCGGCCAGGTCGGCGATGACCCGGCCGGCGAGGGACTCGTCGCAGCGCTGCGAGCAGAGGGTGTCGAGACGGTCGTTCGGCGTGGCGGTCGCAGCGCAACGGTTGTGGCGTTGCTCGACGAGGACGGCGAGCGGACGATGCTGACCGACCGTGGGTCGTGCTCCGACTTGGCAAACCCTGATCCGGCATGGCTCGACGGTGTCGAAGCGCTGCACGTCCCGCTGTACTCCTTGATCGGGGGCAAGCTCGCCGAGACTGCGGCAACGATGATCGAGTGGGCACACGACCGAAACGTGATGGTCACCATCGACGCTTCCTCGTCGTCAGTCATCCAGCGCAACCGCGTCAAAGCGACGCGTGCTCTGCTGCGGCGGTTGCGTCCTGATGCTCTGCTGTGCAACGCGGACGAGTTCGACACCCTGTTCACCGGCGGTCCCGATTCTCCTCTCGAGGTCGCTCTCGATGCCATCGATGCCATGTTTGCCGACCGACCCAGGCCCGGGTCTGCTGCCGGCGGCAAGCCTGCGGGCCCCAGGCCTGCGGCACCGGAGCCTGCGACATTCGGCCCCGACGGCGAGTACACGATCGTGGTCAAGAACGGGGCGGACCCGAGCATGGTGATCGGGGTCGATGGCACGCGAGTGCACGTGATGGTGCCACCACTCGATGGTGTGCGCGACACCACCGGAGCCGGTGACGCGTTCGCTGCGGGATTCGTCAGCGCCCGTGTCGGGCGGGCCACGTACGTCGACGCGGTGCGCGCCGGCCACGCCAGCGCACGAGCCGCGATCGTCGCCGCATCTGCACCCGTGACGCGACGCCGGTGACACCGGGCCTGGGGGCTGTTCCCGTAGCCTGACGGCCATGTTGCGACAGGGTTGGCGGACGACCGCTGCAGCGCTCCTCGGTGCGACCGTTGCCGTGATGACGGTGGCGATGTCGGGCAGTCCGATGCCCGTGGCCGCGGCGACGCGCTACCTCGACGCCACGTTCGCCATCGACGTGCAGCGTGATGTGGTCTACGGCACTGCGGTGAACATCGATGGGACACCGATCACGCTGACGCTCGATCTCTACACGCCGCGCGGCGACACGCTGGCGAAGCGACCGGTGTTCGTCTACGCGCATGGCGGTTACTTCGTGATCGGGGATAAGAGCGAAGCAACTGCGTGGGCGACGAGGATGGCCCAGCGCGGCTACGTAGCCGCCTCGATCAACTACCGTCTCGGCCCGGAGGCGGTGCTCGCGCCCGTCGATTCGCCGCTCGAGGTGCAGGTGATCAACAACGCGCGCGCCGACATGCAGACCGCGGTGCGATGGTTCCGGGCCAACGCTGCCTCGTTGCGCATCGACGCCGACCGGCTCGCCGTTGGCGGCGTGTCGGCGGGGGCGGTCACCGCCCTCGGCGTCGCGATCAACGCCGACGAGCCGCTGCCCGGTGATCATGCCGAGCAGTCGTCGGCGGTATGCACTGCGCTGTCGATCTCGGGGGCAAACGACCCGACTGCCGTGGGCCCCGACGACGCGGGTGCGATCTTTCATCACGGGGCGATCGACACCGTGGTGCCGTATCGGCAAGCTGCGCAGACCCGTGATGCGATGACAGGTAACGGGTTGGCGGTGCAATGGAACGAGTACGCGGGCGAGGGGCATTCGCTCACCCAGGCGACGCTCGCGTCGATCGTGCAGCCGACCGTGCAGTGGATGTACGACCGGGTTGCCACTGCGCCGTTCCCGTGCTCTCCGGCGATGGGACGAGGCCGTCGGGTGGCGGCCGGTACGCAGACGCCGTTCACCGCGCTGGCCGACCGGTCCGCTGTGGTGTCGCTCGTGGCGGTCGACAACGACAGCGCCGGCTTCGTGCAGGCGTTGCCGTGCGGTTCGGTGGCGGGCGGGTCGTCGAACCTCAACAGCGATGCGCCACGCCAGGTCCGCGCCGCGCTCGCCGTGGTCCAGCTTGACGCGGCCGGTCGTAGTTGCCTGTTCAACCAGGTCCGCAGCCATCTCGTCGTCGATCTGCAGGGCTACTTCGCGTCGGGCATGTTTGACGACACCGTGGACACGCGATTGCTCGACACTCGATTGCCCGGCGCCGTCACCGGTGGCGCAGTCAAGCCTGGCGACGACTCACGCGCCCGCTTCACCGGTCGCGCTAACTCGACCGCGGTGGTGTCGTTGGTGATGACCGACACGACCGGGCCCGGGTACGCGCAACTGCTGGCGTGCGGGGATACCGCGGGTGCTGCGTCGAACCTGAACGCCGATCGTGCCGGCCAGACTCGGGCCGGGCTGGCGTTCGTCCGTTTCGATGCTGTAGGCGAGGCCTGCGTGTACACGCAGCGTTCAGCGCACCTGCTCGTCGATCTGCAGGGATACATGGCCGATGGCTCCTTTGACGACATCGTCGATGCGCGCCTGCTCGATTCGCGCATGCCCGCTGGCGCATCGTTGCTTCGGGGTGGCACGGTCACGGAGGTGCGCGGGCGGGCGAACACGTCCGCGGTGGTGTCGATCATCGCCACCGAGACCGCCGGTGCCGGGTACGTGCAGGTGCTGGCCTGTGGGACCTCGCCGGGAGCCTCGTCGAACCTCAACGCCGATGCGGCCGGCCAGACCGTCGCCGGGTTGGCGTTCGTCGAGTTCGATGCGCAGGGCCGCGTGTGCCTGTTCAACCAAACCGCCACTCACCTGGTCGTCGATGTCCAGGGGTACCTCGCCCCAGCAGCGTTCGTCGACGTCACAGACACCCGCCTCCTCGACACCAGAGTTCGCGGGCCCAGTTGACCGGCGGCGCTCGCGGTGATTCGGTCCGTCGCTCGTTCGGGTCAGAGCCGCTCGATGATTTCGATCGGGACGGGGTACTCGTCGGCCACGCCCGGACCGAGGCCGACCGGTTCGCCATCGATGCCCACCGTGTTCCTGATCCAGGCCGTGACGGCATGGCGAATGATCGGGAACGTCACATCAACGGGCACTGCGGGATCGAGGCATCCGTCCTCGCCGAGTGCGCGTAGGCGCGGTTGGGAGTCGAGGAACGCGCCGAGGCCGGACGCTTCCGCCACACCGATGATCCCGGTGCCGTTGCCGAATGTGCAGAAATCGTCGAAGCCGTTGTGGCCGACCCCGCCGATGATCCACAGTCGACTGGGTTCGGGGACCGCCGCGAACGATGGGCGGGTCCGTGTCTCGGCGGAAATGATTCCATCGGTCGCACCGGCGATAAACAGCGATGGCTTCCCGGGCAATGTGCCGACTGTGGTGCCGGGCAGGGGCGCGAACGTGGTGGTCGGAGCGGTGGACTCGACGGCGGCGGTGTCGGCCGTGGTTTCAGCTTCCGGCGCTGCGGCGCTGGGGCCAAGGTTGATGCCCGAAGCCATCGAGACGTAGCCGAGTATTCGCGGATCGAGCGCCGCGCCGAGGATCGTCGAGCCACCGGCCGAGTGGCCCACCGCGACGGTGCCGGCGTCGTCGATCCTGCCTTCGAGCAGGTTTCCGGGCTCGGTGTGTGCAGCAGTGAGCATCTCGAGTGAGCCGAGCAGGTCGGTGACGGCTCCTCGTGGGTCGCCAGGCGCGGTGGCCGAAAGCACGCTGGTGAGGTCACGCGATGGATGGTCGGGTGCGGCGACAATGAAGCCCCAACTGGCCAGGTGCGAGGTGAGGAACGAGCTCTGCAACCGGAGTCCGGCGAATCCGTGGCTGAACAACACCACGGGAAACGGACCGTCGGCGGCTGCTACATCGCGCGCTCCAGGGAACGAGTAGACGGCTGAAACATCGCCGGTGAGAATGTCACGAACCGCTGGCGGCGTGAAGTCGCGCATGTCGTAGCTCACGGTGTCGGTTGCTCCGACTGATCCCGGCGACGCCGGATACCACACCTCAACGAGGTTGCCGGAGGGCAATGCCAGCGTGGTGACACCCACGGAGTTGGGTCCGGCCTCGCTGTACGCCAATGCTTGCTCGGCAATGTCCAATGTGGTCGTCGTCGAAGCAGGACCAATGGTAGTGGTAACCGGAGCTGAAGCTGCTGACGTGGGCATCGTCCCGGGCGCAGTTTCCCGTGTCGCGGCGCTGGTTGTGTCCGTCTCATCGCGACCAGCTGGCTCTGCGTTATCAGGCGTGGTCGCTGCTGGGTTGTCCGAGCAGGCGGTCACCGCGATCGCGACAAGTGAACAGAGGAAACGGCGTCGAGAGATCATCGCCAGAAGGCTGCCAGACCGCCCCGTGGCTGCCCGGTACCGGACGCGGGTGAGCGTGATGTGTCGCCACGCTGAATGAAAGGTGCAGCGGAGCGGTAACGTTCTGCGCGCCGTTCGGGCAACCGAAGTACATGGCGACGTGGCCGAGTGGTTCAGGCAAGGGCCTGCAAAGCCCTGTACATGGGTTCGATTCCCATCGTCGCCTCCAGCCTCCGATCTGGTGTAGCACCAGGTCAGGGGTGTTCGCTCGGCCGGTCGTGGGGTGCGGACACGAGAACTCTGAATGCGGTGTAGCCCAGTTCGGGGTCGTCGAGGAGCCGCCATGCCCCGTCCGTTCGATCGTCAAGGACAGTCACCGCCCGCAGCCGTTGAAGGTCCTTCGGAGTCATGTCGGCGCGTATCGCTCGAGCGTCGGCGGCGATCGAGCAGAGGAAGGCGATATCACGAACGTGGCGTTGGGGGTGCGGGTCAGTATGGACTGCCGCAGCCTTGATCACGATGGCGCCGAGCAGGTTTGGTCTCGGTACGTGAACGATGAGGTCACCGTGACGAACGGGGACACGTTCGGCTCGCTGCAATGCTTGAGTGCCCCCTCCTACCTGGATGGTCGTTGCCGTGCCCGTTGTGCGCAAGTCGGAGCGGTCACCGAGTCCGTCCGGCCCGAGGACGTCGACGTGAACGGATCCACGTGCGAAGCGGTGGGCAACTTCGTCGGGACTCACTCCGGCCGATTTGAACCCGAGCTTGGCGAGCGTCGCGAGGAACATTGGCAGGGCCGGTGGCCGCACTCGAGCATCGATCACGGTGTCGAGATCCCGGCTGACCCGCCCGGGCTCGCGGCCGGCCTGGAGCGCGTGAAGCATCACCATCTGCCCACCGACAACCACCCAACCTTCGTGGTGGGCGTCGCCGAGATCGCAGAGAGTCGTCCACAGGTCATCGTGGTGAGGGCCGAGCCGAGGAAGCATCAGCGGCTCGATGGGAACAATCGGGATCACCTGGCTCGCATCCTTCGGGCTAGATCGTTGGCGGCGCGCACCGAGCGGTCGTCGCGAGCGTCGAGTAGGTCGACGACGACGACTGGCCACGGCGCCTCCTCGTTGTCGAACAGCCACATATCACCTGGCGGTACTCGTACAACCACGTTCGGCTGTTGCGACCGAATCAGTGAATACTCGTCGATCAAGTTCGGCGCATCGGCCTGGCGTACATACAGCTCTGCGTCACTCACTGCGATGAGGTCGACCGACAGGTGCCTGACGCTGGCTCCACCTCGGACGACACGTCGGTCGTCGAGTAGGGGTTGCAGCATCGAGGGGTGGGCACGCAGCTTGTACGCGACGGCGCGATGGCGACACGCCCACGCCCACTCGTCGAGCGGCCACGAACGAATCCGCTGGCGAGCACGCGATCGTTCTCGGGAGGCAAGCCACGGCATCTGTCGCCCGTCGGCTGCCCACAGCAGGCCCCACGCGGAGCGCGGTGAGAGCGGTCGGCCGGCTCGGGCGTGGACGTCAAGGCGTTCGCTGATGGCGGACTCGTCGACAAGCCACCGACCGCCGACTTTTCGGCCTTCGAGCAGACCTTGGGAGACCAGTCGTCGGACACGCCCCGGATGGAGGTCGAGTCGCTCTGCTGCTTCTTGGACGGACACCGACATTAGGACACTCCTAGCGCGATAATGCGCTGGAAGTGTATCTAGTCAGAAGTAGCGCGTCAACGCGCTACTTCTGACCACATTACCTGATGGCAGCGCACGTGGTCGAGCCGCCGGCGTGGCCGATTAGGCTCGACATGAACCGCGGGATCCAACGTCAGCTGCTGCCGGCGAAGTCGGCGTCGTTGGTCTCGACCGTCGCGGCCGTGCGCCCCGGTGCGGTCTGATAGGTCCAGTAGAGGTTCGTGTGCGCAATGACCTGGTCCGGTGGCGGTGCACCCCACTCGGTCTGGTCCTCGGTCGTGTGGGCATCGCTGACCAGGGTTGCGTCATATCCCCTGACGAACGCGCCGTGGAGCGTCGAGCGGATGCACGCGTCGGTCTGGGCACCGACGACAACGAGCCGCCCGACTCCGAGACCCGACAGCACGGTCTCGAGGGTGGTGTCTTCGAAGGAGTCGCCATAGTTCTTGTCGACGCGCGCTTCGGTGTCGCGCGGCGTCAGCTCGGCGACGATCTGCCAACTGTCGCTGCCCCGCGCGAGCTGCTCGTCGGAGTGCTGGACCCAGACGACGGGGATCTGTTCCTGGCGCGCCTTGTCGACAAGCGTGGCGACGTTGGCGACGACCGAGTCGCGTTCGTACGCTCCCTCGACGACGCCTCGCTGCACGTCGACGACGAGCAGCGCGGTGTTCGGCCGGTTCTCGAGCGTGGTCATGGGTGCCTCCTTGGTCATGTCTAGCCCCGAGTCCCCAGGGTAGACCTGCCGACGGTGCGTTGCCCGCTCGACCCGACGGATCAACGCCACCGTCAACCGATCGCGACCAACCGTTCGTACACGAACTCGTGTTTGAGGAACGACGTCTCGCGTTCACGACCGGCGGGTGGCGGTATGAGGGGTGACATCTGTAGCAACCGCCAGCCGTCACGGATTGCATCAACTCCGTTGGCGTAGGGAGGGTCGCTCTCCGGCTGTGGGCCAACACCCGAGGTTCCGTCGTGGAACGACCACCCGAGCGTGTGGCTGTCGAGCGCTGAACTGGCTAACCACAGCACGAGCACTTGCTGACGCGTCACGCTCACGCCCGCTCCAGTGCGACCCGGCGCTCGGTACGACTCAGGTACCAGTCGACGTCGAACCCGGCATCTCCCGTGAGGTACCGCCACAGCAGCGTTCGCTGAACAGTCTCGAGTCGATGCACGGACGGCTCGTACCAGGGTTCGCTGCCGCGCAACCGCGCCGCCACGGTGGTGGCATCGGTGCGCGCGAACATGTGGTCGTCGGCGCGCATCCGAGCGTCGAGGTCGCTGGTGTCCCACAGCCGCATCTGACGCACCGTCGGGTTGAGACGCACCTTGCCCATGACCCGTTGAGTCGTGCTGGTGTTCGGTGCGCCGGCGTGCCACAGGCCGTGATGGAAGATCACCACCGTGCCAGCTGGTCCGGCGAAGAACTCTTCCCCGGCGAGATGCTGATACCGGGCAATGTCGTCCATGTTCACGCGACGAAGGTGGCTGCCGGGCACGAAGCGCGTCCCGCCGGCTCCGGGGGCGACATCGTGGGGGAACCAGAAAAGTTGGATATCGAACGCAGAACCGGCGTCGATGATCGCATCGCAGTGCAGACCTTGTGCGCCAATGTCGCCAGCGGCCTTGAGATGCACGAAGTGATGATCGACGTCGGGATCTGGACCAACGAGGGAGGCGATCGCGCCAGCGATCACGGGGACGCGCAGCATTCGGCCGAACGCGGAGTCGGGCGGGTAAGCATCGCCAGCCGGTGTGCCGGAACGAGGCGTCGTCACGTTGTTGCCGGTGGATACGTTGCCGGTGGATACGTTGCCGGTGGAGGCATCGTCGGGCCGACGACTGCCGAGAAACTCGTCGAGCCATGCCCGGAAAAGGATCGGGAGCTCGTCCATCGCCTGGTCGTTGATGTCACCGGGTACTGCTGCGTCGAAACGGAGGAACCCGCGCGACACGAACTCGGCCATCTGGTCTGTGGTGAGCAACGGAATCGACTGGGACATGGATTCTCTTCTACCTCAACGAACGGCCGGAGTCGGAGTCGAGGCCTCGATGAGCGATCGTTCCAGCCGGAGCGCTTTCGTAGCGGACACAACGACGACGTGCGCGTGCGGCCGTCATCCGGTGGCCATTTCCGGTACGAGTGTCCCGTCTTTGGTGGGAGCCGCACTAAGGTCTGGGCTGGACACGACGAGGGGGATGGGCACCGATGACGATCACGGACTTCGCACTGGATTACTTCGCGCTCGAAGGCAAGAACGCGATCGTGACCGGTGGCAACAGCGGCCTCGGACAGGCATTTACACGTGCACTGGCCGCAGGCGGTGCCAACGTGTTCGTGCCGAGCATCATCGACGACGATCACGGTGCAAGCCGCGGTGCCGACCGCGACGGGCAGAGCACTCGTGCCATGGTCGAGGAAGCGGCGGTTCGTTACGAGTTCATGCACGCCGACATCACCCAACCCGGCACACCCAGACTGGTCGTCGATGCGTGCGTCGAACGCCTCGGCTCGGTCGACATCCTCGTCAACAGCGCAGGCATCTGCCCGCTGGCCGAGGTGCTCGATTTCGGTCGCCCCCAGTGGGACGCAACGGTCGCCGTCAACCTCACTGCGGCGTTCGAGATGAGCTATGAGGCTGCGCAGCGGATGGTGCCCCAGCGCAGCGGCAAGATCATCAACATCTGTTCGGTGTTCACGTTCCTCGGCGGGCGCCTCTCCCCGGCCTACGCGGCGACCAAGCACGGCATCGCCGGGCTCACCAAGGCGTATTGCGACGAACTCGCCCAGCACAACATTCAAGTCAACGGGATCGCCCCCGGCTACTACGCCACAGCAATCACGGCGAACACACGAAGCAGCCCCGAGAGCAGCCGGCGTGTACTCGATCACATCCCCGCCGATCGATGGGGCGAACCGGCAGACCTGATGGGAGCCGTCGTGTTCCTCGCCAGCAAGGCATCCGACTACGTCAACGGCCACATCCTTTCCGTCGACGGCGGCTACCTCGTCCGCTAGGGCGTGGGATCAATCGCGGCGATGAACGGCCCGTACCTCCTCGGCATCGACTGCGGCACGCAGAGCGCGAAGGTCGTGATCTACGACGCCGCCGGCACCGCCGTGGCCAGCGGTCGCCACGCCCTGCGGCCAATGGACCGTCCTCGCCACGGAGTCGCGGTCCACCCGGGTGACGACCTGTGGACCTCCATCTCCGCCGCAAGCCGCGAGGCGATGGCTGCGTTCGCCGGCGACCCGCGTGACATCGTCGGCGTCGGCCTGTGCCCGATCCGCTGCTGCAAGGCGTTCCTGCGCGCCGACGGATCGCTCACCGAACCGGTCATCAGTTGGATGGACGACCGCGCCTACCAGCCGTACGTGCCCGCTGATCCGGCGGTCGCCTACGCCACCACGGCGTCGGGGTACCTCGCCCACCGCTTCACCGGCGAGCGTCGCGACACCGCAGCGAACAACATCGCCCTGCAGTGGCCGATCGACGCCGACGCCTGGCGGTGGAGCGACGACCCGGCGGTGCACGAAACCTTTGGCGTCAGTCCAGCGATGTTGTTCGAGCTGCAGATGCCGGGCGACGTGATCGGAACAATCACGCCGCAAGCCGCCAGCGCGACCGGAATCCCGGCCGGCCTCCCCGTCGTCGCGACTGCGAACGACAAGGCCGTCGAGATGCTCGGTGCCGGCACGCTCGGCCCGTCGACGGCACTCGTGTCGCTTGGTACCTACATCGCAGCGATGGTGCACGGTCAGGAGAACCACCGAGCGCCGACCAACTTCTGGACCAACTTCGCATCCATCCCCAACCGTTACCTGTATGAGAGCAAGGGCGTGCGCCGCGGCATGTGGACCCTCACGTGGTTCCTTGATGTGCTCGGGGTGGAGGTCGCCGAGCGGGCGATCTCGCTCGGCCTCACCCGCGAGGAGTACCTCGAACGTGAGGCAGCAGTGGTGCCCGCCGGGAGCGACGGGCTGATGACCGTTCTCGACTGGCTTGCGCCCACCGATCAGCCGTTCCGGAAAGGCGTGATGCTCGGCTTCGACGCTCGCCACACCCGCGGTCACATGTACCGATCGATCCTCGAAGCGATCGCGCTGACGATGAAACAGCACGTCGACGAGATGTGCGGTGAGATCGGCATCGCCCTCGACGAGATCGTCGTGTCGGGAGGAGGGTCAACGAGCGCGCTGTTCATGGGCATCTTCGCCGATGTGTTCGCCATCCCGGCCTCACGCTGCACCACCACGGGGGGAGCGAGCCTCGGTGCGGCGATGTGCGCCGCCGCGGCGACAGGCGTACACCCCGACATCGAGACCGCTGCAGTGGCGATGGCCGGGGCACGTGAATCGTTCGCCCCGAACCCGGCCAACAGCGCTGTGTACCGGCGGATGGGCGCGGGCGTGTACCACGACATCCGCACCTCCACCGACCCGCTCCTGCAGCGGGCCTACCCCATCTTCCACGGACCCAACTCGCCTGGGCAACCCGCCTGAACCAAGGAACCCTCACCATGTCACTCACCCGCGAAGCCATCGTCGAACACCTCCAGCAGATCCTCGGAACCGAGCGTGTTGTCACCGACCCGCACACCCTGCGCGAACGCAGCATCGACAACTTCCGCAAGCTGCAGAACATCTTCGGCGTGTACACGATGCCGGTGCCGGCTGCGGTGGTGATGGTCGCCAGCACCGCCGAGGCCGCCGCAGTGCTGGCCTTCGCCGACGAACACGGCGTCAACGTCGTGGCCCGCACGGGCGGCACCGCAACGGAGGGCGGGCTCGAGACCCCGGTCGAGAACTCGATCGTGCTGGACGGTTCGCAGATGAACCAGGTCATCAAGATCGACGCGTACAACATGCAGGCCACCGCCCAGTGCGGTGTACCGCTGCAGGTGCTCGAAGACAGCGCTCGGGCGTTGGGTTTGACGACGGGCCACTCGCCGCAATCGAAACCCGTGGCACAGATGGGTGGCCTGGTCGCGACGCGCAGCATCGGCCAGTTCTCGACCCTGTACGGCGGCATCGAGGACATGGTCGTGGGCTGTGAAGTGGTGTTCCCTGGAGGCCACGTGTCGCGGATCAAGAACGTGCCGCGCCGCGCCGCCGGCCCCGATATCCGGCACATCGTGATCGGCAACGAGGGGGCTCTGTGCTTCATCACCGAGGTGACGGTGAAGCTGTTCCCGTACATGCCCGAGAACAACATCTTCCTCGGTTGGACCCTGAAAAGCATGGCAACCGGCTTCGCGGCGCTGCGCGAGGTGATGGTCGCCGGCTACACACCTTCGGTTGCCCGCCTGTACGACCCGGAGGACGGCCAGTTGCACTTCTCCGACTTCGCTGCGCCGGATGATTGCGTCCTACTGTTCATGGCCGAGGGCAATGCCGGGATCACCACGGCGACCGCCGCGGGCATCGCCGAAATCGTCGCCCACCATCCGGAATGCCAGCCGGTGGACAGCCACCTGATCGCCACGTGGTTCGACGATCTGGTGTGGGGCCCGGAAAAGATCACCCGCGAGGACGAGCGGATCCGCACCACCCGAAACGTCAACCGGACCACCGAGATCTCCGCCGACTGGAGCTCGATCAACGAGATCTACGAGCGCGTGCTCGTGCGGAT
>JANNHO010000213.1:0-11543 GCA_031404435.1 Acidimicrobiaceae bacterium | reverse complement strand
GAGGCGTTCATGACATAGGCCAGGCCGAGCACCGAAGCCACGGACGTACCGCCATTTCATATACGTCGCCGAAGACGGCGACGAGGCGCGCGAAACCTTCCGTTCCTCCGAAGGCAAGGGCCTCCTCAGCATCTTCAACGGCGCAACGGCCGACATGATGGGCAACGTGCGCACGATCGGCGCAGCACTCGGCGGGGTTCCCAAAGGGGTCACCCTCGACCCGTCGAAGGCACCACCGCCGATGGTGGTGTCCGACCCGTTCGTCGGTACGCCCGACGAGACATTGGCCAAGATCGCCCGGGCCCACGCGGTCTTGGGAATGGGTCGCCTCGAGGTGTCGGTCGGTGCGATCAACCCGCTCGAGCATGAGATGACAATGCGTTGCCTCAAACTGATCGGTGACACGATGATCGACACGATCCACGACGAGGCTTGGTCATGAACAGCACCGTCACCACGACTACGGAGGCGACGGCCGGCGCGCCGTTCAGCCAGATCACCGTGCAATCCGGCGGATTCTCCGTGCGGACCTGGCAGGCCGGCAGTGGACCGACCCTGATCGTGCTGCCCGGTGCCGGCGGCCATCGACACAACGTCGCCCTCGACCTCCTGTCGGAGCACCTGCGTGTCGTCGTGGTCGAGATGCCAGGTTGGGGCGATCAGCCCAACGACGTCGCCGACTTCGATGGCCTCGCCACCCAGGTCGCCGGCATCGCGACCGATCTCGGCATCGACACGTTCCATCTGCTGGGAACCTCGCTCGGTGGCGCGTGCGCGATGCATCTCACCACCCTGTTCCCCGGTCGCGTGCTCTCGCTTGTGCTCGACGGGCCCGCCAAGTTCCGCGACCGCTCGGCGCATCCGGCCACGTTGACGCAGGAGCAGCTCGGTGCGGCATTCCGCGTTCATCCCGAACGGCTCCCTCACCCGGCACCTCCCGACGAGGTCTTCATGGCCCGGATCCGGCCGATGATCGATCGGCTGATGCTCGACGGAACCGTTGACCCTGACTTCGCTGCCCGCCTGGCCGCATGCCCGACGCGCACACTCATCGTGTTCGGCTACAGCGACGGGTTGATCAACCCGGTCAACGGGCGCACGATCAAGCAGCTGATGGCCAACTCGACGCTGCAGTACCTGTTCGACGCCGGCCACGACACCCAGTTCGACCGACCCGAGGCATTCGCCGATCTCGTCGGAGACTTTCTCTGCAGGGGCATGGGCTTCATGATCAACGACCAGGACGGCCTGATCAACCGGTAATGACCGTTCCCGACCCCGACGCCCTCGTTGGTTTTCCCGTCGAGCTTCCCGTCGAGCTCGACGCGAGACGGCACGAGTTCGCCGAGCTGAACCTGCCCCGGTTCCAGACGGGGTTCCCGCCACAGCACCTCGTGCTCACCCTGTTCGGCGACTTCTGGGCCAACCGGACCGAGGCCATTCCATCCGCCGCGATCGTGGACCTGCTCGCCGACTTCGGGGTCAACGAAGCAGGTGCTCGCGCGGCGATCGCCAGGCTCGCCAGCCGGGGAAACCTCGACATCGTCCGCGCCGGACGAGCGACGTCGTACGCCGTCACGCCGCGCCTCGCCAAGCTGCTGCCCTATGGTCCCCTCCACACCCAAACCTTCGGCACCACGAGCACCGGGTGGGACGGGACCTGGACGACCGTTGCATTTTCGATCGCCGATCACGCGCCCCGCGGCCTCCGCGCGCAGGTTCGCGCCGAGCTCGAAATGCTCCGCTTCGCCCCGTTGCACGACGGGCTGTGGGTGTCGCCGGTACCGCCGAGCGCCGCGCTGCGAGCAGTGCTCACCGCAAACCGGGCCGTGTCGTCGACGATCATCCACGGTACGGCCGACACGAACGCCGGGTTGCGCCCGCCGATCGCGGCATGGGATCTGGCCGGGCTGCGGCGGGTCTACGACGACTTCCTTGCCGCGTTCGAACCGCTCCACGCTCGGCTCCACCGCGACGGCCTCGACGACCGTGAAGCTCTCGTTGCGCGGGTGCGGGTGGCGTATCGCTGGTTCGTGATCGCCACGACCGACCCTGACCTTCCAGCGGAACTGCTCCCCGCAAATTGGCCGCGCAACGATGCACATGCGATCTACGCCGACCTGTTCGACCTACTCGGGCCACCGGCCGCCGATCGTGTCCGCCACATCTTCAGCCAACGTGCACCATCGCTCGCCGCCCTCGTCGCCCACGCCCCGCGTCACCAGACAGGATAGAAACGGAATTTTCCCGCGGGAAACAGATCAGGGTCTGCGACGACAGCCCTTACTCGGCGAGGAACGTGATCAACGCTGCGTTGAACTCCTCGGCGTGGCTGACGTTGCAACCGTGAGGCGCTCCGGCGAGCACGACGAGTTCGCTGTGTGGGATCGCTGCGTGGGTTCGTGCACCTGATCCCTCGAGCGGGACAGTTCCGTCGCCGTCGCCATGGATCACCAGCGTTGCGACGGTGACGTTCGGGAGGTCGTCGCGGAAGTCTTCGGTCCCGAAGGACTCCATGCACTTCAACGCAGCCTTCTCATCGGATTGGAGGCAGAGCTTGATGGCATCCTGGCGCTGCTCCTCGCTCACCTTGAGCGTGCCGTTGACCGAGAAGAACTCCTTGGTGAACTGGTCGAAGAACGCTTCCCGGTCATCAGCCAGCGACTCGGTCATCACGGCCGCTTTCTCCTTGGTGAGCGGGCCCTCCGGGTTGTCGTCGGTCTGGAGCATGTAGGGCGGGACCGCAGACGCGAAAACAACGCTACGCAGGCGCTCCTGGCCGTACTTGGTGATGTAGCGGGCAACTTCGCCGCCGCCCATCGAGAAACCGACGAGGGTCACGTCGCGAAGATCGAGCGATGTCATCAGGCCGTCGAGATCCTCGGTGAGGGTGTCGTAGTCGTATCCGCGAGAGGGTTTGTCGCTGCGACCGAAACCGCGACGATCGTAGGCAACGACGCGGTAGCCCGCCCCCTGCAACGCTGCGGTCTGCGCCGTCCACGACTCGGCCGACAGCGGCCAGCCGTGGATCATGACGACTGGACGGCCGGCACCGCCCGTGTCGTCGACGTGCACGCGGGTCGAGCTGAGCAGGCCTTCATTGACGCTGACGTCCGAGTCTGACATTGCGAGATCCTCCTTGTGAGCCGCCGCGAGACGGGCGGTCGTGTTCGTGTACCCGCACACCCCGCGCGTGAACCTCAATGGATGAAGCGACACCCGAACCAACAACACGTACCTAGAAGCCCTCCTGCCCGACCGTCACCGTCATCGGCAACTACGCTTGTCCCGATGAACCGCACCGGCCTCGTGATCATGACGGGGATGATGGTGGCGCTGCCGTTAGCGACGGTCGCCTGCGGTAACGGCAGCAGCGAAGCGGAGCAAACGCTGCCGCCGATCGCCACCACCACGAGCTCCACCATCGCCACCACCACCACCACCATCTACGTGCTCGTCACCTATGAGATCAAGTCCGGTGACGGTTTGCGCGGCATTGCCGAGCAACACGGGGTCGACATCGACGACCTGGCCGCGGCGAACGGCATCGTCGACTACAACGACATCGAAGCCGGTGAGGTGCTCACCATTCCCGCCGCCACAGTTCCCACCACCCTGCCCCCCGACACCGCCACACTGCCCTCCGGCACGCCCACCCCGACCACTATCGCCCTGGCCCCGTCGACAACATGAGCTTCTGGCCCACACACGAGCACTGGAGCGTGAAGATCCCGCTGCACACCGCGCACCCGCGGCTGGCCTCGCTCGACCCGACAGGGTTCGTCGTGTTGTCCGACGCACCGTTCGACGTGCCAGCCACCGAGTGGGAGCAGCTGGAGTACCTGAACTGGAAGAGCGGCGGCGACACCAACTTCGCGCCGCTCGCGTCGGCCGATGGCGAACTCGACTGCCGCGGCTTTTGGGACAAGGGCAAAACCGACAAGGACGCCTTGTGGACATCGAACGCCGAACTCGCGCCAACGTTGCGCAACTACGTCGAGAGCGTCAACGCGAACTTCGGCCGGGTGCGGATCATCAAGCTCGAACCGCAAACCCGCGAACAGGCGATCCGTTCGCTGCACCGCGATGACAACAACCGCTTCAACCCGACCGATGAGGGGTGGGTGGTGCGCACCTGGCTGGAGCTCACCGACAACCCCGACAGCTACATGGTGCTGATGGACAACGGCGCCGACGGCTTGCCCGATTCATCCACCGAGACGCGCGTCCCGTTGCATCGCGGTTCCCGCTTTCTCGTCGACACTCAGCGCCTGTGGCACGTGGTCGTCCACAACGGCACCGCTCCCCGCTACGCGTTGATCACCAGTTTCGAAACCGGTCCGAATCTCGAGCACTGGGTCGATCAAGGCCAGCACGCCGCTGCGCGGTAGTTGGTCTCGGCACCGGCAAACTCCGACCTTGGGCGCGGCTCAGGCCCCGGCGCGGTGGGCGACGGCCAGTTCGGCGACGTCGCGCATGATCCGGGCGAACTCGAAGTCCTTCGGCGTGTAGACCGCGGCAACACCGCGTTGGAGGAGGCTGGCCTGGTCGTCTTCAGGGATGATCCCGCCGAGGACGACCGGCATGTCAAGTCCCTCGGCGGCAAGCAGATCCAAGATTGCCGGTACCAGCGCGAGGTGCGATCCGGACAGGATCGACAACCCGATCACATCGGGGTCCTCGTCGCGCGCCGAGGCAACGATCTGTTCGGGGGTGAGGCGAATGCCCGAGTAGACCACTTCCATGCCCGCATCGCGCGCCGCGACCGCGATCTGCTCGGCACCATTTGAGTGGCCGTCGAGGCCGGGCTTGGCGACGAGGAACTTCGGCGGCCCACCGGCGATCGTTTTCACGAACGCGGCAACCTCCGCCAGTCCACCCACTCGTCCACCCACCGCGGCAGCCACCCCGGTCGGGGCCCTGTACTCGCCGAACACCTCGCGCAGCGCCGCCGACCACTCGCCAGTCGTCCCGCCGGCCTTGGCCAAGGCGATCGATGCCGGCATCACGTTGTCGACACCGTGTGCGGCCCGACGCAGCGCGTCAATGGCGGCGTCGACGGCTGCATGATCGCGCCCGGAGCGCCAGGCCACCACATCGTTCACGAGTTCGGCTTCCACCTCGGGATCAACGGTGAGGATGTTGCCGCGACCACCGAGTGGTGAATCGGTGGTGTCCCGATACGCGTTGACCCCAACCACGACCTGGTCGCCGTTCTCGATCCGCCGCGTCCGTTCGGCCATCGAGCGCACGAGCCGCCCCTTCAGCTCATCGATCGATTCGAACGCGCCGCCACGGTCCAACACGTCGTTCAACTCGTCCCAGGCGGCGTCGCGCAACTCGGCGGTCTTGGCCTCGATCACCGTGGAGCCGTCGAAGATGTCGCCGTACTCGAGCAGATCGGACTCGAAGGCGAGAACCTGTTGCATTCGCAACGACCACTGCTGATCCCACGGGCGCGGCA
Organism: Acidimicrobiaceae bacterium; assembly: GCA_031404435.1. Lineage (GTDB taxonomy): Bacteria > Actinomycetota > Acidimicrobiia > Acidimicrobiales > Ilumatobacteraceae > VFMC01. The sequence goes on along the minus strand of JANNHO010000213.1, from coordinate 6,079 downwards.
AGCCCAGTGCCTCGTTCCACGCTGGGAGCTGCACGCTGCGAGCCCGGGCCCGCTTCGACAGCGTCACTGCCAGCATCTCCAGCACGATCCGTTGCACGTTGTTTTCCGGCTGCGCTTCGGTGAGGCCAAGGCTGTTCACCTGCACGCCGTAGCGGAACCGGCGCGCTTTCGGATCGGTCACGCCGTAGCGCTCGAGCCCGATGCGCTCCCACAACTCGGTGAACGCGCGCAGCTTGCACAGTTCCTCGACGAAACGGATACCCGCGTTGACGAAGAACGAGATCGACCCGAACACCTGGTTGAACTGTTCGGGTCCAACCTGGCCGCTGTCGCGCACCGCATCGAGCACGTCGATCGCGGTGGCGAGCGAAAAGGCGATCTCCTGAACCGGTGTGGCCCCCGCCTCCTGGAGGTGGTACGAGCACACGTTCATCGCGTTCCATTTCGGCGCATGGTGCGTGCACCAGGCGACCATGTCGACGATCAGTCGCTTCGACGGGTCGGGCGGAAAGATGTACGTGCCGCGCGACAGGTACTCCTTGACGATGTCGTTCTGGGTGGTGCCGCGCAGCGCCGTGGACGGCGTGGCCTGCTCGTCGGCATTGGCCACGTACAGGGCGAGCAACCACGCCGCAGTGGCGTTGATCGTCATCGACGTGTTCATCGTGGCCGGGGGGATCTCGCTGAGCAGCGCCCGCATGTGACCGAGATGTGCCACCGGGACGCCGACCTTGCCCACCTCGCCGCGCGCCATGATCGAGTCCGGGTCGTACCCGGTCTGTGTCGGCAGGTCGAACGCGATCGACAGACCGGTCTGGCCTTTGGCCAGGTTGGTGCGGTACAACTCGTTGCTCTTCGTCGCGGTCGAGTGCCCCGAGTAGGTGCGCATCAGCCACGGTGCGTCGCGATGCCTTGGCACATCCTGGGGGTCGTCCGGTGTCGCCATGTGTGACCAGTGTTACCGCTCGGTCGGGGCGATCGCCACACGGGCCGTGTCATCACCGGCGACATCACGGGCGTCAACGCTGATCACGCTGATCGCCCAGCCGTACGCCGAGAACTGCTCGCCCGCGCCCATCAGGTCGAGGTGCGGCGGAACGGACCCGAGGGGTTGCTGGCTGCGCTGCTCGCGTCCCCCCGCTGTGTCGTCGATCAGGTGGACAGCAACACCACCGTCGTCGAGGTGGTCGTCAAAGCCGGAATCCGTGAGGAACTCGACGGTCAGCACCCGGTGCGCGTCAAGCTCGATCACCGCCAGACGCGTGCCGGACGGGCCCGCTGACGGTTTCAGCCGCACCCCGGTCGGTGACCCGACCGGTGACGCAGCGGTGATCAACACGACATCGTCAACGGTCATCCATCCGAGGTCGAGCCGGTTGATCCCGAGCGTGTCGGACGAATCGAGGCGAGTCGCCGTGCCGCTGACCTCCCGTGCCGACGCACTATCGCTCATCACGTCGAGCCCGCTGTGGTACACGCCGGGCTCCGCACCATCGGCCACGCCCGAATGGGGGAGGCCGAGCGTGTGGCCGAGTTCGTGTTCGATCAGGTCGAGCAGCGGCACCGGGCCCCAGTCCGGGCTGAAGTCACTCGCGCCAACGTATGCGGCACGGCGGGTTGTCAGCGCCCGGCACTCACCGGCGCAGCGGTGCCAGGACCCCGGACGTCCCCACCCGCCCGGCAGACCCTCGGCGTGCTCGGCGGTCGCGATGGCGAGCACCGTGGTCGCCGCAGGCGACGACCTGTCCAGTGCCTCGTCGACACACATCTCCGCGGTGTCATCAGCACCCATCGCCACGGTTCCTCCGGCGATGAAGGAGGGCACGTATCGGTCGTGGGAGATGGTGGCGAAGTACCCCGCAACCCGGGCGCCGATCTGGCCGGTGACCGTCGCCGGGGCGAGGGCTCGACGCAATGAGAGATCACCGTACCTGGCGTCGGTGGTCGCCGCGGGAACATCGCAGATCCAGACCTCGACGACATCGGACGCTGGTGCAACCTTGTCGGAAACGAGACGATCGATGACGGCAACATGCCGAGGCGTGGCAGGTGGCTCGGCGGCTCGGGGCGAGCCGTCGCAGCCCGCCGCCAGCGTGGTCGTCACCACCAAAATGGCAGCCTTGGCAAGGGTGCGGTGCCGGTGGTCCGCCGCCCACCGGCACCAGCGACCGAGGCGCAGCACGACCGCCGAAGCCGTGTTCGCCCTGGTACCGCCCGCTTTGTGCACCGTTGCGGTAAAGGTATCGGGCGGTTTCGTGACGGACTTGAGCAGTTCTTTACCGAAGTTTGCAGAAGTCACCGAGCGAGTGCCTTCGCCAAGCGGTCGAGGTACACCGCCCGAGGGACCTCGACCACCCCGAGTGTTGCCAGATGCGCCGTCGCCCACTGCACGTCAAGCAAGGTCGCTCCGGTTTCGCGCAGGTGCCCGACGAGTGCCACGAGGGCCACCTTCGAGGCATCGGTGGCCGCAGCGAACATCGACTCCCCGGCGAACAACCCCCCGATGCGCACCCCGTACAGGCCCCCGACGAGCTCGCCGTCGAGGTAGACCTCCACGCACTGGGCCCAGCCCAGGTCGAACACCTGCTCGTAGGCATCGACGAACCGCGGCGTGATCCATCCGTGCGGGCGGCGGGGATCACCGCAACGTTGCATCACCTCACGGAACCGTGTGTCGAACCGCACCTCGAAACGCTTGCAGCTCCGCCGCAGCGAACGACTCACCACCAAGCCGTCGAGCGGCAACACGCCGCGTGGGTCCGGCGACCACCAGCCGATCAGCTTCTTGCGGAGCGGCATCGGGAACAGTCCGCTGCGGTACGCGGCCAGCAGCGTGCCGGGCTCGAGGTCGGCCCCAACCCCGCACAGCCCGTTTTCGTCAGCGCTCGCGGGGTCCGGCAGTTGCCACCGCGTGAACGGCGGCTCGATGGGCTGCAGTCTCCGTGCCTGCGCCACACACCGACTCTGCGCAGGTGTCGGAGTCGGTGTCGGAGTCGGCGGCAGCGAGCCCATCGGCAACCTGGTGAACCGACCGGTCAGGTGCCGGCGAGCTTGGCGACGACGGGGGCCATCGGCAGCGTGCCATCGTTCTGGAACACGATGTAGCTGATCCCCCACCGCTCCCGCATCGCAATCAGGTTCTCGGTGATCTGATCGACGGAGCCGATCTGGAAGAACGGTGCCGTCGCCACCACCTCTGGCGGTAGCCCGAATGCAGTCGCGAGCTGACCGACCACGGCGTCGGGCTGATCGGTGACAACGGTCTTGAAGATCTGCAGTTGCAACTCGATGTCACCGAATCGGTCGCCGGCGGCATCACGTACGAAGCCAATCTTTTCGTCGACGACGTCGGCGGCGGCGGTACTCATCGAACGTGGGGTGATCGACCGGCCGACGATGGTGGGGTTGATCCCGACGATGTCGGCCTGCTGCGCAGCGAGGGTGAGCAGCTTGCGCCCGCCGCCACCGACCAGAATCGGGATCGGCGACACCGGGGTGGGCTTGGCATCCACCTCGGCCACCGAATAGTGCTTGCCGGAGAACGAGAACAGGCCATCAGCCCACAGGCCGCGCATGATCGTGATCGCTTCGCCGAGCCGCTCGATGCGGGTGAGCGCGTTGGCCTGTTCAATACCGGCGATCGCGTAGTCGTCCTTCGACCATCCAGCACCCAGGCCGAGCAGGAACCGGCCATCGCTCAACAAGTCGATGGTGGCGGCTTCCTTGGCGAACAGCACCGGGTTCCGGAAGTCCACCGCAGCCACATGCGGGCCGACGAGGATCGTGGAAGTCGCCGCCGCAGCAGCCATCATCGCCGGCACGGGCGCAAGCTGGTTACCGAAGTGGTCGTCGATCTGGAAGCTGGCGTAGCCGAGATCCTCGGCGGTGCGGGCAAGTTCTTGCCACTCCTTGGCCGATGAGGCGCGGGTCGCCTTGGTACCGAAGCGGAACGGATGGGTGGTCATCGACTCATCAGATCACTTCGCGTCAGTACGTGAAGAACCCGCGCTTCGATTTTCGGCCAAGGTGACCTGCCGAGACCATCCGCCGAAGTGTCGGCACTGCGGCGTAGTTCGGGTCGCGGAACTCGGCGTACAGGGCGTCGAGGATGGCCAGGGAGGTATCGAGCCCGACCAGATCGAGCAACGCGAACGGGCCCATCGGGAAGTTGCAACCGCCCTTCATCGCAATGTCGATGGACTCGATCGACGCGGTGCCCTGCTCATACATGCGCACGGCGTTGTTCAGGTACGGGAACAGCAGCGCGTTGACGATGAACCCGGCGCGGTCGCGTACCTCCACCGCGTCCTTTCCGCACGAGGCGGCGAAGGCCATCGCCGCGGCGATCGTCTCGTCGCTGGCTGTGATCGGGCGAATCACTTCCACCAGCTTCATCGCCGGTGCCGGATTGAAGAAATGAACCCCGCACACCCGGTCGGGGCGTTGCGTCATCATCGCCAGTTCCACCACGGCCAGCGTGGAGGTGTTGGTGGCGAGGATGCCGGATGGCTTCACGATCTGTTCCAGTTCGGCGAAGAGTGCTTTCTTCACTGCGAGATCCTCGACCACTGATTCGATGACCAGATCGCACGCCGCCAGCGCCCCGAGGTGATCGGTCGCCGTGATCCTGGCGAGCAGGTCCTGGCGCTGCTCATCGGTGGCTTTTCCCCGCTCTATGGCTTTCACCAGGCCCTTGTCGATGGATGCCACCATGGCGTCCGCACTTGCCTGCGACCGAGACCTCACGACCACGGAGTAACCGGCGCGGGCCACCACCTCGGCCAGCCCAGCCCCCATGATTCCGGACCCCAGCACACCCACCGTCTTGATTTCAGCCATGCTCCCCACCATACCTACTCACGGGTAACTTGAGCGAGTGACACTCGAGCCGATGCCCTGCACAATTCACTCCACGTTCATGCTGCGCGCCCAGCGCTGTCGCCACGCCTCGGTACGGTGAAACCCATGGACACCCGACTCGTCGAGCCCGCCACCGAACCGCGCCGCCTCATTGCGCTCGAAGCCATTCACAACTTCCGCGATCTCGGCGGCTATCCGACAATCGACGGCCGGGTCACCCGGTGGAACACGCTCTACCGCGCCGACGGACTCAACCGGCTCGCAGGCGCCGACCTCGAGGTCATCCGCGAACTCGGATTGAAGACCGTGATCGATCTTCGCTCGCATGCGGAGCTGGAACTGCGCGGCAGGTTTCCCGTCGACGAGATCGAGGTCGACTTCAGCCACCTGCCCGTGATCGACGCCACGTGGCAACACGATCAACACCTCGACAAGAGCGCCCACGAGTTCCTCGGGTGGGCGTATCGCGACATGCTGCACGTCGGTGCCGACCGCTTTGCCCGGGCGATCGAGCAGCTCGCCACACCGGGAGCGCTGCCGGCAGTGTTCCACTGCGCGGCAGGCAAGGACCGGACCGGGGTGTTGGCCGCGCTCGTCCTCGGTTCGCTCGGGGTTCCCAGCGACGTGGTGCTCGCCGACTACGCGCTCACGGCGCACGGGATGGAGCGGATGCGGGTGTGGGCCGAACGGGAGCTCCCCGAAATGGCCCAACGCTTTGCCGACGCTCCAACAGCGTTCCTCGCCTCGCTGCCCGAAGCGCTCGGCGAAGTGCTCGACGAACTCGTCGATGAGTTCGGCTCGATCAATGCGTACGTCACGAGCATCGGTGTGCCGCCCGACGCGCTCGAATCACTCGCCGCCGCGTTCCTCGAACCGCGCTGATCACCCCGGCCTGATCAGCCTGCGCGCTACCGGTCGCCGGTCGCTTGGTGGCGCGGTCACGGGGCGTACGCTCGCAGCCATGACCGGCATCATTGCGCTCCAAGGTGGCGGCCCATTCGTCGCCAATGACGAACTCGACGCGGCGCTGCTCGCCGAGGTGAAGGCCAGCACAGCCGTCGTGCTCCCCACCGCGGATGCCTTCGAACACCCGGAGCGGCTCGTCGCAACGGCGATGAGCTGGGCCGAGCGGCTCGATATCGAGGTGGAAGCGCTGATGGTGCTGCGTCGCGCCGATGCGATGGACACCGGGGCGGCAAACGTGATCCGTTCCGCCCGT
>JANNHO010000212.1:0-4189 GCA_031404435.1 Acidimicrobiaceae bacterium | reverse complement strand
CGACCTGCACGACCCAGCCGAGCTGACGGCCCTGCTGGTCGTAGATCGCGAACTCCTGGGTCAGCTCGATGAGCTTGGCCTTCTGGTTGACCACCAGCACCGGTTCGTCGAAGATGCTGCCCGTGCCCTGGAAGGCCATCTCGCCGAGGTTCGCGCTTCGCCACGAGCCGTCGCCGGCGAGTTGCCGTTCGATCTTGCCGGGGTCTCCCTCGTTGCCGACCGACAGCGCACTGTCGAGCCGGTCCAGGCCGGTTGACGCGCCGCCGTGGGTTGGGCCGCCGGCGCCGTTCACCGGATCGGTGCCGGTGACGCCGTTGTCACTGATGTGATCGGTCCAGGCGGTGCCGTTCCAGTACCGGTGCTGATGGCGTTGCGTGGGATCGGGGTACCAGTTCGCCGGGGTGGAGCTCATCGGCACACTGTAGATGCGCCGGTCAGCGCGTCAGGTGGAACGCTCAGCGAAGGCTGGGGGCCATCAAGATGACTTCACGACCGAACGGATCGAGCTGGCGCCCGGCGATGCGTTCGATCACGGTGATCGCCTGCGAGGGGTCATCGACGAGGCCGCTCCAACGGATGTAGCCACCCATGATCCCGACGAGCCGATCGTCGACGATCTCGTTGTGCACGATGACTTTCACGCCACGTTCCAGCAGTTCGTTCATCTCGCCGTAAAAGCTCTTCAACCACACCCCGAGGTCGTCGAGGCCGGTGTATGGCCGGTGCCGGTAGGGCATCGACAGCTCGTCATAGTTATGCAGGTTGTGGGGTGCCGGGATGATGCTGAGCAGACAGCCGAAACCGTTCTCGCGCAACCAGATGATCTCTTCCTGGCGGCGGACCCGGCGATGGTTGTCGCCGCAGCCCCCAGGGCGCTCGCACATGGCGAGCTTGTCTTTCATGATCCAGGTGAAGTTACGCGGAGTGATGCCAAGGGCCCACTTCCCACGAAGGCGAGGTGGCATCAGGAACTCACAGGTCGGATCGGACGAAACGTACTCGTAGCAAGGGGCTTACGTTATCCCGAGTGCTCGCCGTTTCTGGTGGGCGATTCCGAGAGATCGGGCACGATCGACAGCCGCTGGTGGTGACGTTGCACCCGCCGCGCTCCGGAGATCTCGCACGCGATCGCTGTGCCAGCGGCGACGTCGAGTACCCGGGCCACGGTGGCCAGATCGGGCGGGTGACGGTGCGGATCGAGCTCGGTGAGCCACCCCCTGATTGCCCGGCGAGCGAGCGCGACGGGGGCCGACGCCACAGCCCGGGCGTCGGTCGGGTCGAGAAGGGCGGCCAACTCGTCCAGCAGATCGGTGTCATCGCGGATGATGTCTGCCTGGCGGCACAGCACCGGCACGAGGTCGCGTGCCGACGTCTCGGCCAACAGCGGCAGCACACGGTGCCGGATCCGGTTGCGGGCGAAGCGCAGATCACGGTTGCTCGGATCATCGACCACGCAGAGGCCGAGGTCGTGGCACAGCGCCTCGGTCTCGGCACGGCGCAACGACAGCAGCGGCCGACGCAATCCTGGGCGCATCCCGGCGAGACCGGAACCGGCTGCGCCGCGCAACACGTTGAGCAGCACGGTTTCGGCCTGATCGTCGGCCGTGTGCCCGGTCAGTACATCGGGTGGCAGGACGGCGTAGCGGGCCGCCCGCGACCGGGCCTCCAGGTTGGGGCCAGGCGTGACGTCGACGGATTCACGACGAAACGTCGCTCCCACCCGAGCGCACGTGGCCGCCACGAGGTCGGCCTCTTCGGCCGAACCTGCGCGCAGACCGTGATCGACGTGCACCGCGGTGACAACACAACCGGAGGCAACTGCGAGCGCAACGAGAGCCGTGGAATCGGCACCTCCCGACACAGCACACGTGACCTCGGTCCTCGGGGGCGGGAACGTGCACCGCCGCAGCAGGCCGGCGATGGCCGCCGAAACCGGTTCAGTCTTCGTCGCCGCGCCGGTTTCGCTTGCCGGGGTACTGCTGGGCGGTGACGATTTTTAGGTACGCGGCGACAACTACGACGACGGCAACGATGCACACGAGGGTGAGCAGTACACCGATCCACCAGTGCCAGATGTTTGCGGCAAGCATCCGGTCAGCGTAGCCACCGCCGCCCGGTTCAGGTGGATTCGTCGAGGTCGCTGAACACTTCGCCGAAGCACGCCTCGATCTTGGCCAGCAACGCGGGCGGCATTTCGTCGTTGTGGCACTTCTGGGCGACAACGATCTTCAGTTCGGCGTGGAAGTCGAAGGTCTGCAAACAGTCGGGGCAGCCCTCGAGGTGGCCATGAATCGCGACACGGGTTTCGTCCGAGAGCTCGCTGTCCAGAAAGCGGTCGAGCTCGCGAAGCGTCTCGTTGCAATCAGCCATACGTGTTCACTTCCTGGTCTGGAGTTTCGGGCAGGTCCGGCGCTGATGGAACTGCGGGTTCGGGGCTGGCCGCAGCGGGTTCTGTCAACCCACGCGCGACGGCGTAGTCGAACAACGCCCGCTGCATCGCTTTTCTTCCACGGTGCAGTCGCGACATCACCGTGCCGATCGGGATGCTGAGCATCTCGGCGATCTCTTTGTAGGCGTATCCCTCCACATCGGCGAGCAGCACGGGTAACCGGAACGACTCGGGCAGGTCTTCGAGCGCCTGCTTCACCTCGTCGTCGGTGAACAGATCGAACAGCTGATCCTCGGCACTTCTCGACGCGTTGTCGAGGGCGCCGAGCCGACGGTACATGTACAGATCCTCGACATCGGCGAGTTCGGTCTCTTGCGGCCGCCGCTGCTTGGCTCGATAGGTGTTGATGTAGGTGTTGGTCAGAATTCGGAACAGCCACGCACGCAAGTTGGTGCCCTCTTGGAAGTTCCCGAAGCCACGAAAGCCACGCAGATACGTCTCTTGGATCAGGTCCTCGGCGTCGGCATTGTTGCGGGTCATGCGCAACGCGGCGCTGTACAGCTGTGGCGCGTACTGCATCGCCTCGGCTGCGAATGCGTCTCGATCGGCCATAGCAGCGACCCTACGCCACCGTGGGAACCGGCGGCGGTTGCGCGGTGGCGTTTCCGGTGAGGGCCGTTGGAGCTAGCCGAGCTACTGACCACATACGTCGGCGCGCTTGCGGCTCGTGATGTGGACGATGGTCGATCGGACTGGTGAGGTTCGCATCGTTGGTCACGACGAGGTGCAGCCGGGCCTGTTGGGGTGGGTGCGCGACGAGTCGGGTGTGGCCAGAGCGCGAGCGCCGCCAGCTATCGGTGATGGTGTGTTCGCGCCTCGGGTATCTCTACAAGCTATATGCAATATGGGTTCCGTGGGTTGGTCCGGGGCGAACTGGTGTACGATCAGGGTATGTCGGCGGACTCGGATCACAGCTTCACCGACGACCGCGACGACCCGCCCGGTGGCCGGGTTGATTCCCCGGAGGATTTCGTTGACGCGTGGGCTGCGCATGAGCGTGATGGCTCCCGGTTAGCTCTGGTTGCAGTCAGGATCGCTTCTGGCGGGTTGTGGGCTGGAGATGGGCATGTGTCGATGGGGGCGTGGTTGCGTGACCGGTGCCGGATGCGTTCCAGTGATGCCACACAGTTGTTGAGCGACGGCAGGTTCCTGGCGGCCAACACCATTGTTGGCGCGGCGGCGGTGACCGGACGGTTGTCTGCCGGGCAGGTCCGGGCGCTTCGTGTGGTGGTCAAACCGGCGACGGCGGGGTGGTTCAACGATCATCAACAGATGCTGGTTGGTGCTGTGGAACAGATGAACGTCGCCGATGCCGAGAACACGTGTCAGAAGTGGCGGGCGTATGCCGAAGCGGTTGCCGATATGCCCGAACCGGTCGTGCCAGAACGGTCGTGGCGGTCCGGGCGTGCTGGTGATGGGACCGTGTTGGGCAGGTTCGTGTTCGATCCGACAGCCGCGGTGGAGATGGAGCAGGCGTTGCAGACCGCGTCGAGGTTCAACGGTGCTGGTGATGCGCGTACGTCGGCGATGCGTGCTGCCGACGCGGCGATCGAGATCTTCGCGTTCTTCAATGCCAATCATGCCGGTGAGGGCACCCCCCGTCACCGCCCCGATGTCACGATCAACATCCACATCGAAGACTTCACCACCACCACCCACCCCACCGACACCAGCACCCACCCCGGCACCGGCACGTGCTTCGACGACGACTCGGACACCTGTGCCAGCAATGACGATGAC
>JANNHO010000211.1:0-3077 GCA_031404435.1 Acidimicrobiaceae bacterium | reverse complement strand
TGAAGGTCAGCGCGGCGGTCTCGAGTGGTTTCCTCGGGGTGTTCCTGGTGGTCGGGATGATCACCGAGTTCTTCACCAACTGGATCGACACGAATGCGAAGTACGCCACAGGGGCGATCGGGGTGGTGCTGGTCGGCCTCGGCGTCGCCATGCTGTTCGGTTACCGCCTGCCGATTCGCACGCCCAAGCTCGACGCGGGCGGGCGTGACCGAACGTTCTGGTCGATGTTCGTCTACGGCATCGCCTACGCGGTTGCCTCGATCGGTTGCACGCTTCCGCTGTTCACGGTGAACCTGTTCGGTGCCGCCCGGCGTGAAGGCTTCGTCGCCGGGGTGGCCAACATCGTTGCCTACGGCGCAGGCATGGCGCTGCTGGTCACCGCGCTCACGGTCTCGCTCGCCGCAGCGAACATCGGCTTGCTCAGGGTACTTCGCACGGGAGTGCAGTACGTCGAGATGGTGGCGGGGGCATTCGTGCTGCTGTCGGGTCTGTACCTGCTGTGGTACTTCTGGTACGTCGACATCCAAGAGGAGGGCGACCCGCTCACGGACGCGGTCCAGCGCTACCAGACCGACGTGCAGAACTACCTCAACGACCACTGGCGCAGCGTCGCTGTCGTTCTCGTCGCCGTCGTCGCTGCGGCGGTCGCCTCGGCGATCGTCACCCGTGGCCGTCGCAGTCGTCGGGCCGTTACGAACCCCGTCGACACGGCGATGGCCGCGCCGGAATGAGCACGCTCAGCTTCGCCGAACTGCTCGCCACACCCGGTGTCGACGAGGTGTGCGAGCTACGCAGCCCGTTCGGGTTCATGGCCTACCACGGCGGCGCGCTGGAGGAGATGACCGACCGCATCGCCATCGCCGCGGCCGTTGCCACCGGATCGAGCTACTACGGAGTGCATCAGCCGAAGGGCCTCGATCAGCACATCCCCTCGATCCGTTTCGACCCAGCCGTCTCGCCGTTGCTGCGCTCGTTCGTCGATCATGTGCAGATCGTGATCACCGTGCACGGATTTGGCAGGCCTGGTTTCTACTCGACGCTGCTGCTCGGCGGCCAGAACCGCGATCTCGCCGAGCATGTCGGCGCTGCCCTTCGCCCGCGTCTGCCGGCCTACGACGTGACCACCGACGTCGATTCGATCCCCAACGAACTCCGCGGCCTGCACGCCCGCAATCCGGTGAACCTGCCACCGCAGCGCGGGGTGCAGATCGAGCTGCCGCCCCGGGTGCGCGGCACGACCCCGCTGTTTTGGGACTGGGAAGGCCCCGGCCTCGCCCCGCACGCCCAAGCAGTGGTCGACGCGCTCGTCCACTCCGTCGAAACCTGGCCGAGCTGACGCCCCAGCGAACTTTGTCGGTCTCGACATCCTCAGCCGGTCGACACCGACAAAGTTGGGGGGAGGTCACCAGGCGACTACGGGGCGAGGCGCTCGATCTGCCAGTGGCCGTCGGCGAGGCGGTAGCGGACGCGGTCGTGCAGGCGGCTGGGGCGGCCCTGCCAGAACTCGAATCCCGTCGGCCTGGCCACCCATCCGCCCCATTGCGGCGGGCGCGGCACCTCGGCGCCGGCGAACCGGGCCTCGACCTCGGCGACGAGTTCATCGAGCGCAGCGCGGTCCGCGAGCACCTGCGACTGCGGCGAGGCCCACGCCCCGATCTGTGACGAACGGGGCCGGCTGGCGAAGTAGGCGTCGCTCTCAAACGCACCGAGCCGCTCGACTGTGCCCGTCACGCGGACCTGGCGGTGCAGCTGCAACCAGGTGAACAGCAGCGCCACCAGCGGACTGCGCTCCAGTTGATCGCTCTTGGCCGAGGCGTAGTTGGTGAAGAACGTAAATCCGCGCGCGTCGGCACCCCTCGCCAGCACGTAGCGCGACTGGGGTGCCCCGTCGCCATCGACCGTGGACAGCACGAACGCGTTCGGTTCCACGCAGCCCGCCTCGGCCGCTTGATCGAACCAGACTCGCCACTGGTCCATCGGCAGCGGCGCCATCTCGGACGCATCGAGCCCGGCCGTCTCGTACTCCTTGCGACGCCCGGCCAGATCGTTTGCCGGAGCGTCCGCAGGATCGTGCACTACGACGCGGCGATCGACGTAGCCCCGCGCATGTACGGGCGGAGGACGTCGGGGATGGTGATGCTGCCATCTGCCTGGCGGTGGTTCTCGACGATCGCCGCCCACACCCGCGGCACGGCAAGCGCCGACCCATTCAGCGTGTGCACCAACTGCGTGCCTTTCGCGCCTGGCACCCGGTAACGGATGTCGGCACGGCGGGCCTGGTAGTCGCTGAACCAGCTGATCGAGCTGACCTCGAGCCACGCGTCGCAACCCGGCGCGTAGACCTCGATGTCGAAGCTGCGGTGATGGCTCTGGCCCATGTCGCCGGTGCAGATCTCGATGATCCGGTACGGCAGTGCGAGCGATGCGATCAATCGCTCGACCCGGCCGACCATCTCGACGAGTAACACCGGTGCCTGCTCGGGTGTGGCCAGCGCGAAGATCTCGACCTTGTCGAACTCGTGCGAGCGGAGCATACCGCGAGTGTCGCGGCCGGCCGAGCCAGCCTCGCGCCGGTAGCACGACGAGTAGGCCATCAACCGCACTGGCAGCTGGGCCTCGTCGACAACCTCGCCCGCGTACATCGACGTGAGTGGCACCTCGGCGGTGGGGATGCACCACAGGTCGTCGCGCTCGATCGCGTACGAGTCGTCGGCAAACTTCGGCAGTTGCCCGGTGGCGGTGAGGGTGGCGGTGGTGACCAACGACGGTGGTCGGATTTCTTCGAACGCGTCGGCGTTGGAGTCGAGCGCGTACTGGCACAACGCCCTGGCCATCGTGGCCCCGGGGCCGCGCTGCATCGTGAACATCGCCCCGCTGATCTTGGTGGCCCGTTCGCCGTCGAGGATGCCGAGATCGGTGGCGGTGTCCCAGTGTGCGGCGCGCTGATGGGGAGCGAACTCCGCCGGGAGCGCGACCGGCCCGGTGACGACTGGGTTGTCGCGGTCGTCGGCGCCGTCGGGCGCTTCCGGGTGGGGCAGATTGGGGATGCGCAGCAACAGGTCGCGCAGGCGAGCCTG
>JANNHO010000210.1:0-20634 GCA_031404435.1 Acidimicrobiaceae bacterium | reverse complement strand
AAATGGCTGGCGCAGCTTGATTCGGACAGCTATTTCGAGCGGTGCGATGCGCAGAAGGCGATTGTGCGTGAAGCGGGCACTGGATTAGCGAAGGTGAAGGAGGCGCTAGCCCGGCGGCGACTCGGAGTGCGCGGCCGCTTGCATGCGATTTGGATTGTGGCGGGCGGTGGGGAGCCTTCGGCAATCGACGATCTCTTGAAGCTGGCCGAGTCGGACCCGGAGCCGCGGGTTCGCGCGCAGGCGGTGCGAGCGATTGTCGATTTGGCCGATCCGGTGCTGGCAAACCATCGGCTGGATGCTCCGCGCGGCGACGCGGCGCTGGCCGCGCGGCTGGCTGAGATTGGGAAGGGACAAATTGGGAAGGGACAAGACGACAAAGTTTTGCTGGAGGCGTGTGTGGCGTTGGGACGGCTGCGGTGGGGCGATACGGCCAGATGGCTGAAGGAGAACCTGGTGAAACCAGACCCGCCGCTAGCGCACGCGGCCATGCAGGCGCTGCGGCGCTCTGGCAATTGGCCGGCGGCGCTCCCATTCCTCGATTTGCCGGAGAGCAACCCACTGCGTGCGACAGCACTGGCCGCCGTCGCCGAGCGCTATGAACCTGCGGTTGTGGACGGCTTGATGGAGCGGTTGAAAGTTGAAGTGAACTTATCTCGGCGGCAGGAGTATGCCGAGCTTTTGGCGCGCGTTCATAAGCAGCCGGGGCCGTGGGTTTATTGGGGTTACCGACCGCCGCCGCGGCCAGCCAACACGGTTGTCTGGGGGCGGACCGAGTCGATTGCGGTGGCGCTCGATCGAGCGTTGGAAAGCTTTGAACCGTCCGCGCGATTGGTTTTGCTGGGCGGCATGCAGCGCGAGCAGGCGCCTGTGCGGGCCGAGACGTTGACGAAGTGGCTGGATGGCGAACGTGACGCGGACCGAGTTGCCGCGATTCTGTCCGGGCATCGTGTCGTCGGCACGACTTCGGATACCGCAACCTGCAACTGCTGGAACGGCGCTACGGCAGCGGCGCGACGTACTGGAACGTGACCAGTCGGTCTCGGGTCGATTCCCGGTTCCGTACCGATATGCGTCAGCACTGCTCGTCGCGACCGTGGTACGACCAGCCCACATGCTCGGCGTGGGCCGAGACGTACTACTACGCAGTCCGGGTAGCAGGCGGGGTAGCAGGCGGGGTCGCGGGCGGGCTGTAACGACGAACGCCGGTCACCACGGCCGGCGTCACCACGCCAGCGGCTCCGGCCCGTCCAGTCCATGGGCGAGCCGGAGCAGTTGGTGCACCATCCGCGCTGTTGCGCCCCAGATCGTCTCGTCGTCGAGCTCGAAGAAGAAGATCGTCCACTCCGACGACTCCACGCCCCACCGCTCCTCGCGGAACGTATCGGCGCGGGCCAGCTCGGCGAGCGACACCCACAGTATGCGGTCCACCTCGTCCGCATGAGGTTGCAACTCGGGGCGCTCCTGCACCGATGCCACCACCGGCACGATGTGGTTGCCGCTCACCACCGTCCACAGGTGGTCGAGCTCCCCGTGGACCGTCACCGATGCCGGGTCGAGCCCCACCTCCTCCCATGCCTCGCGCAGGGCGGCATCGACGGCGCTCTCACCAGGATCGAGCCGACCTCCGGGAAAACTGACCTCACCGCGGTGAGTCCGAAGGTGGGCCGCACGCCGGGTGAACAACGCCTCGGCACCATCGTCACCCTGATGAAGCAGCACCAACACTGCAGAATGGCGTGCGTTTGGGAACGGCGGCGGCATCGCCCTCCCCGGTGAGGCCGTGACCGCATTGACGAGCGTGTCGACGGTGACCCCGGGGGTCGGGCCGCCGTGTGGTGACGGCCAGGGTGCCGGGGCACCGGGTCGCCACAGGTCGGGCCGGGGGATGAACTGTGCGCCGCCCGGACGGCGACCAGGTTCCGCGCCCTGCACCAGTCAGTCCGACGTTGGCGTCCAGCCGCTGTCGCGAAGCTGGGCGAGGACCGCTGGCAACCCAGCGGTCTTCAACTTCGACAGCACCTTGCCGGGCGCTTCGCCACCGCGCTCCCATTCGTCCCACGCGGCGATGAGCTTGGTGAGGTCGGGAGCGGGGATATCGAACGCCATGAGGCGTGAGGCTAACGCCGCGCCCCCAAGGTTGGTGGCGGGCTCCTACTTCTTGAACCGCTTGGCGGCGTTGATGCCGTCGCCGACCGCACGGCCGGCAAGGCGACCGATCTCGACCCCGCGGCCGTCTGCGGCAGAGATCGGCGCCCGCGTCCTGATCTTCTCGGTGAAGCTGCTCTGTCTCCACACGAACGCGTGCACAAAAGCGATGCCGGCCATCACGATGCGGCCGGTGGCATCGACGGCAACGACCGGCTGCGCCGCCATCACCACCACTGCGGCAATGACCACGATGTCGAGGCGGCGGTGCATCGACCGGCTCACCCACCGGAACGCCGACCACGGGCCGCGGGCGATGGCCGCGTTGAGCATGATTAATGCGCCCGCGGCCGATGGCAGCACCGGGTCGGGGCTCTGCAAGCCCTGCGCGACCAACAGCCCGCCCAGGACGTACTCGACGAGTTGATGCATCCAGAACGGACGTTTCCCAGCAGCCTTATCGGCCGCCCGAGCTGCGGCATTTGCTGTCGCGTTCGATGCGGGAGTCGCGCGTGGCACAAACCCACGATAACGGTCGGCGTGCCGACCCGGCCGGTACCGTCCCAAACGATCTCGTCCGAAAAAGCCGACAGCCCCGGCGGCCACAGGGGCAGCACCGGAGCTGTCATTCGGGGAGTCATCGGCACAAGCGCCGACGGGCTTTACATCATTCCCATGCCACCCATGCCGCCCATACCGCCCATACCGCCGCCACCGCCGGGCATTGCCGGTGCCTTCTTTTCGGGCTTGTCGGCGATGAGGCATTCGGTGGTGAGCACCAAGGCCGCGATCGATGCTGCGTTCTGCAGCGCCGCCCGGGTCACCTTGGCCGGATCGATGATGCCGGCCTTGAACAGGTCGACCATCTCGCCGGTTGCCGCATTGAGGCCCATCGGGCCAGAAGCGGCCTCGACCTGCTGAGTGGTGACGGCGCCTTCGAGGCCGGCGTTATCGGCGATGAGCCGACACGGGGCCACGAGGGCTTCCCACACGGTGCGGGCACCGGTGGCTTCGTCACCTTTGAGCGAAGCGACAACGTCGGCGACAGCGCTGCGGGCACGGACGAGTGCCACGCCGCCACCGGCGACAACGCCTTCTTCGATCGCTGCCCGGGTAGCCGAGACGGCGTCTTCGATGCGGTGCTTCTTTTCCTTCAGCTCCACCTCGGTGGCGGCGCCGACCTTGATGACGGCAACGCCGCCGGCCAGCTTGGCGAGACGCTCTTGCAGCTTCTCGCGGTCCCAGTCGCTGTCGGTGTTGTCGATCTCAGCCTTGATCTGATTTATCCGGCCGGCAACGTCATCGGACTCACCAGCACCATCAACGATGGTGGTGTTGTCCTTGGTGATGATGACGCGCTTGGCCCGGCCGAGCAGGTCGAGGGTGACGGTGTCGAGCTTGAGGCCGACCTCTTCGCTGATGACCTGACCGCCGGTGAGCACGGCCATGTCCTGCAGCATCGCCTTGCGGCGATCGCCGAAGCCGGGAGCCTTCACCGCAGCGGAGTTGAACGTGCCGCGGATCTTGTTGACCACCAGCGTGGCTAGTGCCTCGCCTTCGAGGTCTTCGGCGACGATCAGCAACGGGCGGCCGGTCTTCATGACCAGCTCGAGCGTTGGCAGCATCGACTGCACGGTGGAGATCTTCGAGCCATGCAACAGAACGTAGGCGTCTTCGAGGACGACCTCTTGGCGCTCGGCGTCGGTGACGAAGTACGGCGACAAGTAGCCCTTGTCGAACTGCATCCCCTCGGTGAACTCGAGCTCGGTGCCGAAGGTGTTGCTCTCTTCCACCGTGACGACGCCGTCCTTACCGACCTTGTCGATCGCGTTGGCGATGACCTCGCCGACCGATGCATCGGCGGCAGAGATGGTGGCAACAGCGGCGATGTCGCTTTTGTCGTCGACTTCACGAGACTGGCTCTTGATCGACTCGACGGCGGCGGCGACAGCTTTGTCGATGCCCCGCTTCAAACCGGCCGGGTTGGCACCGGCGGCCACGTTGCGCAGGCCCAGGTGCACGAGCGCCTGAGCGAGAACGGTTGCCGTGGTGGTGCCGTCACCGGCAACGTCGTTGGTCTTGGTGGCGACCTCTTTGACCAACTGGGCACCCATGTTCTCGAACGGGTCGTCGAGCTCGATCTCCTTGGCGATCGACACACCGTCATTGGTGATCGTCGGGGCGCCGAACTTCTTGTCGAGCACCACGTTGCGGCCCTTCGGCCCGAGCGTGACTTTGACCGTGTCGGCCAGTTTGTTCACGCCGGCTTCGAGCGCCCTGCGGGCCTCGTCGTTGAACTTCAGTTGCTTTGCCATGTTGTGGTTCCGTTCAGGTAGAGGAAGATCACTTGGCCACGATGGCGAGGACGTCACGGCTGGTCAGGATCAACAGATCCTGACCCTCGATCGTGACCTCGGTGCCGCCGTACTTGGAGTACAGGACGGTGTCGCCGACCTTGACGTCGAGCGCGCTGTGGCTTCCCTTGTCGTCGCTCCAACGGCCGGGGCCGACGGCGAGGACTTCGCCCTGCTGCGGCTTTTCCTTGGCGGTATCGGGGATCACCAGACCGGATGCAGTGGTCTGCTCGGCCTCGTTGGGCTTCACGACGATGCGGTCATCGAGCGGCTTGAGATTCATGGTGCAGGCCTCCATTGGCAAGAGCACTTGACGGAAATGTGTGACGTGGATTCAGTGGACAGCCGAGTTAGCACTCGACCATCGCGAGTGCCAAGGTTACGCTCCTGACACCCCCGTTAGCAACCGGGAGGCGAGAGTGCTAACGGCGGGTGCCCTGACAACTTCCCGATCAGCCGGTTTGGCGCGAGACTGGCGAGGTGGGCCGGACGTCACACGAGTCGGGAAGTGGGGTGGTCGAGTTCGTCACGCCTCGCGAGGGCGCCTTCGGCGCGTCGGACATGGCCGACTTCGTCGGCTTCGACGGTGAGCAGGCGACCGAGTTCGGCGACGAACCACCACGCTCACCCTGGCTGTTGGCTGTGGCCGCGATCGTCGTCACGGTGTTGTTCGGCGTCGGCATCATTGCCGCCGCACCCTGGGACAGCGCCCCGGAGTCCGCACCACCAACCACGATTGAGGTGATACCGCCAAGCCCGGCGACCGTCACGACCGGCGATGCCAACCCGGTCACGACCCGCGGACCCGCCGCTGAGCGGTTCGATGACGTGGCGACAAAACCTGTGGGCATGCTGCTCGACAACCCCGGCGACCTCCAGTTGAGCGGGGTGTTTTCGGATCCCACCGCCGCGATCAACACCTATGACAACATGCTCGAAGTCGACCTCTGGGCGATGCCCGACGCCACTCGTAGCAGCGGCCGGTGGCTGGCGATCGCCGCAAGCGACGTTGCTCGCCCGTACCAGGCGATGGTCGCCGACGCCATCCGGGTTGACCTTGATGGTCGGGTGGCTCTGTTCGGCACCAGCGCCGACGGTGTGTTCACCCTGAGCGTCACCACCAGTGGCACCCTGATCGAGATGACGGGATTCGGTTTCGCGATCGACGAGGTCGTCCGGATTGCCGGCGCGGTGCAGCCGGACGGATCCGTCATCCACTACGGCGACCTCACCGGAAGCGGAGGTCCACTTGAGTCGTTCCCGCCACCAATCTCGGAGCTGGCATCGGGTTGGGGTGCGCTCAGTGGTGCCGCGCTCGGCACCACCGAGTCGACGGTCACCTACGTCGACCGGTATGGGCTGAAATTCGTGGGGGTCTTCGTGGCCCCGAGCACCCCTCGGGCGGGCACGCTGACCAAGTTCCTTCTCCCCCCATGGCCGGCGGCAACCGCACAGGGCAACGAGCGGCGGAAAACTTTGATTGCGGCGGACGGGACCCACCGATTGGTCACCGTCGGATCACTACCCGAACTGGGCATCAACGCCGTCGCCCAATGGACGTGGGACGGCCAGGTCATCAGTGTCATCGGCACCAACCTCACACCACAAGAACTGTTCGCTTTGGTCGCCGATGTCCGCCCGGCCGGAGCGGACGAATGGCGCGACCTCGCGATCCGGTCGGCGGACGGCCAACTCCACGTCGATGAGACGCCGATGGCTGCCTCCACCTCGGCGGGAAGCGGGACCCTGGCAGACGGAACGACCTGGCAGGCAGACGTGCGCCCGGGTTGGCTCAACTTATATGGCGACGACTTCGGTGGGCAGGTGGTCTTGGACGGTGGACCCGAACCCACGGTGCGCACGTACTCGACAGCGGCGACGACGTTCGTCGTGGCCACCTCGGCATGGCCGGCCGGCGTGGAACGCAGTTTGAGGGTGCGGCTCACCACAATCGTCGATGGGGTGGCGGTGCCGCTGGACCCAGCGGAGGTACGGATGGTGCGGATTGGAGAGTCCACCGACTACGTCGCCGTGCACGGTTTCAGCGAGTTGGCCGATGGCGTTGCCGAGATCATCGATGCCCAAGGCACCGTCATCGCCACGCTCAACCTGTGACCGGCGAGCGCTGACGCCTCGTTCAGCGCGAGACTGCCGAGGTGGGCCGGACGTCGCAGGAGTCGGGAAGCGGGATGATCGAGTTCGTCACGCCCCGCGACGGAGCCTTCGGCGCGTCGGACATGGCCGACTTCGTCGGCTTCGACGGTCAACAGGCCGCCGAGTTCGGCGACGAGCCACCCCGATCGAGGTGGCTGATGGCAGTTACCGCCGTCGTGTTCGCTGCGCTGATCGGTGTCGGCATCATCGCCGCAGCCCCCTGGGACAGCACCCCGCAGAGCGCACCGGCCACCAGCGCACCGGGCGCCAGCACCCCTGCCATTGCGGCGGGCGCCGAGCCAGCCACTACGAACATCGTCGTCGCCGAGGCGGCCACGGTCGAGCCGACTGGCCGGCTCGTCGACGCTGCCCCGGCCAGACCGGCGGGGTTGCTGCTCGGCAACTCCGACGACCTGCAGCTCACCGGGGTGTACTCCTACCCAGGGGCAGGGGTCGATTCCAACGGACAAGTCGGCTCCATCGATCTGTGGTCAGCACCAGACGCCACCCGTACCACGGGGCGCTGGCTGGCCATCGCCTCCACCGCCGGACAGGGTGGCTACGAACCGTTGGTCGTCGATGCCGTCCGGGTCGACCTCGGGGGCCGTCCAGCCCTGCTGTCCACGAGTGTCGATGGCGTGTTCACGATGCACTTCACCTCGGTCACCGACACGCCGTTCGAGATGACCGGATTCGGCCTGTCGATCGACGAACTGGTGCGCATCGCCACCACCGTCACCGCCGACCGATCAATCGACTACGGCGACCTCACTTCGCCAGGCGCTCCCCTCGAACTGTTCGCGTTACCGACGCAGATTGGCGCTCCGCTGTGGAGCGGCATCGCCCTCTCGATGATCGGCACACCCGAATCGTCGGCCAGCTACCTCGACCGCCGGGGAGGAGGCTGGGTCGGCGTCCAGACCGCTGCGGCCACGCCTGAGGCGACCCGTCTCGCCGAGTTGGTGCTTCCTTCCTGGGCTGCCGCGGACGAGCTCGGAATCGGGCGCACCACGGTGGTCACCACACCAGCCGGCGTCCGACGATCGGTCACGTTCGGATCTCTGCCCGGCACTGGCATCGGAGCGATCGCCCAATGGATCGACAACGGCCGGGTGACGACCGTGCTCGGCGTGACCACGACACCGCAGGAGCTATTGGCCCTCGTAGCAGGTGCCCGCCAATCCGAGCCCGGCGAGTGGAGCGAACTCGTGCAACGATCCCAGCGTGGAGAGCTTGAGGTGGACGACACCTCGATGCTGCTGTCGACGCAGATTGGCCAGGGCACGCTCACCGACGGCCGGAGCTGGCAGGCGAGCACCCGCCCAGGTGTGCTCGAGCTGTTCGGCGACAACTTCGGCGGTGGGTTCATCTCTCCGCAGGCCGCGCTGCCCGCGCTGCGAACCTACTCAACGCCGACCGCGACGTTCGTAGTGGCCACGTGGCAGTGGCCATCGGAGCCCACCGGAACGTTGCGGGTTCGCCTCACCGCAGTCGATGGCGCCGCCGTCGACCCCGTCGATGTGCCGATGGTGGTGCTCGGGCAATCCACCACCTACCTGGGCGCGCACGGATTCAGCGAAGCGCCCGACGGCACAGCGGAGATCCTCGACGTCAACGGCACGATCGTCGCCACGCTTGATCTGTGAAGACGAGTACGCGTCCGCTGGGCAGCTCCCGGTTCTACCCAGCGCTCAGGCGAACGCATCGAGGGTGCGCGGAGGTGTGCTGCTGCGCGATCTGCACCGTCTGGGCGGATCGCCTGCGCGGTGCCGGGTCAGACCGACGAGATCAAGCCAACCCCGACTCGCGCGGCAAGCTCCACCAGAAGGGTCAGAGGGAGGCCGATCACGTTGCTGACGCTGCCCTCGACAGACGCCACGAAGAACCCTCCAGCGCCTTGAATCGCGTACGCCCCGGCCTTGTCGAACGGTTCGCCGGTACCGACGTACCAGGCGATCTTTCGCCCATCCAGCTCGGCAAAAGTCACCGCCGTGGATGCCACACCGGCGGCCACCCTCGACCCGCGTCCTACGCTGACCCCCGTGTGGACGAGATGGGTGCGGCCCGACAGCGCGGCGAGCATGGCCGTTGCCTCGGCCGCGTCGGCGGGTTTGCCAAGGATCACGCCATCGAGGTCGACGGTGGTGTCGGCGGCGATCACCACAATCTCGTCCATCTCGTTCTGGTCACGTGATCCCGGCTCAGCGCCGGGATCGTGTGACCAGAACGCAATCGCCTCCCGCTTTTTGGCCGCAAGGCGCTGCACGTAGGCGACAGGCGACTCGCCCGGGAGCGGGGTTTCGTCGATGTCGGCGGGCATCACCGTGATGTCGAGACCGAGCGGCGCGAGCAGGTCCAGCCGGCGCGGTGACGCCGAGGCCAGGACGACTGCGATCATCCGCCGCTCAGCGCCATCACATGGCCATCGTCGGGAACGGTGAGATCGTCGAGATGGTTGAGGTAACCCTCCGGTAGCGCAACCCGGATTGGGCCGTTGGTGTGGCCACGGCGAATCCGCTCGCCGCCATCGACAATGGTTATCGCCGGGTCGAGCAGGGCGATCAGATCTTCGAGCTCAGCGATCGTGTCAATGTTGCTGTACCTGCGACGCTCCTCGCCACCGACGGGATAGCCGGTGAAGTACCACGAGGTGTGCTTGCGGAAGTCACGCATCGCCAATGACGGGCCGAGGTGATCGAGTAGGAGGCGGGCATGGTCGGCCATGACCGCGCACGCTTCGCCGAGGGAGGGCGAGACCGGAACGGGTCGGCCGTTCAACGCCTCGACCAAATCACGGAACAACCACGGACGGCCGAGGCAACCGCGGCCGATCACCACCCCGTCGCAACCGGTGTGGCGCATCATCGCCACGGCATCGGAGGCCTCCCAGATGTCGCCGTTGCCGAGCACGGGAATCTCGCCGACGGCTTGCTTCAACTCGGCAATGCGGTCCCAGTCTGCCGTGCCGGAGTAGTGCTGCTCGGCGGTGCGGGCATGCAAAGCAATGGCCGCAACGCCTTCCTCTGCCGCGATCCGGCCCGTGGAAAGGTGGGTGAGTAGCGACGGGAACAGGCCCGTGCGGAACTTGGCGGTCACCGGCACGCCGTACGGCGCGCCGGCGGCGACCGAGGCGCGCAGGATGGCCCGTAACAGGTTCGGCTTGGCCGGCACCGCGGCGCCACCGCCCTTGCGGGTGACTTTGGCTGCGGGGCACCCGAAGTTGATGTCGATGTGATCGACGCGCCCCGCCGCTGCAAGGCGCCGAATGGCCTCGCCGATCATCACCGGATCGGAGCCGTACACCTGCAGGCTGCGCGGATGTTCGTCGGGGCCGAACGTCATCATCCGGTCGGTCTTGGGGTTGCCGTGTACGACAGCGGTGGCCATCACCATCTCGTTGACATAGATCAACCCCGGCGCAAACCGCCGACACATCGCCCGGAACGGTGCGTTTGTCACTCCCGCCATCGGGGCGAGCGCCACCGGCACCTCCGGCGTGAACGTTCCGATCTTCATCTCGCCCACGGTATCGCCGCGCCCCTCCAGCGTTCGTGTGCGAATACGTGAGGCGCCTACTGGATGAAGCGGAGTCGCAGGTTGGGGGTGGCACCGGTGTCGAGCGGTGACGGGCCGTCGCTGCGCAACCGGTACCAGCCCGCTGCGGCGATCATCGCTGCGTTGTCGGTGCACATCGACCGACTCGGGAGGAACCCGCGGATGCCGTCGCGTACGCACACGTCAAGGAACTGTTCACGCAACACGGAGTTGGCGGCCACGCCCCCGCCGAGCACCAAACCCTTGGCGCCAACCTGCTGCGCTGCCCGACGCGCCTTGGCCACGAGCACGTCGACCACGGCCGCCTGGAACGACGCGGCGACGTCGGCCGATGAAACATCGGGATGCTTGCGCACCCAGTTCATCACCGCGGTCTTCAGCCCGCTGAAGCTGAAATCGAGGTTGTCGTTGAGCATCGCCCGCGGGAACGCAATAGCAGCCGGGTCGCCATGGAGCGCCTCGCGTTCGACGGCCGGACCGCCCGGGAAGCCGAGGCCGAGGAACCTGGCCACCTTGTCGAACGCCTCACCGGCGGCGTCGTCGATGGTCTGGCCGAGCAATCGGTAGCGGCCGTGATCCTCCATCTCGATCAACATCGTGTGACCGCCAGAGACGAGCAGCACGACCAACGGGAACTCGAGCGTCGGGTCCTCGAGGAACGCCGAGTACAGGTGCGCCTCGTGATGGTGCACGCCGACGAAGGGAACATCCCACGCGAGCGCGAACGCCTTGGCCGCCGACACCCCGACAAGGAGCGCACCGGCCAAGCCCGGCCCAACCGTGCACGCAACTGCATCGATGCGGCTATCGAGAACGCC
The DNA here is from genome assembly GCA_031404435.1 of Acidimicrobiaceae bacterium. Taxonomy (GTDB): domain Bacteria; phylum Actinomycetota; class Acidimicrobiia; order Acidimicrobiales; family Ilumatobacteraceae; genus VFMC01. The sequence continues at coordinate 9,608 of JANNHO010000210.1, read as the reverse complement.
GGCTTCGACGATAGCCTGGGCAACGATCGGATTGAGCATGTCGAGGTGGGCGCGGCTGGCGATCTCGGGGACCACGCCGCCGTACTGAGCGTGCAGATCGACCTGCGAACTGACCACGCTGGAGGCGACGTCGGTTCCACCCATCACCAACGCCGCAGCGGTCTCGTCGCAGCTGGTCTCGATACCCAGGATGAGCGTGCGTTCGTCCACCGCGTAGGCGGGCTGGCGAGCGGTGGGGGGGTCACCCACGGGCGGCCTCCGGGCAGAGCGACTCGAGCCGCTGGCGATACGGCGGATCGGCAATGTCGTGGCACCACATCACGATCGCATCCTCCACGTTTTCGTAGTAGCGCTTGCGCACCCCGACGGGCCCAAACCCGAAGCTGCGATACAGCGCCTGGGCTCCAACGTTGCTGGCGCGCACCTCGAGCGTGAGCGCGCCGCACTCGCGCTCGATCGCCGTCCAGGCCAACTCGGCCAGCAATCGGGTGGCGACACCGGTGCGGTGGTGAGCCGGCGCGCAGGCGATGTTGGTGACGTGTGCGTCACCAACGACGAACATCAGCCCGGCGTACCCGACAAGTTCGTTGCCGAGGTGAGCGACCAGGTAGTGGCGTTCACCGCGGCGGGCCATCTCGATCTCACTGACGAACACGCTCGTCGACCACGGCTTCGGGTACGAAACCTGTTCGATCGACTGGATCGCCGGTAGGTCGCGTCGCCTCAGCGGTTCGATCACCAACCTGGCGTCGCCCTCCGAGCGGCGCAGCAGACGCGAGAGCACGCTCACGATGCGGCCCCCGGCGGTTCGCCGGCGGGATCAACGCTGGCGCGGGTCGCCCAGTTGATCTGGGCGTCGGGGAGGCGGAGATACATCGGCTGGATCTCCCACGGATTGACCCATTCCTCGCGCAACGCCTTGGGATGGCAGAGCTGCACCAAGGTGCCGGCCGAGGGCCGGGACAGGAACTGTTCGGCGAAGTCGCCGCGTACATCGGCGCCGATCTCGTCGCGGTAGCGGAGCGCGCCATCCCCGACGAAGAGCACGTCATCGCCGCGTGCCATCACATCGGCGGTCAAGTCGGCAACCCGCCCACAGCGAGGTTCGCTGACGCGTTGCACGCCGCCCTGCACGGGACGGTAGAACGCGAAGAACAACTCTCCCTTGCGTGCATCGATCACGGCGGCGATCGTGCGCACGCTGTAGCGAAGCGGGAACGCAAGGAGATCGAGCGAGTTCATCGCCATCATCGGAACCCGCAACGATTGGGCGAACGCCTTGGCCGCGGCCAACCCCACGCGCATCCCGGTGAACAGCCCAGGCCCGACATCAACCGCAATGACGCTGATCTCGGCGAGTTCGATGTCGGCCTGACGGCACACGAACTCGACCGCCGGTACCAGTGTCTCCGCGTGTCGCCGACCACGACACACCTCGAACATGCCGAGCACCCCCTCATGCCCGCCGATCGCCACACTGACCTGTTCAGTGGCTGTCTCGATACCGAGGATCAACATGCGAAACGCTCCAGATCGCTCGACAGATGCGCCCAGCGCGTTGCCCACACTCGCCCGATCGGGCTGATCTCGATCACCCGCGTCATCTCGGCGGCCTCGTCACCGGTGTCGCTGGTGTCGCTGGTGTCCGCGCTCGCGTCACCGGTGTCGGGCATTCGCAGGTGCACGATGAGGTGCTCGCCGAGTGACGCGGCGATGACATCGCCCCACTCCACCAGCAACACCCCGTCGGCCTCGGCAAGCTCGGCGAAGGCGAGGTCGGCTACCTCGTGATTGGTCCCCAGCCGGTAGACGTCGGCATGGTGCAACATGAGCTTGCCCGCGGAATGACTGTGGACCAGGTTGAACGTTGGCGATGTGATTGGCTCGGTCACCCCGAGCGCGGCGCCGAAACCTTGTGCGAACGCGGTCTTGCCGGCCCCCATCTCGCCGGCGAGCACCACCACGTCGCCTGACCGGGCCAGGCGAGCCACGGCAGCGGCGACGTTACGTGTTGCATCCGGTGAGTTCGAGCGGAGACGCAGCATCAAGTGCGCGAGTCTACGAGAGTGAGCAGCCGTCGTCCGACGGTGGCACGCCTGGTGACGGTCATTGGTAGCGGCGCTCGATGCGCGTGCCGACCCCGCACACCACTTCATAGCCGATCGTGCCGAGCCGTTCGGCCCAGTCGGAAGCAGTGATCTTCGCATCACCTTGTCGACCGATCAACACCACATCGTCACCGATGTCGACCTGGTCGTCACCCATGTCGATCATCGTCTGGTCCATCGTGACCACCCCCGCGATCGGTCGACGGCGGCCACCGATGAGCACCTCACCGCCAGTTCCGAACAGGCGTCGAGGCACGCCGTCGGCGTAGCCGATCGGGATTGTGGCGATGGTGCTGTCACGATCGAAGGTGTGCCGTAGCCCGTACGACACTCGTTCGCCGCGAACGACGCGGCGAACGAACGACACGCGTGCCCGCAGCGACAGGGCCGGCCGCAGCGCGGCCGTGAGCCCGGCGACACCTGAGCCGGGAGCGACGCCATACATTGCGATCCCGATCCGCACCATCATCCGCCGAGCAGCGGGATGGGCAAGCGCGCCGGCGGAGTTGGCGGCATGAACCATGCCAGGGTCGATGCCCGCCGCGACGAGGCCGTCCAGCACGGTGTCGAAACGGTCGAGTTGCGACGCGGTAAACGGATCACCCGGCTCGTCGGCCACAGCGAGGTGAGTGCACAAGCCGGCCAGTTCAACACCGGCAGAACGCTCGATCCGTGCGGCCAACGACACTGCATCGGCGGGGTCACAACCGACCCGGTGCATTCCGGTGTCCACTTTTAGGTGCACGCGATGATGCCGCGCACCGGCATCGCACAGGGCGTCGATCTGTGCGGCGCTGTACACCGTGGAGATCAGGTCGTGGTCGATCATGCTGCGCAACTGGTCGGGCGGTTGCTCGCTCAGCACGAGGATCGGGGCCCCAACCCCGTGCCGACGAAGCGCCACGCCCTCGTCGACAAGCGCGACGCACAGCCCTGCCGCACCCGCATCGAGCGCGGCCAGCGCCACCTTGTTGGCCCCGTGCCCGTACCCGTCAGCTTTCACCACCGCCCACACCACCGCCGGTGCCACAACACCGCGGATCACCTCGATGTTGTATCGCACCGCTGCCAGATCAACGTCGGCCCACGCCCATCGGCCCGACGCAGGCTGACCAGGCGTTGATCGCTCCGTCACGACTCAACCCGCAGCGGTGAGATCGGCCAGCACCATGGGGATCAACTCGGGTAGGTCGCTGGCAATCAGTCCCGCCGCGGGGCCCAGTGTCCCCGCCCGGCCATGCACCCATACCGCAACCGCAGCGGCAACGAGCGGATCGAGACGCATCGCGAGCAGTGCACCGATCATCCCGGCGAGCACGTCACCCGTGCCCGCGGTGGCCAGTCGTTCGTCACCGGAGTTCACCACCAACACCTCACGGTCGGGGCCGGCGACCACGGTCGTCGGGCCCTTGAGTACCACCACGCAATCGGTGTGCACGGCCAACCGGCGCGCCGCAGCGATGCGATCCGGTGGCGGCGGCGCACCCGTGAGCAACTGATATTCGCCGTCGTGCGGGGTGAGCACCGTCGGGGCGCTGCGCTGGCGCAGCAGCGCCGCCGCACCGTCGGCGTTCCATGCAAGCGCAAACAATCCGTCGCCGTCGATCACCACCGGGAGCGGGGCCGCGATCGCCACCGAACGCGCGCTGGACGCGGTGTCCTCCTTGCGGCCGAGGCCCGGTCCGAGGACCACCGCGTGAAAGCGGTCCAACGACCGCAAGGCTTCCGTGCCCCAACCAGTCGCCGGGAGCGGTCGACCGACTGCCTCGATCGGCACTGCTGCGAGGCGGTCGAGGCCCGGTGTCGACACATGCACCATTCCAGCCCCCATGCGCATCGCCCCAGCGGCAACCAATCCGGCTGCGCCCGGCATCGACACCGACCCGGCGAGCACCCGAACCGCCGCGTTCCACTTGTGCGCGGCCACGCCGCGTCGCGGCAGCAGTGCCATCACATCGCTGCGCTGCAGTAGTTGCGCGACCGGCTCGGACTCGTCGAGCACGATCTCCAAACCAACATCGACGACTTCGATCTCCCCGGCCAGCGCACTGCCGGGACCGAACAACAACCCTGGCTTGAGCGCAGCGAACGTGACCGTGCGGTCGGCGGGAATCACCGTCGCCGATGCCGTCCCGGTGAGGCCATCGACCCCGCTGGGCACATCGACGGCGAGTACCAGCGCGTGGCCAACGTCGGGGGCCGCCCACGAGCCGCGAAAGCCGGTACCGAACGCGGCATCGATGACCAGATCGCATCCCGGCAGTTCGGCCGGGCACGTGTCGGCCGGAATCACCCGCACCTTGACGCCCCGTGCGGCCAGCAGTCGGGCGGCGACCCTGCCGTCGGCACCGTTGTTTCCTGGGCCAACGATCACGTTCACCGTGCGCCCGTAGGCACCGCCGAGCATTCGCAACGCTGCCCGCGCCACGGCGGATCCGGCGCGTTCGATCAACACCTCGACCTCTACGTCGGCAGCAAGATCGTGGGCCTTCATCTCGTCGGGCGTCACGATCGGCAACATCGCGTCAGCCTACGAGGGCGACCACCCCGGGGCCGCGGTTGCTACCACGTAGGCGATCGCGACCGTGTCGGTATGGGTGATCGACAGGTGCCACCTGTCGACCCCGGCGTTGCCGGCAATTCGCTCAGCCGCGCCGGTCACCATCAGCGACGGTTCGCCAGAGGGGCGACGCACGACCCACACCTCGTGGAAGCCGAATGCTCCCAGGCCCACGCCAAGGGCCTTCATGGTTGCTTCGCGGGCGGCGAAACGAGCGGCCAGGCCCGGAACCGGGTCGGCGCGCTCGGCGAGGTCGTCGAGTTCGGTCATGGTGAACAACCTGCGCCGCATCGTGGGAGTCCGGTGCAAGGACCGGCGGAACCGCTCGATGTCGACCGCGTCGACACCAATGCCGACAACCGACATCAGCTTCGCCAGTGATCGGCGGTTTCCGAGATCGGCAGGATCAACAGATCGGCTACGCCGAGCTCGGCCAGCCGGTCGTCACGGAACACCGTCTCGGTCTCGGACACCCAGTCGACGAGGCGATCGTAACGGTGGTCGTAGCCCTGGAGCACGCCGCGCATTACCGACGCCGGCAACCGATCATGGAAGGTGACGTGCAACAGGGTGATCCCCGTGCACACACCCGACTTCACTTCCGGCACGAAGATCAGCAGCCGCTTGTCGCTGCGACCGCGAGCGACCAGCACCTCGCGCTCGCTGGCGACGCGGCGTTTGGTACCGACGAGCTGCGAGTGACGCTCGACGCGGCTGGGGACACCGTTGGAGATGCCGCCCCGATCAACGATCGCAATGCTGGCATCGTGAGCCGGATCACCATCGATGCGGTACCGGGTGAAGCCGGTGACCGAGGCCACCGCCGGATCAAGATCGGCCAGCACCTTGAGCGTGTGGTAGGTGAGCCGGTCGCGCCCGGCACCGCTGGCCAGTACTGCCTGAACGAGGGGGCGATCGAGCACACCTTCGTCGTTGCGGCTGATGCCGACGGTGACGGTTTTGGCCTGATGCTTGATCGCATCGACGGGCCGAGTGAGCTCTTCGATGGCGCGGGTCAGCGCCGCGGCCAGGTCGTCGATGAAACCACTTGGTGTGGCGACAGCACCCGTGATCCGTTGATAGTCCTCCAGTGGTGATTCGCTGGCCAGATCGCGCAGGAAACCGACCACGCGTACCGCGGTGGAGGCTTCGAGATGGCCGTCGTAGGTTCCGCTCCGCAACCCGTCGAGGAAGCGCTCACTACACGGGCGGATGTCGTGACGCACCCGGCGCAAGATGGCGTCGGCACCCTGTTCTTGGACGAGGGCATTCTCGATGGTCTCACGCGCCTCGCGTAACGGGCGGGCCGATCCGTCGATTGCCAGCGCAGCTTCGTAGCCGAACAGGTGACCGACCATCGCCGAGAGCACGAACGCAAGCGCTGAGTCCACGGCGGGAACGGAGATGACCGCCGGAGCAACGGCGAACCGCTCGTCGGACTCGGTGGCGATGACGATCGGCGTGGCCTTGTGCGCCTTGTAGATGGCCACCTCCTTGGCCACGTCGTCGTCGGCGGTACCTCCCACCAGTCCAGCCGCACACACCAGGATCAGTGGCTCACTCGACAAGTCGATGTGCTTCTTGTCCTCGGTGATATCACACGCGATCGATTTGTAGCAGAGCTCGCTGAGCTTGATCCTGATCTCCTCGGCAGCAACGACGTTGGGACCGTTGCCGACAATGGCCCAGTAGCGCTTCGACGGGGCGAACCGGCGGGCCACATCGGCGATCTCATCGCGACTCGCGATCACCTTGCGCAACGCATCGGGGATCTCGCGCAGCGCAGCCAGCAGCTCGTGGCGGCGACTATCGGTGCCGAGCCCGGCAGCCACGCTGATCGCGCACGCCAGCAACACGCCCGCAGCCACCTGCGCGTAGAACGCCTTCGTCGACGCAACGCTCATCTCCACGTCACGTCCGTCGCTGGTGTACATCACCCCGTCGGCTTTGTCGGTGAGGTCGCTGTTGCGACGGTTCACGATCGCCAACACGGCAGCGCCACGGCCCCTGGCCAGATCGACTGTGCGGTTGGTATCGGTGGTGGTCCCGCTCTGGCTGACGGCAACGATCAAGGTGTCGCTCATGTCGAGCCGCAACGCGAAACCGCTCAACTCGGTGGCCGTGATCGGATCGACATCAAGGACACCGCCACACAGCGAATCGAGGATCTCGGACATGCTGCGTCCGGCCACCGCCGCGGTTCCCTGGCCGATCACACGCACCTTCGTGATCGAGCCGTTGGCCAGCCGGGTGCGGACATCAGGGGGCAGGACCCGGTCGCTGACCACCACGTACAAGCTGTCATCGGTACCGGCGATCTTGCCGCGCAGCGTCTTGCGGAAGCTGTCGGGTGCCTCGTGGATCTCTTTGAGCAAGAAGTGTGGGGCGTCACCGCGGTCGATGTCGCGGGTGGTGATCTCGGCCGTGGCCACCTGCGCCTCGTCGATGGGCAGATCCGTTCCGTCGTAGGCCATCCGCCTGATGCCCGTGAGCTCGCCGGCCAGCGAGCCGTCGAGGATGAACACCTGACCACGGCTACCGGATTCCGAGGCAGTTTCGCCGTCGACGCGCACGAACCGGTCCGTTTCCTCGACCACCCCGTACGGCTCGCTGGCCACGATGAAACAGTCGTCGGCGAGCCCCACGTAGAGGGCCTGGCCGCTGCCGCGCAGTGCCAGGTACATCGAATCCGGACGTGCCGTGATCGCAGCCCCGATGGCAACGCTGCCATCGAATCCAGCGACCGTGCGGCGGAAGGCCTCGGTGAGATCACCCGAGGTCTGAGCCGCCGCGAGCCGCGAGATCACCGCGGGAATGACCTTGGCGTCGGTGGTGATCTGCCCAGGGATGCGCAATCCGTACTGCGCCCGGATGTCGGCGTGGTTGTCCACATCACCGTTCAGCGCGGCCACCACGTAGGGCCCGTCGACTTCACCGCCAACACGTTCCAACTCGTCGGAGTTGAGTGGATGACAGTTGGGTTCGCTGATGATGCCGACGCTTGCCCAGCGAGTGTGCCCAAGTACCGTGACGCGCGTTCCGGGCTGGGCAAGCACGTGCCGCAGCAGGGCGTCGCCGTGCACACCGGCGCGCAGCGCGCGGGAGTTGTCGCCGAGTTCGCCGATCTCGGCGGCAGCTTTGTACACGAAGCTGAAGCAGCCGTCGACGAGGCGAGCCGAGCCGTTCTGGAACAACGGATCGAACATCCGCTGGTGCAACAACGACACCACTGCGGCGTCGTAGGCGGCAAGTTCGTGACCCCACACCGACAGGTGGATGCCGGCAGAGTCGCGGCCGCGGACCTCGAGCCGGTCGAGGGCCGACAGGGCGATCTGCACACCGAAGTACCCGGCGATCGCGGCATCTCCGCCATCACTGCCAACGAATCGACCGACCTCGCCAGCGGTACGGATGCGGTCGTTACGGATCGCCCAGATTGCGTCACGCATGGCGATGAGCGTGGCGCTGGCACGCTCGACCTCATCGGGGTCGAGCCCCTCGCCGCGCTCCAAGCGCAACTCCTCATCGGCGACACGGGCGTCGAGCTGATCGAGCCTGGCTGTGATCGAGGCGACGAGACCGTGACGGCCGACGAGGGCATGCATTCCGGGAACGCCGCGCAGCAGGCGGTCGCACTCCACGCTGGGGGCGATGCTCCCGGCGATGGTCGGCGAGGCGACGGCCTCGTCCAGCAGGGCAAGAAGCGCAGCGTCGGGGGGTACCGTTCGCGTCGATGGCCGGCTGACGACTCCGATGATCCCACACATAGGTTTTCCAGCCTACTGAGCACCGGTCGGTTCAGCCCCGCGAACGCTCACGCCTGGGTGTCGGCCCCATTCACACGCTCGATGGTCACGGGTGATCACGAAACCAGCAGACCATCCCTATCCGCGAACGACATGTAGCCGGCCTCGCCGTCGCCGTGGAGAAGGTCCGCCACCTCACGGGTGTAGTCGTCAGTCGCCCCCGGTAACGATTGCAGTGCTGCGGCCGGGCGGCCTCCCACCGGTCGAACTCCGGTGCCAAGCAGGCGAAGGTTCCGCCGCCGCGGTTGTCCGAGCTCGGACTCCAGCCACTGCTCGGCGTCGACCGCGACGTGTTCATGTGCAGCGCGCCACTGCTGGTACCCGCCCGACGACCAGGCCACCGGCGCGATCCCCGCGCCTGAGCCGGACACAGCGAGCGAACCATTGACGAGTCGCTGCGCGTAGAAAGCGGAAAGTCGATGCCCGACGACAAGCGACGGACGGAGCGGTCGCAGTCGTTCGCCGAGCGCAGCGGTGATCTGCCCGGCGAGCACCTTGGGTCGCTTGCTGAGCTGCGGCCAGAATATGAACCCGAACAGGGCCAGCGCCATGAACCTCACCACAAGCGGCTCGCGGAGTTGGTGCACGGTTGCGTACATCCACCAGGTGGTCGTCAGCACGAACCCGGCTGCGAGCGACAATCCCAGCAGGACGCGGCGAGGGCTTGTGCGCTGCATGTCATTGGCCAACATGCCGGGTAGGAACAGCGGGGTGAGCGCCAGCGACGACACGCGCATGTGGTTCGACACCGACAGCGACAACACTTCGTCGCCGAACCACAGCGCGCTCCACACCATCAACGACGACAGCATCAGCATCGTCGCGAACTTGCGGCGGCCGAACAGGATCAGCCGCGGCATCAGCAGCTTCGTCACCACCAGGTAGGTGGCGAACGCGCCGCCCAGGGCAAGCGCGATCTGCCACGGATCGGCAGTGAACACAGCCACGAACGCGCCGCCTACAAACCCGCCGGAACGCATCCCGTAGTTGGTAGCCACCCCCCATGAGGCTGCCGCTGACAGCAGGATCGCGACCGGTACCCAGCTCGCGGCGAGGTGCGTCTCACCGAAGCCCTCGAGCGGCGAGAGGTCGTTGACGCCCGGCAGGCCGATCAACAACGCGAACACGATCGGG
>JANNHO010000209.1:0-11725 GCA_031404435.1 Acidimicrobiaceae bacterium | reverse complement strand
AGCCTCTCCCGCTTCTCCTGATCACCGGCATCGCCTTTGGCTGCAATTTTCCGTTGGCGAAACTGGGGGTGGCGGCGGGGGTCAATCCGGCGCTGTGGGCGATTGTCATCTGTCTTGGCACCGGGCTGGTGACGCTGGTGCTCTCCATGCTCACCGAACAGGCATCAAACGCGCCCGGCCTCTACCGCTATGCGGCAATCTCAGGCCTCGTCTCCAATGTCATTCCGCTGTTTTTGACTTTCGCCGCCATTCCGCATATCGGCAGCGGCTTGGCTTCGATCATGGTGGCGACCTCGCCGGTGATGACGGCGCTGCTTTCGATGCTTTTAAAAGTGCGGCCGCCGAGCCTGCTGGGACTGGCGGGCATTGCGCTGGGACTGATTGGTGCCGTTGCCATCATCATCGCCCGCAACGCCAGCTTCTCGACCGAGGAATCGCTGTGGCTGTTTCTCGCCGCGCTGATCCCGGTGTTCTTAGGCATCGGCAATGTCTACCGTTCCATGGCCTGGCCCAAGGGTGCAGGGCCGATGCGGCTGGCCGCCTTCGTCAATCTGGCCGCAGTGCCGCCGCTGCTGCTTTTGGGTTCGCTCTGGAAGGGCCTCAATCTCGCACCGCTGCTCGATGTGCCGTTGGTTGTCGCAGCCCAACTCGTCTCCGCTACCATCATGTACCTGACATTCTTCCGCCTCCAAGCGGTGGGCGGGCCGACCTACTTGAGCCAGATCGGCTATGTCGCGGCCATCGTCGGCGTCGGCATCGGTGTCACGTTTCTGGGCGAGACCTATCCGGCGACGGTGTGGGCCGGAGTGGCGGTGGTGGCGGCGGGCATCGCCCTCTCAACACTGGCGCAAGCGCGCGCGGCGAGGGGTTAAAAGTTCCGCGGGTCGGCCGGGTCATCGGCTGAATGCTTCGGCTGATAGGGATCGGCATAGGCCGAGGCGAAGGCCCGGCTGATGGCCGCCGGGGTGCTGGCAATTGCCCGGGTGATGCCGGTTGCGGCCCGCACGCAGACAGCGAGCGTGTTGTGGGCAGCACGGTTGGCGCTCTTGACGAGCGATTGGGTTTCGAACCGGGCCGGGGCTTCGTGGTGCAGAATGTATGTCATGGCTGTTCTCCTGTGACTGTGCGGAACGACTCGATCAGGTTGTGTTTGATCACCCAATCGACCTCGCGGTCGAGCTTCAGCGGTTCGTCCTCGATGGTCGTGACGCAGTGCTCCCACATGTCGAGCGCCTTCTGCTCCAACGGTGGGAAGCCCTTGGTGTCGGCGTAGCGCAGCGCACGGTCGAGGTACTCGCGTTGGATGTCGATGGCCCGAACCTCGCGCCCGTTGGCCAGGCGTACCCGCCGTCGGCAGGTGATGTCGTGGCTGATGTCGCGGATTGCCCGGATCGGGTTCTCGAGCGTCATGTCGCGCAGCACCACCGAGGGATCTTCGAGCATCCGCAACATGCATGCTGCTGACCCCATCTTCACGAACGTGGTGTACTCACTCATGTTGGAATCGCCGACGATCACGTGTAGCCGACGGTACCGCTCGGCATCGGCATGGGGTTCGTCACGGGTGTTGATGATCGGCCGGCTGCGGGTGGTAGCGCTGGACACGCCCTCCCAGATGTGCTCGGCCCGCTGCGCGATCGAAAACAGTGGACCGCGAGCGGTTTGCAGCACTTTGCCCGAACCGGTGTAGATCTGTCGGCTGACGAAAAACGGGATGAGCACCTCGGAGTAGTGGCTGAGCTCGTCGCTGCGGCTGGTGAGGTAGTTCTCGTGGCAGCCGTAGCTGTTGCCGGCCGAGTCGGTGTTGTTCTTGAACAGGTACACCGTGCCGCGGATGCCTTCCTCGCGCAGCCGCTGCTCGGCCGACACGAGCAGGCTTTCCAAGATGCGTTCGCCGGCCTTGTCGTGGACGACGACGTCGTACAGGCTGTCGCATTCGGGCGTGGCGTATTCGGGGTGCGAACCGACATCGAGGTAGAGGCGGGCACCGTTCTGCAAAAACACGTTGCTGCTCCTGCCCCAGCTGACGACGCGCCGGAACAGGTACCTGGCTACCTCGTCGGGGCTGAGGCGGCGCTGCCCACGCAGGGTGCACGTCACGCCGTACTCGTTCTCGAGTCCGTATATGCGCCGCTCCATTTCGACAACCTACCCCTCGCACCGGGCCAACCCCTATGGTCCAGGGGTGCACCCTTCCGACACGCACCGACACCGTCGCGCGAGCTACCTCAACGTCGCAACAAAGATCACGCTGGTTGCCCTGCTGGCGACCGCGCTGGTTCTCGGTGATGCGGAACGGTTCCGCGACAAGGCGATGGGGGCCCGAGCGGTCGTGTACCCGCTGCTGTGCGCTGTGCCCGCATTGCTGTGGCTCGTCGCCCGCCGCCGGTCACGGCACCGCCGCCGCCCAGCGCCGATCTACCCGCACGCCGCCGACGCGCTCGTAACCACATCCTTCGTCGTCGACCTCGCCGGGAATGCGCTCGACCTTTTCGACCGGTTCAGCTGGTTCGACGACGCCGCGCACTTCACGAACTGGCTGATCCTCGGGCTCGCACTCGGTATCTCGCTCCGCCCCGATCGCCCGGCATGGGAGCTGATCTGGCTCGTCACGGGTGCGGGCGCAATCACTGCGCTCATCTGGGAAGTCGGTGAGTACACCTCATTCGTGCAGAAGGTGGAACAGCTCGGCATCTACCGCGACACCGTCGGCGACTTGTGCCTCGGCACGTCTGGTGCGCTGTTGGCGGGCATCATCGTCAGCGTCGTCAATCGGGGTCGACACCGCCCCGGGGCCACAGCGCAACTGCTCGGAACCTGACCTCATCGCCGGCTGACAGTTGGGCGATGTGCCCGAGGTGCGACGGGTCGACCACCGCAATCACCGGGTAGCCACCGGTCGTTGGATGGTCGGCCAGCATCATGATCGGGTGACCCGATGGCGGAACCTGGATCGCACCCTCGACCATTCCTTCGGATACCAACTCCTGGGTCACCGTGCGTTGGAAGCGAGCGCCGACCAGTCGAACGCCCACACGGTTGCTGGCCGGGGCAACCTCAAATGCCGACGTGCACAGCGTGCGCCATGCCGCCTCGTCGAACCAGTCGAGCCTCGGCCCGGGCCACACGATGAGCCGTTCGGGCCGCGGCATCGGCACAGCCGGCATGAGTGACACCGCCGTGCCCGGATCGGGTCCAACGGCGACCAGGACGTCATCGCCGTCATCACAGTGAGCGCCGGGGTGCAGGCCGCCGCGCACGGCGACCATGGTGCGCGCCCCGTGACGGCAGCGAAGGATCCGTAGTCGGGCCCCGACTGGGAGCACGGTCGGCGTGCCCCACGCGACGGTCGGCCCGCCGGTGACGGCGATGTCGGCCTCGGCGCCGGCGACGGCGACGAGCACCGAGGCACCGACGACCTCCACATCGAGGCCGCCGGAGGACTCGAACGCGGCGAGCGTGGCGATGTTACCGACGAGCCGGTTGGCAAGCCCGAGCGACCACACGTCGGCGGCCCCACCGCGTGGCGCACCCCACCCGGCACGCCCGACGATGCCGGCCCCGCGCACCGACCCCGCCACTCCCCACGAATGCACGGCAAGCCTTGCCAACCCGCTCGTAGCCAACCCGGTCATCGCCAACCCGGTCATCGCCGCCTCGCTGCTGGACGTTCGGTCATCGAACGACGAACCTGACTGTCGAGCCGGGCACCAGCAACGCCGGCGTCGCGCTGGCTTCGTCCCACATCACCGCCTCGGTGTGGCCGAGCAGATTCCATCCTCCGGGGCTCACCGCCGGGTACACGGCCGAGAAGTTGTCGGCGATGGCCACCGAGCCCGCTGGCACGCGCGGCCGGGGCACGTCGCGCCGCGGCATCGTCAGCCGCGGATCGAGCCCGGTGAGGTATGCGAAACCGGGCATGAACCCGCAGAACGCAGCGGTGTAGACCGCGCCGCAGTGAAGCTCGACCACCTCGTCCACGCTGAGGCTGCAGGCGCCGGCCACCGCCTCGAGGTCGCACCCGTCGTACACCACTTCGATCACGGTGTGGCGTCTGGGCGGATGGGCACTGGCGGGGTCGGCCACGACATCCACCGGTTCGACCAGCAGGCGGTGCAACAGCCCGATGTCCACATCGGGGCCGTAGGTCACGAGCACGGTGCGCGCCGCTGGGACCACGTCGATGACGCCATCGATGACGCCATCGAGCCTGTTCGTGTGCAGACGCTGCGCCACGGCGAGCACCTGGTCGACCGATGCATACTCCGCCAGCACCGCCGTCGGACCGTAGGGCAACAGCCGCGGCATTCCCGTGAGCGGAGGCCGATGGCTCACCAGCGTCGCCTCAGTCGAGGAACGAGGCGAGCTCGAACCCGCTTGCCTCGAGCGCGGCTCGGACCGCCACCACCATCGCCGCCGCACCGGGAGTGTCGCCATGGACGCAGATGGAGTCGACCCCGAAACCGGCCAGACGCTGTGCCTGCACGGTCACCTCGGCGACATCGCTGAGCAACGCCGCAGGGTCGGTCCGCGAGACCAGCAGGCCCTCCTCGGTGTAGGCCCGGTCGGCGAACCCCTCGGCGATGAAGTGAATGCCACGCCGGTCTGCCTCGTGGTTGACTGCCGAACCAGGGAGCCCCATCAACGGAAGCTGTCCCCCATGCGCCATCATCGCCTCCACCACCGCGGCCGCTTGGCGCTCGTGGTGCACGATGGTGTTGTAGAGCGCGCCGTGTGGCTTGACGTAGCGCACAGCGGTACCCGATGCCCGGGCGATCGCTTCGAGCGCTCCAACCTGGTACAGCACCGCGTCGGTCAGTTCAGCCGGAGACATGTCGATGAAGCGACGCCCGAAGCCGGCAAGGTCGGGGTAACTGACCTGTGCGCCGACCACCACCCCGTGGTGCGCCGCCAGCCGGCACGTCGAACGCATCACCCGAGGATCACCGGCGTGGTAGCCGCAGGCAACGTTGGCCGAGGTGATCACCGACATCAGTGCCCCGTCGTCGCCGAGGACCCAGCGCCCAAACCCCTCCCCGACGTCGGCGTTGAGATCGACACGTCTGGCAAGCTTGGGCGCCGGGGCGCTGGCCGGCGCGGAAGGGGGGTCAAACGACACGGTCCGCATTCCTCATCCGGCGAGCAGCCTCGCCACCTCGGTGTCGTCCAGGCGCCGAAAGCAGCGTCGCCCGTTCGATCGCGACAGTACGGCAACCTCGAGATCTTCGGCTTGCAGTGTGCGATCGGGCCCGCTCAGCGAGGTGGTCGCGGCACGAACCGCCGCCGACAGCTCGACGCCGTCGACATCGAGCTGCACCTCTTTGAAGCGGGTGGTGATCGATTCGGCGTCGCCGCCGAGCACGCTGAATCGCTGCTCGTCCATCACCGTGCCGTCATAGAGGATGTGGAACAACCGGTCGCCGGAGGACTCGATGCCGACTTCGGCTACGAGGATCTCCACCTCCATCGGCTTCATCTCGTGGGTGAACACCTGGCCGAGGATCTGCGCGTACTGGTTGGCCAGGCTGCGCGCATCGACATCGTCGCGGGCGTACTGGAAACCCTTCAGGTCGGCGGCGCGAACGCCGGCGACGCGCAGTTGGTCGAACTCGTTGTACCTGCCGACGCCGGCGAAGGCGATACGGTCATAGATCTCGCTGATCTTGCGCAACGTGTTCGACGCGTTCTCGGCAACCAGTGCAATGCCATCGAGGTAGCGCACCGCGACGAGCGCTCGACCTCGGGCGATGCCTTTGCGGGCGTAGTCGGCGCGGTCTTTCATCACCTGTTCGGGGGCGACGTAGAAGGGCATGCTCATCGGGCTCTCACCTTCTCGGCAATCGCTTCGTAGCGAGCGGCGAGCTCGGCATCGTCGACGCGTACCCAACCCTGCGCGGTAATGGTGGCAACCACCGGATAGATGCCGCGGAGCGGATCGGGACCCCCCGTGGCGGAATCGGCGTCGGCGGCTTCCCACAGGCTCGTGCAGGCCAGGTCGACTGCTTCGTCGCGGGTCATCGCCGGGCGGTGGGCCACCTTGATGACGGTGCCTGCGTGGAGGCTGCCCGACCCGGTAGCGACGTATTCCTGTTCTTCGTAGCGACCGCCGGTGACGTCGTAGCTCCACAGCCGGCCGCTGTGGCGGCGCAGGTCGTACCCGGCGAACAACGGCACCACGACCAGTCCCTGCATCGCTGCCGGAAGGTTGCCGCGCACCATCATCGACAGCTGATTGGCCTTGCCTTCCAGGCTGAGGGGGGCGCCTTCCACCTTTTCGTAATGCTCGAGCTGCAACGCGAACAGCTTGATCATCTCCATTGCGGGTCCTGCCGCACCGGCGATGGCGACCCCGCTGTACCGATCGGCTTGGACCACCTTTTCCATGCTGCGGTGGCTGATCAAGTTGCCACTGGTGGCGCGACGGTCGCCAGCCATGACCACTCCGTCGGCGTAGCGCAGGGCCACACAGGTGGTGGCATGAGGGGTCACCACAGGGCCGGCCAGCGCGTCGGATCGCGGTCCGTGGCCGATGCGGCGGAGAAGGTCCGGAAAGCTGGAGCCCGGGTCGTCACCGGGAGTGAAGAAAGGCATTGCCATATGAACTACTGGCCACCCTTTTGCACGTAGGACTTGACGAAGTCCTCCGCGTTGGTCTCGAGTACGTCGTCGATCTCGTCGAGCAAATCGTCGAGCTCGGCCTTCAGCTTCTCGCCGGTTGCTGTCGTCGCCGGTGCCTCGACGACTTCTTCATCAGCCCGGCTCGGGGTGGACTTCTGCTTCTGGGTTCGCTCTGCCATGGATTCAGTTCTCCGTGCGAGTAGATAGGTCAGGCGTCGAGCCTGCTGAGTAGGTCTGCGGCCGTACCGCTGTCATCGATCAACCTAGCTACGTGATCGGCCGTGCCGCGTAGCGGTTCCATCATCGGTACCCGCCGAAGGGGGTCTCGGCCGATGTCGAACACGAGTGAATCCCAGTTGGCAGCAACGATGTCGTCGGGCCACTTCTGCAAGCAGCGGCCACGGAAGTAGGCCCTGGTGGTAGCAGGCGGCTCGGTCATCGCCGTCTCTACATCGTCGGCGGCCACCACCGTTGCCAGACCGGCGCGCAGCGCGAGACACTTGTCCGGGCGCATGTCGTGGTACTGCAGGTCGAGCGCTTTGAGGCGCGCGTCGCCAGGGCGGATCGAGTGCCGGTCCGCAAAGCCGTCGACGAGACGTTTCTTGGCGACCCAGTCGACGGTGCCGGCAACGCTGGCGATGTCGTGTTCGAGGCCGGTGAGCACCGCTTCCCATCGTCGCAACACGTCGGCTCCAACCGCTTCGACAACAGCCTCGAGGCCATGGGATCGCTCGTACTTGCGGGCCCGTTCGAGCAGGCTCCACTGGAGCTCCAGCGCAGTGGACCGACGCCCCGAACGCATCAGCACCGTGCGCTGCAGCGCGGTGTCGTGGCTCACCTGGCGAATCGCCCCGACCGGGTTGGCCAAGGTGAGATCATCGCCCATCTGGTCGTCTTCGATCATCGCCAGCACGATCGCCGTGGTACCCACCTTCAGTAGGGTGGCAACCTCGCTCATGTTGGAGTCGCCGACGATGACGTGCAGGCGACGATACTTCGAGGCATCACAGTGCGGTTCGTCGCGGGTGTTGACGATGGGCCGCTTCAACGTGGTTTCGAGACCGATCTCTTCTTCGAAGAAATCGGCGCGTTGGCTGATCTGGTACGGCACTTCGTCGTTGGGAACCCCGGACAGTTCGCAACCGACCTTGCCGGCCCCGACGAAGATCTGGCGGGTCACGAAGTGCGGCGTGATCTGCGCCACGATCCGCCCGAACGGCGTATCTCGCGCCATCAGGTAGTTCTCGTGGCAGCCATAGCTGTTGCCTTTGCCATCGGAGTTGTTCTTGTGGCACAGCAACTCGGCGCCGTCGGGCAGCATCTGTCGTGCTGCAACCATGCTCGCCCGCACGATCGCTTCGGCGGCGCGGTCGAACAGGACCACTTCCAGTGCGTCGCGGCACTCCGGCGTACTCACCTCGGGATGGGCGTGATCGACGTAGTAGCGGGCCCCGTTGGTGAGCACCGCGTTGACCAAGTGCATCTCGATCTCGGGCGACATCGCGTCGTCGAGGCGGAACCCGCGCGCATCGTTGCCGGGTTGCTCGTCCTCGTAGTCCCAGCCGATGCGCGAGGGGCGCTGACGAGGCCTCGTCGACAGGTAGGCGTTGATCAGCAGCGACGACGCCGTCACCGGGTTGTTGTCTGCCCCGCGCACCATAATTCCGTACTCGGTCTCAATGCCACAGACCTTCGGGATCGACATGGCCGAACCCTACCCATCACGATGGCGGAAGTGGTGACATCCGGCCCCCATGCCCGGATGACAGCCCGGCTACAGGTATTGGCCGGTACCCACCCGTTCGATCGCCCTGCCACCCTCGCGTTCGGCGGCCTCGCGGCCCTTGACGAGGGTGCGGATGAACACGATCCGCTCGCCCTTTTTGCCGGAGATCTTGGCCCAGTCGTCGGGATTCGTGGTGTTGGGCAGATCCTCGTGCTCTTTGTACTCCTGCTTGATCGAGTCGAGCAGATCCTGGGTGCTGACCCCGCGACGCCCGCCGGCGATGACTCGCTTGATAGCCAGCTTCTTGGCCCGCCGGACAATGTTTTCGATCATCGCCCCCGAGGAGAAGTCCTTGTAGTAAAGGATCTCCTTGTCACCGTTTTGATAGGTCACTTCGAGGAACTGGTTGGCCTCGTCGTCGCGGTACATCTCGGTAACGGTCTCTTCGATCATCGCCGGGACCGTCGCCTCGGGGGCGATGGGGATCTCGGTGGTGAGGTACTGCGCGAAGATCTGCCGCGCTGCTTTGGCATTGGGCCGCTCGATCTTGATCTTCACGTCGAGGCGGCCGGGACGCAGGATGGCCGGATCAATGAGATCCTCGCGGTTGGTGGCACCGATCACGATCACATTGCGCAAGCCCTCGACACCGTCGATCTCGGCCAGCAACTGGGGCACGATCGTTGATTCCATGTCGGAGCTGATTCCCGAACCGCGGGTGCGGAACATGGAATCCATCTCGTCGAAGAACACGATCACCGGCCAGCCTTCCTCGCTTTTCTCGCGAGCGCGCTGGAACACGAGCCGGATCTGGCGTTCGGTCTCGCCGACGTACTTGTTGAGCAGCTCGGGACCTTTGATGTTGATGAAGTACGAGCGGCCCTTTTCACCACCGGTCTTTTCGGCGACCTTCTTGGCGAGGGAGTTGGCGACCGCCTTGGCGATCAGGGTCTTGCCGCATCCTGGCGGGCCGTACAGCAAGATGCCCTTGGGCGCCGGGAGTTGGTGCTCGGCAAAGAGGTCGGCGTACAGGAACGGGAGCTCGACTGCGTCAGCGATTTGTTCGATCTGGGAATCGAGGCCACCGATGTCGTCGTAGGAGATGTCGGGGACCTCCTCGAGGAGCAGGTCCTCCACCTCGGGGCGCGGCAGCTTTTCGAGCAACAGGTTGCTGCGCACATCGAGGCGCATGCTGTCGCCGCTGCGCAAGTGCACCCCGCGGAGGTTGTCGGCGAGCTCGCACACTCGCTCCTCGTCGGCTCGTCCGACCACCATGGCGCGCACACCGTCGTCCATCAACTCTTTGATCGTGACGACTTCGCCGGTGATCTCGGCACCGCGCGCGGACACCACGTTGAAGCTCTCGTTGAGCACGACCTCGGCACCACGTTGCAACGCCTCGAGGTCGATCTCGGGATGGATGCCAACGCGCATCTTGCGGCCACTGGTGAGCACATCGATGGTGCCATCGTCGTTCTTCCCGACGACCACGCCGTAGGCCGACGGCGGCTGGCTCAGCTTGTCGACCTCCTCGCGCAGGGTGGCGATGTGCTCGCGGGCCTCGCGCAAGGTGTAGCTCAGCTTTTCGTTCTGCGAGACGGCGTGGGCGAGTTGGCCCTTGGTTTCCAGCAGCCGCTCCTCTAGGGCACGCATTCGCTTCGGCGCGTCGGCGAGGCGGCGCCGCAGGTCGGTGATCTCGTGATCAAGCACGATCGCCTGTGCCCGCAGCACGGCTTGATCCTCGGTGGTGGACTGATCGTCGGCGGAGCGATCGTCGTCGGCCCGGCCATCAGGAGCCCGGTCATCAGAGGAGGGTGCCATGACGTGGAACCTACACGCGTCGTGGCGTTTCGTCGACGATCTTGAGGAAGTTGAATCCACGGTTGCGCTCTCATGCACCTGTATGCTCAGCATTCGGCGGGCGACCCAGCTTGTGCCCTCGCCCACCCCGAGCAAGGAGACAGCGACAACATGAAGGTTTGGATCGATCAGGATCTGTGCACCGGCGACGGCCTCTGCGAGGAGATTGCTCCCGACGTGTTCACGTTGCTCGACGACGGATTGGCCTACGTGCGTGAAGGGGCCACCATCTATGCCACCGCCAAGGGCAACCCGCAGGGAGCCGACGGCATGGCCAACTTCCCCGACAGCCAACTCGACGCTGTGATCGAAAGCGCCGAGGAGTGCCCCGGCGAGTGCATCTTCATCGAGGCCTGAGCAGCACCCGGGCCTGAACTCGCTCTCGGCGTTCAGCCCAAAAAGCGAGACACCGTGAGGAAGCCTGTGTGCGCGACCATGCGGTGGTCGGGACGCACAGCGTTGCCCTCCACGTACCAGCCGCGGTGCAAGACCTCCAGCGATCGGGTTCCATTCCACGACTTGGAGGCGAGCGCAAC
Organism: Acidimicrobiaceae bacterium; assembly: GCA_031404435.1. GTDB lineage: Bacteria > Actinomycetota > Acidimicrobiia > Acidimicrobiales > Ilumatobacteraceae > VFMC01. The sequence continues at coordinate 985 of JANNHO010000209.1, read as the reverse complement.
GCGTAGCTGCGAGACCTGGATGATCGAGGGCAGGTACGAGATCAGGATCCCGCCCGGGCGCAGCGACTCCATCGCGTGGGGCACCACGTGCCACGGCTCGGGAAGATCGAGCACCACTCGATCGAGATCGCGCTCTTCGATCCCCTCGTAGCAGTCGCGTAGCTGCAGGTTGTACCGGTCGAGCACCTCATCGCCCAAGAAACTACGCACGTTGTTGTGCGCGCGATTCAGGAAGTCTTCGCGAATCTCGTAGCCGATGATGTCGGCGCCGTAGCGCAGCATCGTCATGCTCAAAGCTCCCGAGCCGACACCACTCTCCAGCACGCGTACACCAGGGCCGATGTCGGCGATCATGCAGATCGGCGCCAGGTCCTTCGGGTAGATCACCTGCGCGCCGCGCGGCATCTCCAAAACGAAATCCTCTAGCGTCGGACGGAGTGCGGTGTATGCAGCGCCCTTCGTGCTCTTTAGCACCACGCCCTCGGGCTGCCCTACGAAGTCCGCGTGCGGGACCAACCCCGCGTGGGTGTGGAACTCGGCGCCCTCGGCGAGTGTGATCAGGTAGCGCCGCTGCTTGTTGTCGAGCAGCAGCACCTTGTCGCCATAGGCCAATAGTCGGTTCATCGCCGACCTCTGCTGTGCGCCAACACCAGTTCGACCGCCACCGGTTCGTGCGCGGCCGACTTCTTCACGGAAGCGGATCTTGCGCATCACCGGCACTTCGTCGGGTTCGAGCCGGAAGCGTTCGTCGTCGACCATCAGCAGCGCGCCGTCGCGTTCGACCACCGGCCGCTCCTTGGCGAAGTACAGCGGCACGATCGGAATGTTCTCGAGGTAGATGTATTGCCAGATGTCGAGCTCGGTCCAGTTCGAGATCGGGAACACGCGGATCGACTCGCCCTTGTGCTTGTGCGCGTTGTACAGGCTCCACAACTCGGGACGCTGCGCCTTCGGGTCCCAGCGGTGCTGGGTGCTGCGGAAGCTG
>JANNHO010000208.1:0-46381 GCA_031404435.1 Acidimicrobiaceae bacterium | reverse complement strand
GCCGTTCCTGTCGGGGGCGATCTCCAAGACCGTGAACATGCCCGAGGAAGCCTCGATCGAAGACATCGAAGCGTTGCACATGCTCAGCTGGGAGCTCGGGCTGAAAGCCGTCGCGGTGTATCGCGACAACTGCAAGGTCGGTCAGCCGCTCAGCACCGCCAAGAAAGGCGATGCCCCCGATGTCGGTGTTCCCGATGCGGGTGCGTCTGATGCGGTGAATGGCGCTGACGGACCCGAGCGGATCGTCGAGCGGATCGTCGAGCGGATCGTCCATCAGCCGATCCGCCAGAAGCTGCCGCGCACCCGCTCGGCCAAGACGTTCGAGTTCCGGGTGGCCGATTGCAAGGGCTTCGCCAACATCGGTGAGTATGCCGATGGTCGACCGGGTGAGATCTTCCTCACCGTGTCCAAGCAGGGGTCCACCCTCAGCGGGATCATGGACGCCTTCGCCAAGAGCATCAGCTACGGCTTGCAGTACGGCGTGCCGATGCGGGCCTTCGTCGAGGCGTTCACCAACATGCGTTTCGAGCCGGCCGGGATGACCGACGACCCCGACATCCGCTTCGCATCGTCGATCATGGACTATCTGTTCCGCCGGCTGGCGCTCGCGTACATGACCTATGACGAGCGCGCCGAGCTCGGCATCTTCTCGGTCGACGAGCGGTTGCAGCCGACGCTGCCGGGTGTCGAGGAATCGATGGTCGTCAACGCCAACGGCAGCGAACTGGTCACTGACCCGAAGAGCGTCCCGTCGGCGTCCGATCTCGCTGCCCAGCTGGAGCGGGGTATCGCGTCGGTTGCCCCGAACAACGACGTCACCAACCCCGGCGGCGCGGTTCGTCCGGCGGCCCCCGTAGCTACGGTCACGCCAGCCCCGGCCAAGCCGGCGGTGCGCCACAGCGATGCACCGATGTGCATGCAGTGCGGTGTTCAGATGAACCGCGCCGGCTCCTGCCACGCCTGCCCCAGCTGTGGAAGCACCAGCGGCTGCAGCTGATGTGAACGGTCACGGAATGTCATTGGGGTTTCGCGCCTCAATGACCCGCCTTCCGTCAGCAATGTGCCAGATTCGGTCAATCAATGTCCGGAGATGGCCAGGCGTGCCACGAGGTTCAGGAACTGGTGGGGCAACGCTGCGAATGAGTTTCGTAGGACGACGGAACGGTCCACTGGCGATGAGCGGTGGGTGCAGGTTCAACGTCTAACGGCGGGCCGGCAGCGTCGGGCGTGTGCGCCCGCCTTTGGTTATCGCCGTCAGGTCTCGGTCGCCTCGGCGCTGTGTTCCAGGACGTAGTCGGCGAGCAGAGGCGTGATGAACTCTGCGGCACGCGGGTTGTTCTTGCCGACGACGATGACCCCGGAGTCGAGGAGCCGTTCGCGCAGGTATGTCGTCTCGTTCGGGCGCTTGGCGAGGTGTTCGGCGACCTGTGCGTTCGTTACCTCTGCGGTGCCAGTGAGTAGGGTCGCCAGCGCCTGGACGTACCTACGTTCCTCCGCCGGCATCTGTCGCCAACGGGACGAGAACAACGATCGGGACAACTTGTCGGCGAAGGTTGTGCTGACCCGGTCGACGTCGTCGGTGTCGATCCTGTGTGGCCGGGGGGCGGCGTCCCACAGCTCGGATCCGAGCAACTGCACCGCGTAGGGATACCCGGCGGTGAGCTCGAAGATCCGGTCTGCGGCGTCGTCGGACAGCTGCCAGTCTCTCCCGGTGAGCTGGAGGGCCTCCACGATCGCGAACACCGTTTCGGCGTGGTCGAGGCGAGGCGCGACAGGCAGCCATGATGCCCGTTCCAGCTGGCCGAGGCTGCCGCCGTTGCGCCGGTTGGGTGCGATCAGTTTGCGCATCGAGTGCAGGCCGGCGATCAGGAAGTTCAGCGGCCACTTCGAGTTGCGGGCCGACGTGAGCAGTGAGCTGATGTCCTGGACGAGTCGTGTCCCACCGACTTGTGCTTCGTCGACGGATACCACGAGGCCCGATCCGCGCGACGCGAGCACGTCGAGCAACTCGACGGCGAGTTCGATGTCAGTCGTCGCCGCTTTGGCCGCCGGTTGCGGACTCGTCCTGCGCATCTTGATCGGGCCGGCTCCGAACTCGACCTCGGTCGCCGCAGTGACGTCACCGGTCAGGCCGAGTTCGAGCAAGGTCGGGTGGTTGGCGACCCGCCACCTGGTGATCAGGTCGAACAGCGAAGCGCTTCGTCGAGCCTCGAGCTTGACGTGGAGCAGCCCTGCTTGTGAGATCGGTTCGTCCGACCAGTCGATCAGCGAGGTTTTGCCGACCCCGCGTGGCCCTTCGAGGAACACCGGTCGCCAAGTGATCCCGATGGCTCGTACCATGTCTTCGATCTCGATGCGGATCTGTTCCCTGCCTGCCAACACCAGTGGTGCATCGCCCGGCCTGAACGGGTTCCGAACGGGTCCATCGACTGCTCGCATATTGCTATTATAGCAAGAAGCGGCAAGGGTTTGGCATGCCTGTCACGGCCGCCCTCGCTGCGGAGTCGCGTGCGCTGGGAGCTACCCAGCGCACGCGAGCGACGTGCTGGCCGGCGGTCACGGGGCGACGTTGCGGCTCGCGACATTCGTTATGGCTGAAGCAGCCGCAGCGCCAGCAGGTGTGCGAACACTGCCGTCGCCTCGGTGTGATCGCCGATGAAGTGTGGCGGGCGGCCCATCGAGCTGGCGGCGGCCCGGGTGTAGGCGACGTCATGCGGTCTCGGTTTCAACGTCACGAACACCGGGAGCCCGTAGCGAAGCGCAACGTGTGCGGCAAGGAGACGGGCGGTCCGCCCGTTCCCATTCGCGAACGGGTGGATCCTGATCCACTCGCCGTGGACTTCGGCAGCGACTCCAACGACTTCGGCGAGGACGTCAACGTCGGTTGGCGTACTTCCCGCACTGACCACCGCATCGAGCGCGGCGAATGCCAGCCCGATCTGTCCGAAAAGGTTGGCCACGGCTGGTTGAACATCGCGAGCCCACACGCCCATGCGCTCCGGGAAGCCATCGACCATCGGCGGGCCGATGCCGACCTCGTAGTCGACGAGGTCGGAATGTCCGTCACCCCGGAACCCTCCGACGTGGGTACTTGCCGGTACCGTGCACGCCTCGTAGGTGATCCGATGCCAGCGGCGCAGGTCTGCCTGGGTCAGTGGGGAACGACTGGCCGCCAGGCCCCTGGCGTCGTCGAGCGCAGTAGAGATGTTCGCAGCGATCGTCGATGCGTCGGCTGCGTCGTCGTCGATCCAGTTCGGTCCGGGCACGGAGTCAGCCTCGGGTGAAGGCTGCCACTGCCCCGATCACGGAGGGCTGGCGCGGGCGGTGCCCGGCTGGCATCACAACCTGGTGTGCGCGCATTGGTTCTGTGAGCGCTTCGCCGACCACGAATTCGGCGATGCTCGCCTCGATGAGCGTCGCCATCGTCACCTGGGTGGCGCGCCTCAAGTATGCGGCGCTGGCCTCGAGCTCGTCAGCGATGAGTGCTCCACGAGCGATGAGCTCATGCTCGGCAGCCTGCTCGAGCAGTTCATTCTGGCTGATCCCCTCCCTGGCGGCGACGTTGCGTATGAGATCCCTGGTGCGCTGATCCCGGATTCGAAGTGGAAAAGCCTTGGTCATGCCCCAAACGGTACCGAACGGCGCTAATGATGTCAACCAAGTGCAGATGACATCACCCAGCGATCCACCGATCTGGATCGGGATCGGGCCGCTGCAGCTGAACGGTCTCATGTTCGCTGCGTGTCGCCGGAGCCACCAAGCGCACGCTACATCGCACATCTGGCGCCACGCGTGAAAACGGCGTTTGCGACTTGGGTGGGTCGCGCAATAGTCTGGCGGCGCAGACGATGTCGAGGGGATGACCAATGGGAGCGTTTACAGGGCTGAGAGTGTTGGACCTGTCGCCGAACCGGGTTGGCGCGCAGGTCAGCCAACTGTTCGCCGACTTCGGTGCCGACGTGATCCAGATCGAACCGCCTGGCGGGGCCGCCATCCGCCGTCACGCCGCCTATCCGTTCTGGGCGCGCGGCAAGCGCAGCATCGTCGCTGATCTCGACGACACCGCCGACCGCACCGTCATCGCCGACCTCGCCGCCGGTGCCGACGTGTTCATCGAGACCCAGGCCCCAGGCGTGCTCGATGCGCTCGGGCTGGGCTTTGACACCCTCGGTACGAGCAACCCGCGGCTGATCTACACGTCGGTCACCGGATTCGGACGCCAGGGGCCGTACGCGAACGCGTCCGGGTACGAGGGCATCGTCCACGCCAAGCTCGGCGTATACCACACGTTCCGGCGGATGTCGGCGCTGCCGCACCCGCCGTTCGTCAACGTGCCTTTTGCCTCGTTCGCCGCCAGCCAGGTTGCACTGCACGGCACGCTCGCAGCACTCATCGAACGTGATCGCAGCGACCGCGGCCAATGGGTGGAGGCCAACCTGCTCCAGGCGTTCACGTCGCTCGATACGTGGGCGTGGTTCGAGCACCTCATCGCCGACCGGTGGCCTGACGCCTACACGAAGACCGATACGTACGACGAGATGGGCCGCCCCGCCAGCCCGCTCACCTTCATGCTGCTGGTGTGTCTCACCCGCGACGGCCGGTGGCTGCAGTTCGCATCGGTGGCACCGCGTCTGTTCGCCGCGTGCATGACGTCGCTCGGGCTCGACTGGATGTTCACCGACGACGAGTGGAAGGGCCTGCCGATGCTGCCCGACGCCGACAAGCGGATGGAGTTGTGGACGCGGATGCTGGAGGCGGCGCGATCGAAGACGCTCGCCGAATGGGAGCAGATCTTCGACGCCGACGCGAACGTTTTCGCCGAGCAGTTCCGAGTCGGGCCCGGCGCGCTCGAGCACCCGCAGATGATTCACGACGGCTTCGTCGCCGACCTCGACGACACCGAGCGCGGGCCCGTCCGTCAGCCTGCAGCGCTCGTCAAAGCCGCCGGCACGCCCGCCGAACTGACTGTGAGCGCGCCGACCCTCGATCAGGACCGTGGCGAGATCCTTGCCCTGGCCGGCACCGCCGCTGCGGCGTCCGGCGCGCCCGCTGGGACCGATTCGAGACTGCCGCTCGAGGGGATCACCGTGGTCGAGTTGGCCACGCTGTTCGCCGCTCCGCACGGCACCACGATGCTCACCGATCTCGGGGCGCGGGTAATCAAGATCGAGCCCCTCGCCGGCGACCGGATCCGCAACATCATCCCGTTCCCCGAATCCGGCGGCGCGAAGGTGATGCAGGGCAAGGAGAGCCTCGCCGTCGACCTCACCACCGCCGACGGCCTCGCGCTCGTCAAGTCGCTCGTCGCCACGGCCGACGTGGTCGTGCAGGGCTACCGGGCCGGAGCCATGTCCCGCCTCGGTCTCGACTACGCATCGATCCGCCCGGCGAACCCGAATGTGATCTATGTCAATGCCCCCGGGTACGGCGTCGACGGGCCCTACGGCAACAAGCCCGCGTATGCACCGAGCATCGGTGCGGCGAGCGGCCTGCCGCTTGGCAACGTCGGGGCGGCCGTGGCCGAGCGTTCCGACCTCGCGATCGCCGAGATCCAAGACGGGGCGCGCCGGCTCTCGGCGGCAAGCGCCACCGCCAACGCACAAGCCGATGGATTCGCTGCGCTCGGCGTGACGACGGCGATCTTGCTGGGTATTGCCGTACGCAATCGGGGCGGTGGCGGTCAGGAGCTGTTTTCGTCGATGCTCAACACCGGCAGCCATGCGATGTCGGCTCAGGCTGTGTCGTATCCAGGCGCACCGCACGAACCGGTGCCGGATGCCGACCTGCGCGGCCTCGGGGCGCTGTACCGCATCTACGACACCGCTGACGGCTACGTGTTCCTCGCTGCTCCGTCCGCGCACGAGTGGCGTGCGCTCGCCGCAGCGTTGCGCCCGTACACCGACCTCGAGGCTGGGTTCGCGTCGAGCGAGGCGCGCAACACCCACCCGCAACCGCTCATCGATGCGCTGGCCGCTGTGTTCGCGACCAAGCCGGCGATCTACTGGGAGCGCGAGCTCTTGGCGCAGGGGATCGGCTGCGTCGCGGTGGCCACCACATCGATTGAGGCGGTGATGTTCGACGACTCCTTCGGCCGCGCCAGCGGGTATGTGGTCGATGTCGTCCACCCCACATTCGACGAGCATCCGCGACTCGCGCCATATGTCCGGTTCTCGAGGTCACCAACGCGGGCGCTGCCGGGTGTGCTCGCGGGCCAGCACACCGATCAGATCCTCGCCGAGCTCGGGCGCACGGCCGACGACATCGCCGACCTGCGCGCTCGCAACGTCGTTGGCTGAGCGGTCCGCGAGGGTGGCTACGTCTGCTGCCGCGGGACGCGCCGAGTTGCAGGGCCGCGAGCGCGAGAACATCCTGAAAGCCGCGTACCGCCTGATCGGTCGATCGCCGGATTCCACGGTGCAGGTGGCCGAGATCCTCGAAGCGGCCAGCTTGTCGACCCGCGCGTTCTACCGCCACTTCCGCTCCAAGGACGAGCTGATCATCACCATGTACCGCACGGCCGCAGAACGGGTTGCGGTCGAACTGTCCGACGTGGTGGCCGGTGCCGACGGTCCGCGCGCTGCGCTCGAGGCGTGGATCAGCCATCAGCTCGCCGTCGTATACGATCCGCGCCGCGCCCGCCAGGCGTTGGTGCTGTCATCGCCGGAGGCCCGCTCAGCGGTGGGCTTCGACCAGGCGAACCAGCACAGCACCACCGTGCGGCGAACCATCCTCGCCGAGGTCATCCGCCGCGGGCAGCGCGACGGAACGTTCCCCGGCGCGACCGAACCCGACGAGGATGCGCGTGCCGTGGTCAGCGTGGTGGGTGGGATCGTGATGGCTCGCCTCGCCGGTGAGCCGGTGCCCTCCTGGGCAGAGGCAACCTCGCATATCACCTCGCTGTTCTTGCGCGCCTTCACCCGATCCGAGTGAAAATAACGTTTTCAATTTCGGCATCGGTGTGGTAGAGTGCACACACCGGCCTTGGAGGAGGGTGACATGCGCATCGGAATCGTGTCCGACATCCACGGCAACGCCGCCGGGCTCGCCACCGCTCTCGAGCGGATGGGTGATGTCGACGAGTTGCTGTGCGTGGGCGACATCGTCGAGGAGTACCGCTTCAACAATGAAGCCGTGGCGCTGCTGCGTGAACGTGAAGCACGGTGTGTGCTCGGCAACCACGACCTCGGGCTGCTGTCGGCCCACGGGGTGCGGGCCCGTACCGCCGAGCACGTCGATCCCGCGTTGGTCGCATGGTTGGCCTCGCACCCGCTCACCATCGACACCGTCGTCGAGGGCAAGCGCCTCGTCATGACCCACGCCAGCCCGTGCGCCCCGCACACGCAGTACGTGATGGCCGGATCGCGCGAGCTCGCCCGCATCGGCGAGGTGGACGCAGACTTCGTCGTCATCGGCCATACCCACGCCCAACTCGTCCAGCGCGTCGGTCGACCGCTCGTGATCAACCCCGGTTCGGCCGGCCAGGCCCGCGACCACTCCAACGGCAAGCAGCTGTCGTACGCGGTGCTCGACACTGGCTCCGAACACGTCGACATCGACAACTACCGGCTCGAAACCGGCCCGCCCGCCGCAGTCATCTCGCCCGACCCAACCAGTGCAGGAGCCCCCCACCGATGACCATCAAGGACAAGGCCGCCATCGTCGGGGTCGGGGCCACGCCGTACACCAAGCGCGGCCAGTCGTTCCCCGAAACCGAGTTCTCGATGGCCTGCACCGCGGTCCTGGCTGCCCTCGACGATGCCGGGCTCACGATCAAGGATCTCGACGGCTTCTCGATCTACTCCAGCTCGTGCGATCCGGCCGCCGTGGCCGCCGAGCTCGGCGTGCCCGAGGTGCGCTGGGCCACCACGCTCACCTCCGGCGGCGGCGGATGCGCCGGAGCGCTCGGTGTGGCCGCAGCGGCGATCGACGCCGGCATGGCCACAACCGTGGTGACTCTGATGACCTTGCAGCAGCTGAACAAACGACTCGGCGGATCAGCCGTCGACGGCATGCTCGGCTACGCGCTGATGTCGGAGGGGTCGAGCCCATACGGCGGCAACGGCGTTCCGCCGTCGGCAGCGTTCACCGCGAACAACGGGCTGTTGTCGCCAGGGCACAGCTTCGCGCTGCTCACTCAGCGGCACATGCACCTCTACGGCACCACGCGCGAGCACCTCGCCGAGGTGTGCATCAGCCAGCGCAACAACGCGATCAAACGGCCGACGTCGTTGCGGACCGAGCCGATCACCCTCGACGACTACTTCAACGCGCGGATGATCTCTGATCCGCTGTGCCTGTTCGACTACACGATGGAAAGCGACGGAGCGGTCGCCGTCATCACCGTCGCCGCCGACCGCGCCAAAGACCTCAAGCAGCCGCCGGTGTACATCATGTCGTCGGCCCACGGTGGCACCGGGCGATGGGGGCCGGCGCTGTTCCGCTACTTCCAGATCCCCGACGACGAGTTCGCCTCATCCGGCCACCGCCCGGTGGCCAAGCGGCTGTACGAGATGGCGGGCGTCGGTCCCGGCGATGTCGATGTGGCGCTGCTGTACGACCACTTCTCGCCGCTGGTCATCATGCAGCTCGAGGACTACGGGTTCTGCCCGATCGGCGAAGGCGGCCCGTTCGTTGCCGAGGGCAACATCCGCTACGGCACTGGCACCATCCCGGTCAACACTCACGGCGGCAATCTGTCCGAGGCCTACATCATCGGCATGACCCACGTCCGCGAAGCGGTCGAGCAGTTACGCGGCACAGCGGTCAACCAGGTAGCGGACGCAGAGATCGCGCTCGTCACCGGTGGCCCGGCAAGCCTGCCCGTGTCGGCCGCATTGCTGAGGAAAGGCTGATCATGAGCGACTTCGGACCCCTCACCCAGGGCGTGTTCCCCTCGATCCTGCACCACACCCACGGCGACCACCTGACGCAGCCGTTCTGGGAGGCGGCCGCCCAGGAGCGCCTTGTTGCGCCACGCTGCACGGACTGCGGCACGTTCCGGTTGCCACCGTCGGCGTTCTGCTTCAACTGCCAAACCCGTGACGTCGAATGGGTCGAGCTTCCCGGCACCGGCATCGTCTACACGTTTACCGTCGTCCGTCACCCGCTGCATCCCGACCTCGCTGCGGCCTGCCCGTACGCGTCGGGCGTCGTCGAGCTCGACGGCACCCAGGGAGCGGGAGCCCGGATGCTCGTCAACAACATCGATTGCGATGTCGAGGCGCTGCGGATCGGCGATGCCGTCGAGATCGTGTGGGAACACGTCAACGACGAGATGACCACCCCTCGCTTCCGGCCGACAACTCGCACCTGACCAGCACACCAACCTGCCCCTGCCCGCAGCGACCGCTGCCTCACACTGGAGAATCGATCATGACCAAGTACTGGGCCAATTCCGGCGACTCGCACCTCGTCGAACCGGACGACCTGTTCACCGCCAGCCTGCCGGCCGACCTTGCCGAGCGGATGCCGCGCAGCGTCAAAGATGCCGACGGCAAGTACGAAACGATCTTCGTCGACGGTCAGGAGTTCCGTCGACGGATGCCGGCTGCGCTGAACCTGAAAGACGACCAGGGGCTCACTGTCTCCGAGCGGGCACCCGGCGCCAACGACAAGGCGTTGCGCCTGATCGACCTCGATCAGGAGGGCGTCTGGTGCGAGCTTGTCTATCCGTCGATAGGTATCTGGATGTCGTCGATCCGCGACCCAGAGCTGATGGCCGCCGGTGCACGTGCAGTCAACGACTGGTCGATCGAGTACCAGCGCTTCTCGCCCCGCTACGTACCCACGGCAACGATCCCGTTGCTCACCGCCGAGACCGCCGTGGCCGAAGTGCACCGCGCCGCCGGACTCGGGTTCCACGCCGGGTACTGCTCGGTCCAGCCCGGCCTCGGCGTGCCCGACTGGAACTACGACATGTGGGAACCGATGTGGGCGGCGATGGAGGAGACCGGCATGGTGGTGGCCTTCCACATCGGCACCGAACCCCACGACGCCGACAAGTTCCACGGCGGCTACTTCGGCGGCCCCGGCGGGGCGCTGATCAACTACACCGAGACCACCTACGGCGGTCAGCGCGCCGTCACCAAGATGATCGCTTCCGGTGTGTTCGACCGCCACCCCGACCTCAAGGTCATCGTTTCCGAAGGCGGTGCCACCTGGGGGCCGTTCATCGCCGACCGCCTCGATGAGGGATACCGTCAGCACGCCTCGATGGTCCGCCCGCAACTGCGCAACCTGCCGAGCGAATACCTGTACAAGAACGTCTACGCCTCGTTCCAGCACGACCGATCAGCGGTCAAGGCGATGACGGCGATGGGCTGGCGCAACGTGTGTTGGGGGAGCGACTACCCGCACATCGAGGGCACGTTCGGGCACACCCAAAAGACACTCCACGAACTGTTCGACGACGTCAGCGAGGCCGACCGCCGTCGCATCACCGTCGGTGCGTTCGCCGAACTGTTCCCGCACGTTCCCGCAGCCCCCGCCGAAACCCCAGACGCCTGATCCCGCGGTGGCCTGCACGCTTGGCCGGTGGGTGGAAACGGATGGTGGAGTCGGCTGTTGTCGAGAAATGCACCGTCACAGTGCGTTTCTCGACAAGCGATGTTGTGGGTGAAGCGCGGCGAGGTACGGTCGCTGCCTGACCGACGGCGGATGGATGGATGGACTCGATGACTGCCACGACCACTTGTCACGTAGCACCGCACCGTGCAGCACCGCGCCGCCGAACCGCCGTACGTCACTTGCTGGCGATGGCGCTGGTCACGACCGCGACGGTCACCGTTGCCGCCGCGTTCGTCACGACCGCGGCGGTGCTTGTCACCGCCGAACCGGCTTCGGCCGCGCCGCCGGGAGCGAGCGCCTACGTGGCTGTGGCCCCGACCCGCGTGCTCGACACGCGCACCGGGCTCGGCGGGTCGTCACGAGTGCCCGCCGGAGGCTCGATCAGCCTCACCATCGCCGGTCAGGCACCGGTGCCGGCTGGGGCAATCGCCGTCGTGGTCAACCTCACCGTCACCAACGTCGGCCGAGACGGCTTCATCACCGCATGGCCCGCCGGGCAACCGCAGCCGCTCACGTCGGTGATCAACTTCGAACGCCCCGGCCAGACCATCGCCAACCTCGTCACCGTGCCCCTCGGTGCCGGCGGAGCGATCTCGCTGTTCGCCCTCGGGGACACCGACCTGATCGCCGATGTGCAGGGCTACTACATCACCGCGGCCGCCTCGACGAGCGGCCGGTTCCTGCCGACGGCCCCCACCCGGGTGATCGACACCCGCCTCGCCAACCCCGTCCGCTCCACCCCGCTCGGCATCGGCGACACAGTCGAGATCGACCTCCGCCCGCTCGGGATTGCCGCCGACGCGACCGCCGCGGTACTCAACGTCACCATCACCGAGGCCGCGGCCCCAGGTTTTTGGACCGTCTACCCAGTCGGCGCGCGGCCCGAGGTGAGCAACCTCAACATCGACGCGGTCGGCCAAACGCGTCCCAACCAGGTGATCGCCACGTTGACCGGCGGGCGCTTCACCGTGTTCGCCCAGACCGGCGGGCACCTGGTGATCGACCTGGTCGGCTCGTTCTCAGGGATGTCGGCACCGAGCAGCGACGTCGGGTTGTTCATCCCGGTTGTGCCCACCCGCCTCGTCGACACCCGTGATGTCAACAACGGCCCTGGCGTAGCCGCCAGAGCGAACCAGAAGGTGGAAGTCCTCGTGGCCAACCGGGCCGGGATTCCGCCGACCGGTGTCGCTGGCGTCGTCGTCAACGCCACCATCGCCGAAGCCGCCGGCACCGGCTACTTCACGGTTTGGCCGGCGCGTACCTATCGCCCCACCGTGTCGAGCCTCAACGCCACAGCAGTCGGCCAGACCATCGCAAACCACGTGATCACACCGGTCAGCGATGGCGGATTCAACTTCTACACCCAGATCGGGGCGCACCTCATCGCCGACGTCACCGGCTGGTTTACCGGTGCCCCGACAGCGAGCGCGCTTCCGGTCGCCGTGCCGATCCCCGGCCCCCTCGGTCCGGCCGAGGTTGGCGGCTACATCTACCGTTCGGCAGTTGCCGGCAACACGCTGGGCACCAACGTGGCCGGTCCCGAGTGGTCCCCGATCCGCTGGAACTCGTGCCGCCCGATCCGCTACCTCGTCAATCTCAACGGCTATTCCGCCCAGTACCGGCAGGTGATCGAGGAGGCGGTCGAGCGGATCGGCACGGCCACGGGTTTGCAGTTCGCTCCAGTCGGAGACACAGCGTTCATGCCGACCAACACCGATCCGTGGGCGCTCACGAGATCGCAGCGGGCCGGTCGGAATGGACCGCACGACCTGATCATCGCCCTTGGCAATGAGGCCGTCACCGATCTCGTGCCGGGCTTCGTCGGCGGAGTCGCCGTCACCGACACCGTGGTGTCGTCGCGGACCGGAGCAATCACCGCCTCGTCGGTCGTGATCGACATGGGCGACACCGCACGAACGTTGGATTGGTCAAGCGGCGGCACCGGGACCACGCTGTTGCACGAACTCGCCCACGCCGTCGGGCTCGGCCATGTCCCCGACTCGAGTCAGGTGATGTTCCCGTCGACCTCCCCGGGGGTGACCACGTACGGCGGCGGTGACCTGCGCGGCCTCTGGCAGGTCGGCGCCGTCCGCGGCTGCATCGCCCTCTGAGCGCGGGCAGCACTGGATCTGGGCAGAATTCCTCTCGGCGTCCGAGAGGAATCCTGCCCAGATCTTTGTGGGAGGGTGGGACATGCGTTTGGCTGCGGTGTTCCCGACATGCGAGATCGGTGCTGATGCGGGGGCGGTGAGAGCGTGGGCCACAGCGGTGGAGGAGATGGGGTTCGACCGGATCATCGCCTACGACCATGTGCTCGGTGCCACTCACGAACGGCGCGACCCACCGTTGCTCGGCCCGTACACCGAGCGTGATCCGTTCCGCGAACCGATGGTGCTGTTCGGGTTCCTGGCTGCAATCACCAACCGAGTCGAGTTGATGACCGGGGTGATCATCCTGCCGCAACGCCAGGCGGTGCTGGTGGCCAAGCAGGCGACCGAGATCGACATCTTGTCGCAGGGCCGCTTCGTACTGGGTGTTGGCAGCGGATGGAACCACGTCGAGTACGAGGCACTGGGGATGGAGTTCGCCAACCGGGCCCGCCGGTTCGATGAACAGGTCGACGTGATCCGCCGGCTGTGGAGTGAGGACCTCGTCGATTTCACCGGTCGCTACCACCGCATCGACCGCGCCGGGCTGGCTCCGCGGCCTGCTCGGTCGATCCCGATGTGGTTCGGTGGCTCAGCCGAGGGTGCTCTGGTCCGAGCCGCGAGGCACGGCGACGGCTTCACCTTCGGCACCGGTGGCTCACGCATCGCCGCGCCGCTCGCCCGGCTGCGTGAGTTGCTGGTCGAGCATGGCCGCAACCCGGCGACGTTCGCGGTCGAGGCGATCATGCACGCCGGCAAGGGCCCCGATGCCGTGGCCGCCGAGGCTGCGCAGTGGCAGTCCCTCGGCGGCACCCACGTGGCCATTTCGACGATGACCATCGCCAAGCTCGGGGCCGCATCGTCGCCGTGTCACACCGTCGACGACCACCTCAACCTCCTCGCCAACGTCAAATCCCAGCTCCCCTGAGCACTGCGGTCCCCCCGAGCGCTGGCGCCCAGCCCGCCCGCCGAACTTTGTCGGCCCGCCCGCCGAACTTTGTCGGTGTGAACAGCCTCAGCATGTCGAGACCGACAAAGTTCGCCGGGGTTCAGCCGTTTTTGGGGAGATCGCTCCATGACATCGTGCGGTCGTTGTTGGGTTCCTTGGGGAGGCCGAGGGCCCGTTCGCCGATGATGTTGCGCTGCACCTGATCGGTGCCGCCGTAGATGGGCGGCGCCTGCGCGAACAGCGCCATCTCGGTGACGAACCCGAGCAGCGGCTGGCCGGTTGCCTCGTCGAGCTTGGTGCGGGCTTCGGCGGTGTAGCCGTGCAGCATGCCGTAACCGCCCGTGATTGCCAGGCCGAGGTCACGCGACTGGCGCACGATCTCGCTCATCGACAACTTGGCGATGTTGCCGGCACCGGGGATGTCTCGACCGGCGCGTTGCTCGGCCTTCAGTCGCAGCGCGGTGTACCTGCCGACCTCGCCCAACGTGTACAGCTTCATCAATGCCTGGCGAATTGGAGGATCGGCGATCTTGCCGTTGCGTGTGGCCATGTCGATGAACATCTTCTGCGCGCCGCCGACCGCCGTCCCGCCACCGCCCCCACCGGGGGCACGGGTGGTGGTGACGAACTCACGGGCCGGTTTGTCGAGATCGCCGGCGATCGTGCCCGGCACCGCGAGCGCAACAGCCACGCTTCCCCCGGCGCCGAGCCCGCTGCGCTCGTAGGCCAAGGTCGTGTTGGCAACCGCCCACCCGTTGTTCAGCCCACCAACCAGCGAATCGTCGCTCACCCGGGCATCCGACATGAACACCTCGTTGAACAACGCCCGACCGGTGAGTTCGCGCAGTGGCCGCACATCGACGTGTTCGGCCTGGTGCATGTTGAACGCGAACCAGCTGATGCCCTGGTGCTTCGGGGCTTCGGGGTTGGTGCGGGCGATCAACATGCCCATGTCCGAGACGTGCCCGCTGGAGGTCCACACCTTCTGACCGTTGACCACCCACTCGTCACCGTCTTTGACAGCGCGGGTGCCGAGGCCGGCGAGGTCGGAGCCGGCACCGGGCTCGCTGAACAGCTGGCACCAACCCTGTGATCCGGTGACGATCGGCTTGATGAAGCGTTCGATCTGCTCGGGCGTTCCGTGGGTGGCGATGGTGGGGGCGGCGAGCAGCATGCCGAGCCCGCCTGGCGCGCCGAGCGCACCGCGCTCGACGATGCGTTGTGCAACGGCAATCGTGTCGGTGCGGGACAGTCCCTTACCGTAGGCGTTGACCGGAAGCGACGGCGCAGCCCACCCGGCGTTGCCGAGTCGGTCCCACCATTCGGCAACGGTGAGGTCCGGGGCCCAGTTGGCATCGAGCCAGGCGTCGAGTTCTTCGAAGATGTCGGCCATGCCGACAGACAACTCGATCGGAGATGGGTCATCCAAGTCGTGCCATGATGCGCCGATGGAACAATTCGAGGGACGTATCGCCGTGGTGACCGGCGGTGGAACCGGGATGGGGCGCGAGCTCGTGCGCCAACTGGCGGCCGACGGTTGCCATGTCGCGATGTGTGACGTGTCGGCTGAGAACATGGACGACAGCGCCGTACTTGCCCGCAAAACTGCGAGGCAGGGTGTCTGCGTTGCCACCTTTGTCGCGGACGTTTCCGACAAGGAACAGGTCGTTGCATTTGCAACGAGTGTTCGCGAGGGGTTCTCGACCGATCACGTCAACCTGCTGTTCAACAATGCCGGTATCGGCGGCGGTGGAAGTTTCGTGCTTGACGACCGCGACGAATGGGAGACCACGTTCAACGTGTGTTGGGGCGGGGTGTACGCAACGACACGCGCATTCATGCCGATGCTGCTGGCCAGCGCCGAGGGACATGTGGTGAACACCAGCAGTGTCAACGGATTCTGGGCGACGCTCGGCCCCGACATCCCGCACACTGCATACAGCGCGGCCAAGTTCGCGGTGAAGGGGTTCACCGAGGCGCTGATCAATGACTTCCGGCTGAACGCTCCGCACCTCCGGGCGTCGGTGGTGATGCCGGGCCACATCGGCACCTCGATCGTGATCAACTCGTTCAAGGCGTTCGGTCGCGATCCCAAAGAGCTCGACGAGCAACAGATCGGCCAGATCCGCGAGCGATTCGGCAAGCGGGGAATGCCCCTCGACGGTGCCAGCGACGAAGACATCCGGCAAGGAATGCAAATGCAGGCCGAGTCGTTCCGTGATGCAGCACCGATGTCAGCGGCACAAGCTGCCACCATCATCCTCGACGGCGTTCGCCGGGGCGACTGGCGGATCCTCGTCGGTGACGACGCGGTGATGCTCGATGAAATGGTGCGCGCCGATCCGGTGGCCGCCTACGACCAAGGATTCATGGATCAGCTTCGGGCGAAGAACGTGTTCGAGTTCACTCGCTGAGCTTCGGTTGTATGGGCGCAGCTAGCGTCGTTTGGCAATGAGCTCCGAATCTGTTTCCATCGAACGCAACGGCCGCGTGATGGTGGTGCATCTCGACGACGGCAAGGTCAACGCGTTGTCAGCCGCGTCGATCGCTGCGATCCGAGCTGCGGTCAGCAAAGCCGAGCGTGACGAATCAGTCGGTGCGGTGGTCCTTCATGGCCGAGAAGGCAAGTTCTGCGCTGGGTTCGACCTGACGGTGATGCGTGGCGGCGATCTGGCGGCGATGTCGTCGCTGGTGTCCGACGGCGGCGAACTCGTCCGTCACCTGTACGGCTCGTCGGTGCCCGTGGTGGCGGCCTGCACGGGTCACGCTCTGGCCGCCGGCGCCCTGGTTCTACTGGGCTGCGATGTGCGTATCGGTGCCGACGCCGATTGCAAGATCGGGCTCAACGAGGTCGCCATCGGGATGGTCCTTCCGGCGTGGGCCCTCACCATGGCCGCCGAACGCCTGAGCCGCCGCCACCTGCAACGTTCGGTCGCGACTGCCGAGGTCACCGCGGCACGCGGCGCGATCGATGTTGGCTTCCTCGACGAGGTGGTCCAACCGGGGGCCGTGTTGTCCACCGCCATCCAACGCGCGGAGGCGCTCGCTGCGCTCGATGGTCGCGCCTATGCCGGAACCGTGCGTGCGTTGCGCGGGCCGGTGTTGCAGACCATGGACGCGCAAATTGCCCGTGACCGTGCGGCCGGCAGCGTTCCCACGGTGTGAGTCGTGCTCCCGGATCCACGTTGATTGACCGGTGATCCAATCGTGCTGTACCGAGAGATCGTCGATGCGTCGAGCCGGGTGACGGCAACGGCGAAGCGTTCGGAGAAGGTGGCGATCTTTGCCGAACTGTTGCGGGCTGCACCCCCGGCTGCTGCGCCGATCGTGGTCGGCCTGCTGGTCGGTCAACCCCGCCAGGGCAGAATCGGGGTGGGCTGGGCGACCATGCGGGACGCGACGGTTGCCGGTGCGTCGGCACCGTCGGTGACGATCGGTGAGATCGACCGGGTGCTCGCCTCCGTGGCTGGGACCAGTGGGCCCGGATCGCAGGGTGAACGCGACCGGGCGCTGCATGCGTTGATGGCGCGGCTGACCGATGGCGAGCAGCGACACCTGTTCGAGGTGCTCACCGGAGGGGTTCGCCAAGGCGCAACTGCCGGCGTGGTCAGCGATGCTGTCGCCAAGGCTGCCGGCGTGACGGCGGCCGCGTTGCGGCGAGCCGCGATGTTGCTCGGCGACCTGGGAGCCGCAGCCGCACGTGCACTCGGCGGCGAATCGCTCGACGTTGGCCTCACGCCGCTCGTCGCGGTCCAGCCGATGCTCGCCGCCACATCGCCGACCGCAGCAGATGCGCTGCGACTCACCGGTGCGGCCAGCGTCGAGTACAAGCTCGACGGCATCCGCGTGCAGGCGCACAAGTCGGGCGGACAGGTCCGACTGTCCAGCCGCGGCCTCAACGACATCACCGCATCGTTGCCGCGAGCCGCCGCAGCGGTGGGATCGCTTGACGTGCACGATGTGGTCCTCGACGGCGAGTCGCTCGCTTTCCACGACGACGGACGGCCGCGGCGGTTTCAGGACACCATAAGCGGCCTCGGTGGGAGCGACGTGTTCTTCTTCGACACGATGTTCCTTGGCGGACGGTCTCTGATCGACGAACCCCTCAGCACCCGCAAGGCCGTGCTGCGCGAGCTGCTTGCGCCATCGCTGCTGTTGCCGTCGATCGAAACCGACGTTGGCGACCACGCCGACCGGTTCGCCGACGAGGCGGTCGCATCCGGCCACGAGGGTGTTGTGGTGAAGGCGCTCGGCTCCACGTACCAGGCCGGTCGGCGCGGCGCGACATGGCGGAAGGTGAAGCCCGTGCACACCCTCGATCTGGTAGTGCTTGGCGCGGAGTGGGGCCATGGACGGCGTACTGGTTGGTTGAGCAACCTGCATCTCGGGGCGCGCGGACCTGGCAACGACTTCGTGATGGTCGGCAAGACGTTCAAGGGCCTCACCGACGACGTGTTGCGCTGGCAGACCGAGGCGCTGCAGGCGTTGGTCATCGGCACCGAAGGGATCACGGTGTTCGTGCGCCCCGAGCTGGTCGTCGAGATCGCGCTCGACGGGGTGCAGTCGTCGAGGCGCTATCCGGGCGGCGTGGCGTTGCGTTTCGCCAGGGTGCGCTGCTACCGGACCGACAAGGAGGCGGCCGATGCCGACACCATCGAGCACGTCGTGGCGATGCTGGCATGATCTGGCGGGGCCTCGGGTACTTCGGCACGATTTCACAGGAGAGCAGCAGGTGAGGGTGATGACGTGGAACCTGTGGTGGCGATTTGGGTCGTGGGAGGAGCGTGCCGCAGCGATCGACGCCGTCGTCGCCGAGGCCGCTCCCGACGTGTTGTTGTTGCAGGAGGTGTGGTCCGATGGCGATGACTCGGCCGCCCACCGGCTGGCCGCACGACTGGGGTTCCATACGGCGATCAGTGATGACCCCTTCGAGGGGGTCCGCCGTGAACGCGGCGACGCCGGCGCACCGGTGGGTGGATTTCACAACGCGATCGTGAGCAGGTGGCCGCTGCACACCGCGGCGAGCCACCCACTCCCGCGACTCGACGGAGCACCGGGACACCGGCGCGCGCTCGCCGCTGTTGTCGATGCCCCGGGTGGGCAGTGGCCGGTGATCAGCACCCACCTCGACTACCGCTTCGACCAGTCAGCGGTTCGCGAGCTGCAGTGCCGGCGACTCCTCGAGATCGTCGCCCAGATCCGTGGCGATCCCGACTCCGCGATGCCGGTGGTGATCGGCGGCGACTTCAACGCGGTACCCGATTCCGACGAGGTCCGTCTGCTCACCGGGCGGCGGGCCGGTCCGGTGGCCAACCTGGTGCTCAGCGACTGTTGGGAGCACGTCGGTGATGGGCCCGGCTTCACGTGGCGCGCCGACAACCCGTATCAACCACATACCGCCTGGCCCGACCGTCGACTCGATTACGTGTTCGTCAGCTGGCCGCGTCCGAAACCGATCGGCAATCCGGTGATGATCCGCCTCGCTGGGTTCGAGTCCGTGGACGGAGTGTTCCCCAGCGACCATGCCGCAGTGGTGGTCGATCTGGTCAGCTCGTGATGTCTTTGGTGGTGAACGTCGCCCATGCCGCGCCGAGGAACACGATCACGTAGATGAGCTGCAACATGATGCCCTCGTTCACGTCGCGCCACAGGATCGGGTCGCGGTAGAAGTCGATGAATCGAACCCAGTAGTGCGTCGGGAGGTACGGCTGAATCGAGCGCGTGGCCTCGATCAGATCGAGCACCTGTGAAGCGACGAAGACGGCGAGCGTGGCCAACGAGGCGCCGAGCGGTGAGTCAGAACGCGTCGAGGCGAACAGTGCGATGGCCCCCAGGCCAAGCATCGACCAGCCGATGTACAGCACCGCCAGCGACGTGCGCACTGCGGTTTCGAACGGTGTGAACGGGGTGGCCGAGATTGACGACAACGGCTCGATCCCGAACAGCACCACGCCGGCGGCGAGCGCCACGAGCGCCACGGTGACCACGGCAACGAAGATGAACGCGATCAGCGCGATGAGCTTGGCAACGAGCAGATGGGTGCGTCCCACCGGACGGGTGAGCAGGTAGCGCAGCGTGCCGTTGGCGGCCTCGCCGGCAATGGCGTCGCCACCGATAACCGACACCGCGATCGGCAGGAACAGCGGCAGAACGATCGCCAACGCGGCAGCGGGGAACAGCAGACCGTTGTTGAACACCTCGCTCAGCAACGCCGGCCCCTCGCCGGGTGCCGGGGCCAGCCCGCTCGCCTTGATGAAGATGCCGACCACCACGGGCAGTCCTGCGAGCAGGCCGATGGTCACCCATGTGCGCGGACGGCGGACCAACTTCGAGAGCTCGACGAGGATCATCCGATGGCACCGTTGCCGGTGCGCTCGAGGAAGACGTCTTCAAGCGTTCGCCGTTCGATCACCAGTTCGCGCACACGGATGTTCTCGTGCACGAATGCCCGGTTGAGCAGCTCGGGAGCGCGGTCACCGATCGCGACCCGCACCGTGAGGGCGTCGATGGCTTCGTAGCCGAAGGGGCCGTCGTGCAGCGCCCGCAGCGCAGCTTCCAGATCGGGGGTGGTGACGCGGACCCATCCGGTGGGGGTGAGCAGGTCGGCAACGTTGTCCTGGGCCACGATCCGCCCGCCGGCCATCATCGCCGTGCGAGTGCAGATGAGCTCGACCTCGGCCAGCTGGTGTGACGACAACATGATCGTTGTCCCGTTGTCGACGAGTTCGACGAACATGGTGCGCAGCTCGTGGATGCCTTGCGCGTCGAGACCGTTGGTCGGCTCGTCGAGCACCAGCAGCCGCGGGGCGCGCAACAACGCCGCGGCGAGCCCGAGTCGCTGGCGCATACCGAGCGAGTACGCCTTCAATACCCGGTCGCCCACGTCGCCGAGACCGACCCGGTCCATGACGTCGCGCACGCGGTGTGTGCGGGTGCTCCTGGGGCCGTCGGCACCGGCGGCGTCGAAGGTGATCAGGTTGCGGCTGCCGGACATGTAGGGGTAGAACGCGGGACCCTCGACCAACGTGCCCACCCCGTGGAGCGCGAGTTCGGGAGCGAGGGTCACGTCGTGTCCGAGCACCTCCATCGTGCCGCTCGTCGGGTGGATGAGCCCGAGCAGCATCCGGATCGTCGTGGTCTTACCGGCACCGTTGGGACCGAGGAACCCGAACAGGTCGCCGGCGCGCACCTCGAGATCGACATCGTCGACGGCAACGAGGCCGTCGGGGAATCGTTTGGTCAGCCCCTCGGTGTGGATCACGCGCTTCATCCGGATTGGCTCCCATCGCCGGGTCCGCCGCCGAACGCGTCCTCGAACGCGTCCTCGAACAGCGCACCGGTCACGTCGCCGGTGGCGATCTCGCCGACGATTCGGTCAAGCTCGGCAACCGTCACCGTTCCACTCACCACCACTGCGAACCCGTCGAGTCGAACGATCTGCAGGTTGACCAACGACGTCGGCAGCACCGTTGCCGAGCCACCCCATGGGCGCTCGGTTTCGGGGAGTGAGCGGATCCTGCGTCCAAGGCTGGAGTCGGGCACGATCGCGAGGTTCACCACGGATAAGCCGGTGCCGTACGTGGCGATGCCGCCGGCGGCATCGCCACGTCGGGGGAGCCCCGCCAGTTGGTCCGGGAACGGCAGCACGCCCAGTTGATCGGCCTGCTCGATCGGGTCGACGGCGTTGGCCTGGCGAACCGGTTCGTCGACCCCGGCCGGGTCGAACTGCAGCACATCATCGTCCGGTGTCCGGTAGTCGAGCGCGGTGAACGACGCTTCGAACGCGGGTGCTGTGCCTCCGGTGTTGATGCGAACTTCGAGCACCACGCCCGAGTCGGGGTCGGCCCACAGCTCGACCGATGAGATCGTCGACTGGGGCGCGATCGGCGTGATCCGCAGCCCGGCACCGACGTGGCCGGCCACGCGGCGGGCATCGATCGAGACGATTGTTTCGCTATCGCTGGCGTTCAGCAGGCGTCGGCCGAGCTCGGCCGGGGAGAGGTCCATCAGGCGGGGGATGCGTAACGGTTCGGGGCCGCTGCGGGGCGAGTACACGATACGCCTGGTACCCGAGTCCCAGAGCCATACGCCGTCAGGTTGGCGGTACACGCCACGTTCGGCGCCGACCAGCAACTCGTCGGCCCGCCACCGATCGGGTGCCCCGTACCACACCCGCACTCTGGTGGACGTTGTCAAGGGGGCCACTTCGTCGTCGAGCCGACCGAGGTCGGGCAGGCGCAGCCCGCCGCGAGTTTGGTACAGCCCTTCGAAGGGTTGCGAACCCGACGCGATGACCCGCGAGGTGAGCTCGGCGGCGGTGATCGACGGCTTGGCGACCGGCCAATGCGAGGTGAGAATCGGCAGCGAGGCCAAAGCCAGCGCTCCTCCGATCACCACTGCCCAACGCCAGTGCCGCATCCGTCGACGATACCCGTCGAACCGTTAGGGTCACCTCGCATGGCCACGCTGCGGTTCAGTTTCGGCACCATGGGGTCGGGCAAAAGCACGATGGCCTTGCAGATTCATCACAACCTGGCCAGCCGCGAGCTGTACGGGCTGCTGTTGACCACCCTCGATCGCGAGGGTGCGCAGGTGACGAGTCGCCTCGGGGTTGCGGCCGAGGCCATCGAGGTGGTGCCAACCCTGGATCTGCACAAGTTGGCGCTCGATCACTGGCCGATCCATTACCTGGTGTGTGATGAGGTCCAGTTCTACACGACCGAGCAGTGCGATCAGCTGGCGCAGGTGGTCGACGAGCTCTCGGTCGACGTGTTCGCGTTCGGGCTCGTCACCGACTTCCGGGGCATCCTGTTCGAGGGCACCAAGCGAATGCTCGAGGTGGCCGACGAGCGGGTGCCGATGCAGGTCGAGGCGCGGTGCTGGTGCGGGATGCGGGCCACGCACAACGCGCGTGTGGTCAACGGCGAGATCACCTATCAGGGCGAGACGATCGTGGTCGGCGACACCGTGGTCGACCGCGGCGAGCAACTGCTGTTCGGCGATGTCGTGCGCTACGAGTTGCTGTGTCGCCGCCACTTCGTTGGCGGCGAGCTGGGAGCCTGACGTTGCGAACGCACCGGGGCACCCGGGCACCGGCCGTTCGGGTGTTCGGATGAGCGGGTGATCGGGTGATGTCGAGCCGGCAGTCGCTGGGTCTCGTCTTGGCCGCGTGTGTGGCCCTTGGTGCGATGGGATGTGCAGATGCAGCCTCCGCGACCCCACCGGCTCCGATTCACATCGTCGAGGTTGACGGACGGATTCCATCCGTCGGCCCGGTCACCCGGGTCGCGGTGACGATGCGAGCTCCGCCCGAACGCAACGTTGCGGTGCCATCTGTGTCGGCGTCGTCTGCCGCGATTCCCGCTTCGGTCGGGCGAGGGGTGCTGCGGGCGGCGCGCCGGTCGGCCAGGACGCAGCCCCGGCGGGCGACGCTGGCGTTCACCGGTGACACGTTGGTGCACAGCCCGATCGTGCAACAGGCGTGGATCAACGGTGGCGGGGTGGTATTCGACTTCGCCCCGATGTTCGCTCGAATCGCTCCCACCATCAGCGCCGCAGATCTCGCCGTGTGTCATCTCGAAACGCCCGTTGCCCCTCCAGGCGAGCAGCTGAGCACCGCGCCGCTCTACGGCATCCCGGCCGAGATCGCAGGTGGAATCGCCGCGGCCGGCTACGACCGGTGCAGTACGGCAAGCAACCACAGCCTCGATCGCGGCGTGGGCGGTATCGAGGCCACGGTCGGAGCGCTCGAATCGGTTGGGGTCGCGCAGGTGGGCATGGCCCGTTGGCCCGAGGAGTCCGTCGCTGCGGTCGTGACGGTCGATGGGATCGGCGTGGCGCACCTGTCGTACACATGGAGCTTCAACGGTTTGCGGTTGTCGCCCGAGGAATGGTGGCGGTCGAATCTGATCGACCCGGAACGGATCGTTGCCGATGCTCTCGACGCCCGGACGCGAGGTGCCGATGCGGTCATCGTCAGCTTGCACTGGGGGGTCGAGCGCTCCGCTGTGCCGTCGACGTTCCAGCGCGATGTGGCGGCAGCGCTCACCGCATCGGGCGCGATCGATCTGATCGTCGGGCACCATGCCCACGTCCTGCAACCGATCGAGATGGTGAACGGCCGGTGGGTGGTGTTCGGGCTCGGCAACTTCCTGTCGAACATGCCAACGGGCGACACCTGGCCGGCGAGCAGTCAAGATGGCGCCGTGGTGACCGTCACCGTCGAGCGACATCCGGACGGCTCGGTCGCAGTTGGTCAGCCAGCGGTGATCCCCACCTGGGTTGATCGCCGCGGTGGGTTCATGATCCGCCCGGTGATCGCCGACCTCGCCGACCCAGAGGTGAGCGATGTGATCAAAGCAGAGCTTGCCGCCTCGTTGGAACGAACCGCCGCGCTGCTCGGACCGTTCATCGTGTGATCTTCCCGAGACCGTCAGACAGGTTGGGTAGCGAGGGCCGCGAGCGCCGGAGCGACGGCTTCGCGGACGAACCGGTTGGCGGCGTCGGCGGTGAGGTGGACACCGTCGGGCCGACCGAGGGGACCGTCGAGACCGGCAGCCGTGAGCCAGCCGGCGAGGTCGATCTGGGTGACGGGTAGCGAGTCGATGATGGCCCGCAACTTGGCCCATCGGGCGGGATCGTTCATCGGGTCGTCGACGGCTCCCCACTGCAGTTCGATGTCGACCGGCGTCACCCAGACCACGATCGCCCCGGCGTCACGCATCTGTTGAACGAACGAGGTGTACGCCTCGACGACGAGCCGATGCCCCTCGGGGTCGGCAATCGAGACAACCCGACCGTCAGGAAGGTAGATGTCGGCGCCATCCCACGGTCCGATCTGAATAAGCACCACGTCGATCTGTTCGGGCCCGGAGACCCGCCCAGGCATTGCCGTCCACTGATCGATGCATCCGCTGAGGTCGATCAGTTCATGCTCACCGCGCTGGTTGGTGAAGCCGTGGCGTCGACCGTCGCGCGCTGCGGTGAGTCCGCAGCCGGGAAAGGCCGCGCTCCCGGCAACGACATCGGTGGGGTTCTGCGCGGCGAACGGCAACATTGCTTCGGCCAGATGTTGCGCGGTGCTGTCGCCCGCCACGAGCACCCGCACCGGAAGCGTGAGGATCGGCTGTACCGCTTCGGCCACGGTGGAACTGGTGCTGGCTGTGGTCGTGACGAGTTCGGCGGTGTCGGGTTGGGTGGCGGCGGGCGCAGCGGTCGACGACGTCGTTCGACGACTGATCTCGGTTGGCCCGCCGGAAGCAGCCGAGCCGGTCGCGCGCGTGCGCGCCGTGAACTCATCCGACGCGCTCGGCGACACAGGCACAGGCACCGGCGCCGAGGCCGTCACAGATCGTGAGTCGCTCGCGTCGGGCGTACCGGAAGCAGCATCGGCGGTCGATTGACTCGATGGCGCCGGCGGCAGGGTCACCACCGATGCGGCCTCGCCTCGGGTCGGGGTGGGCACGGTCATCACCGCTACTGCGACCACGCTCGCCACGGCGACCGCGGCGCCGATGGGAACCCACCGCACCGAGAGCATCCGCCCACGCCTGATCGGTGTCTCGATCCACCTGTATGACGCGTCGGACACGGCCACCGCGGTCAGCACGCGGACGGCATCGAGTGTCACGCCTCCGAAACCGGCACGGGTCGGGGTGAGCAGCAAGAACACCGGCCAGTGCCACAGGTACAGCCCGTAGCTACGTTCGGAGATCCAGCGCATCGGCGGAGACGCCAGGACGCGTGTCGACGCGCCATCGGCGACAGCCACCACGACGATGGCCATCGCTACGGCAAACGTGGGGAATCCCCAACGGAACAACCACGCTGACGACGGCGACGAGGCGAGCACCAGCCAGACGGCAGCCGCGGCGGCGAACGGGAACGCCCGTCGAGCTACGCAGCCGCCGACGAGGCCGGTCGCAGCCCCCAAGGGTCGCCGGGCCGTGATTGCCGCCGCTGCCGCACCGATCAGCAAGGTGTGTGCCCTCGCGAAGGTGTTCATGTACGCCGGTGTGGGATTGCCTGGATCGGCGATGATCACCATCACGGCGATCGACCCCAGCGCCAGCGCGCCACTGGTCAGCCCGATTGCCAATCGCGAACGGCGCCACCGGGTGACGACGACGACGATCACGGGCCACACGACGTAGAACTGCTCTTCGATGGCCAGCGACCAGAAATGGGTGATCGGCGAGAGTTCGCCGAATCGGGCCCAGTAGTCGCCACCCCCGCGGATCGTGCCCCAGTTCGATGACCACAACGCGGCCCACACGATGTCGGCGCGCAACGTGGGCACGTCGATTCCGGCGAGGGGCCACACCACACCGACGGCGATGAGCACGCACACGCTGGCCGGCATCAGCCGACGGGCCCGGGCGGTCCAGAAGCGGCGGAGCGCGATCGAGCCGTGCCGGTTCTTTTCGTCGAGCAACTTCCAGGTGATCAACCATCCGGAGATGACAAAGAACGCATCGACGCCCAAGTTGCCGCCGGGGAGCCGGTCGAGGTGGAACGCCAGCACCGCCGAGACTGAGATGGCGCGCAACCCGTCAAGGCCCGGTCGGTAGTCGGCACCGTGGGCCTCGGCGTCGGGTGTCAACATCGTCGGCGACACTACCAACCGGGTCGGCACACCTCCCTGCGGTCATTCGAATTTGTCGCACGACGTAGTCATCTGGACGATGTCTTGCGACAGTCTGAACCCGGCCCGATGGTAACGAGCGAGAACCGTCGCGTATCCTCTGTCGGGTGGCGGTAACACGACGACGCAGGCGCGGCTCAGTGCTGTCCCGACGCGCCGTGCGTCGCGTCGCCGTGCTCGTCGCGTTCCCGCTTGCGATGGTCGCCGGGTGCACAGATCAATCCGGTGAGCGTTCGACGACAGGGCTGACCGTGTCCACCGATGGGCGCTCGATCGTGCGTGTCGGTGGTGCCGCTAGTTCGCGGGTGATGATCGATGTCGCTGCCGACGTGCGGCGTGCCCCGGCCCCGGCGCGCCGCAGTACGCGGCTGGTATTCGTCGGTGATTCGTTGGCCGAGGAGGCTTCGTCGTTCCTGCAGTTCTTCACCTCGTCGAAGGCGATGGTGCCGAGGTTCTGGGGCGGTACGGCACCGTGCGACTGGATCGACGACGACCTGTCTGCCAATCGGCGAACGGTGGTGGTGATCTCGTTCACCGGCAACTCGCTCACGCCGTGCATGGCCGATGGCAACGGTGGTTTCCTCGACGATCAGGCGTTGATCGACCGCTACCTCGCCGACGTCACCGTGCTGGTCGAGCGGGCCCGACGTGCCGGTGCCAGTGTGGTGCTCGTGGGGCAACCCGTCCGCTCAGGGATCTTCGACGACGACGACGTCGTGGCCGGCATCAACGAGGTCTACGCAGTGCTCGCCGAGTCGTTGTCGTCGGTGGCTTATGTCGATGCCGGAGCGGCGGTGGAGGGGCCGGGCGGCACCTACGTCGACCACCTGCCGTGCAACGATCTCGACACCGCGTGCGACGAGACCGGCACGGCTGTCGTGCGTGGCGATGGTGTGCACTTCTGTCCCGTGGTAGGAGCTACCCCGTGCCCGGTGTGGTCGAGCGGTGCGGCCCGTTTCGCGCTGGCGATCGCTGCGGCCGCCAACGACCCCCGCGCCTACGACTGACTGGCGACTGAGCTACTGAGCTACTGAGCTACTGACTGACGGGCGCCGGGTTACTTCCAGGCGCAGGGCAGGCGCTTGATGCCGTTGATGAAGTTGCTCTCGAGGTAGGCGGGCTCGCCGACGATGCGCATGTTCGGGAGCCGACGGCGGATCTCGTCGAAGGTCACGGCGATCTCGCGTCGAGCCAGGTTCGCTCCGAGGCAGAAGTGCGGGCCGCCGGCACCGAAGCCGGCTTGTTGGGGTTGCAGCGGGCGTCGCACATCGAAGGTGTACGGGTCGGACCACACGGTCTCGTCCCGGTTGGCCGAGTTGTACCACAGCACCACTTTCTGGCCGGCTTCGATCTTGGTGTTGTTGACCACGAGGTCTTCGGTGGCGGTGCGGCGGAAGTGGATCACCGGCGTGGCCCAGCGCACGATCTCGTCGACTGCGGTCTTGGTGACGCCGTCCATGTCGTCCCACCACAGCCGCTTCTGCTCGGGGTACATCGTGAGGGCGCGCATCCCGTGGCTGATCGCGTTGCGGGTGGTCTCGTTGCCGGCCACCACGAGCAGGATGAAGAACGACCCGAACTCTTGCGGGGTCAGCCGTTCACCATCGACCTCGGCGTGCATCATGATGCTGGTCAGATCATCACCGGGCGATTTCAGCCGGTCCTCGCCAAGTGCCTGAGCGTACATGAACATCTCCAGCGCAGCCGTCATCAGCGCGTCGATCGTGCCGCCGAACTCGGGATCGCCGGCGCCGAGAATGACGTTGGTCCAGTTGAAGATCTGAGCTTCGTCCGACGCGGGGATGCCGACCAGCTCGCAGATGATCTGCAGCGGGAGCGGTGCGGCGATCTCGCTGACGAAATCGCATTCGCCGTCAGGGAACCGTTCGAGCAAACCGTCGACCAACGCCTTGGCCTTGACGTGCACGTACTGTTCGACGCGGTTGATCTCTTTCGGCGTGAACCCCTTGGACACGATCGAGCGAAGGCGGAAGTGGCGGGGGTCGTCCATCGCGATCATCGATCCGAAGAACTCCGCCATCTCGGTTGGCATGTCACCGATGTTGCTGCCCTGGCCGCTGATGAACAGGTTCGGGTTGCGGCTGGCGAACCACACGTCCTCGTGGCGCACGAGGGAGAAGTACCCCGGCCCCTTCGGGAATGGCGAATCGATGAAGTCCCACTCGTCGTAGAAGCGCAGCGACGGCTCCTGGCGGAGTGCATGAAACGCCCCCTCGCGCTTGTCGCGCGGCGCGATCCAGAACTCGGGATTGGACAGGTCGAAGGAGTCGACATCGACGGAATCATCGATCAACGGCGAAGGCGAGGCGGTTTCCGGCATGAGACAATCGTAGTCGAATCGTCTCACCCGCCCGAGCCGGAGGTCGCTCGTACACTGAAGCGATGCTGCAACCACACGAAATCGGCCGTGCACTCGTGATCATCGCTCATCCCGACGATGTCGATTTCGGCGCGGCCGGCACGGTTGGGGTGCTCACCGATGCCGGTGTGGAGGTCACGTACTGCCTGGTCACCGATGGTGACGCCGGCGGGTTCGACCTCACCATCGCCCGTCCCGACATGGCCGCGATGCGCCGGATCGAACAGACTCGCGCCGCCAAGGAGGTGGGCGTCACCTCGCTGATCTTCCTTGGTCACGCCGATGGGCGGGTCGTCGCCGACCTCGCCTTGCGCCGCGACCTGTCGCGGGTGATCCGCCAGGTGCGGCCCACGGTGGCGATCATCCAGTCGCCCGAACGCAACCTCGACCGTATCTACGCGAGCCATCCCGATCACCTCGCCACGGGCGAGGCGTCGATCTCTGCGATCTACCCGGATGCCCGCAACCCCTTTGCTCATACGGAACTGCTTGACGAGGGACTCGAGCCGTGGGCGGTTGGCGAGGTGTGGGTGATGGCTGGCCGCAGCCCGAATGCGCACATCGATGTGTCGGCCCAGATCGACCGCAAGATCCGGGCGCTGCTGTGCCACGAAACCCAGCACTCCGATCCGTCGGGCACCGAGGGCCGGGTCCGCGAATGGATGGCAGCGACAGCGGCCCAGAACGGCCTTGCCGCCGGTCTGTTCGCCGAGGCTTTCCAGGTCGTCGACACCCGCTGAAACCTCCACACGGCCCGGGCCGCACGGCGCCGGGTCAGGTATCGTGATCGGTGCCTCTTGACCGACGGGTCAAGTCCGATCGAAGGGACCACCACCACCATGTCCACAAGCATGTCCGAAGCTGTCATCGTCGCAACTGCCCGCAGCCCGATCGGTCGGGCCAACAAGGGCTCGCTGGCCAACATGCGCCCCGACGACATGAGCGCTCAGATCGTCCAGGCACTGATGGCCAAGGCACCGCAGGTCCAGTCCGCCGACATCAATGACTTGATGATGGGTATCGGTCAACCAGCGGGTGAGGGCGGGTTCAACATTGCCCGCGTGGTCGCCAGCCTGGCCGGTCTCGAAGATGTCCCTGGCGTCACCGTCAACCGCTACTGCTCATCGAGCTTGCAGACCATCCGGATGGCGTTCCACGCGATCAAGGCCGGCGAGGGCGACTGCTTCATCGCCGCAGGCGTCGAGACCGTCAGCCGGTATGCGAGCGGCGCATCCGACACCGCGCCAAACCCGATCTTCAAGGGGCCCGGCGAACGCACCAAGGAGCGCGCTCAGGGAGGGCAGGACACGTGGACCCCGCCGCAGGGCTTGCCCGACATGTACATCGCCATGGGCCAGACCGCCGAGAACGTCGTCGAAAAAGAGGGTGTCACGCGTGAGGCGATGGACCGCTTCGGTGTCCGCTCCCACAACCTTGCCGTCGACCACATCGACAACGGCTTCTTCGAACGCGAGATCAGCCCGATCACGCTTGCCGATGGCACCGTGGTCTCCACCGACGACGGTCCCCGCCGGGGTACCACCTACGAGGCGGTCAGCCAGCTCAAGCCCGTGTTCCGCCCCGATGGCACCATCACCGCCGGCAATGCGTGCCCGCTCAATGACGGCGCCGCAGCCGTGTTGGTGATGAGCGCAGACAAGGCCAAGGCGCTCGGGCTCACCCCGCTGGCGCGCATCGTGTCGTCGGGCGTGTCGGGGCTGAACCCGGAGATCATGGGCCTCGGCCCGATCGAGGCGTGCCGCAAGGCGCTCGCGTTGGCCGGGATGACAATCGATCAGATTGATCTGGTCGAGATCAACGAGGCCTTCGCCGCGCAGGTGATCCCATCGGCCGAGCACCTCGGCATCTCGATGGACAAGCTGAACGTCCACGGCGGCGGCATCGCGCTCGGTCACCCCTTCGGCATGACCGGCGCACGGATCATGACCACCCTGATCAACGGTCTTCAGTTCGAGGACAAGACCTTCGGCATGGAGAGCATGTGCGTCGGTGGCGGTCAGGGCATGGCCATGATCATCGAACGGCTCAGCTGACCCGCAATCAGAGCCGCCACAGCGAGGGGTGACCGGCACGGACGCGCACCGTGTCGGGTTCACCGGGCAGGTGGAAGGCGCGCACCACGTAGTGTTCGCCACCGGCCAACAGTTCGGCGAGCGACCAGGAGCCGGTTTCGTCGCACCAGCCATCGCCGAGCGGGTGGAGCGAATCGACGTCGAGCCCAGCTGAGTCGGCCTCGGCGTGCCACAGCGCAACGAGCCCGCGACGGAGATCGGGATCGCTCATCAGGTCGTCACCGGCCAGGCACAACTCAACGTTGGTGATGCTGACCGGATGCACGTCGTGCTGATCGATCACGTTGCCGCCGAGTTCGCCGTCGAGCATCACCACCACCACATCGTCGGTGGTCGCGAGGGCGCCGACGAATCCATATCGAACGACCGGGAATCCGTCGTCGGCGGTGGTCTCCACCCGCACACGATCGCCCGGCCCGAGGATCATCCGAGCGGCTCGCCCGTCGCTGTGGCCTCGGCGACGCCTGCCTCGCGGAGGACGGTGTCGCTCAACGCCGGCCAGGCGACGAGCGCCTCGACGGCCCAATTGTCGAAGGGTGCATCGGTCAGAGCGACGCACGCAACCGTTCGATCGTGCAGCGCCCCCGGATCCACCCACACGAAGGTACCGGCCCCACCGAAATGCCCAAACGTCTGCGGCGAATTCCGCGAGCCGGTCCAGTGCGGCGCCTTGTCGCCTTTCACCTCGAAACCGAGCCCCCAGGTGTTGTGCGGGTAGCGGCCAACCCCCGGTAGCACGCCCGCCAGCTCGGCGAACACGGGCTGGGTCGCCTCGGTCGCAGTGTCCCTGCAGATCAGCGTGGGTCGGATCACCTCCGTGATGAAGCGCACCACGTCGGCGCACGTGCTCCACAGCGCATGTGCCGGCGAGCCGTGCAGTTCGGTCGAGGACATGTGCAGCGGTTCGAGCACCCCGTCATGCAGGTACTGCTCGAACGACATTCCGGCCTGGGCGGCCACCTCGGCGGCGGCCAGTTCGATGCCGGTGTTGGAGTAGATCCGTCGGCGCTGCGGGGCGGCGATGGGGTCGGATCCGTCAAAGGCGTACCCGCCGGCGTGGCTGAGTAGATGGCGCAGCGTGCAACCGGGTTGGCCGACGGGCAAATCAAGGTCGACCACCCCTTCCTCGACGGCGACCAGCACCGCCCAGGTGGTGATCGTCTTGGCGATCGAGGCCATCCAGTAGCGGCGTTCCTGGTCGCCAACTGTTTCGACGACCGGATCAGTCGTCTCATCGGTGACGACGATGGTGGCGGCACTCACGTTGGCGACCGGCCAGCTGCGGACCTGGTCGAGCGCTCGGCCGGACGGCCGGGCCGTCGGCTCAGGCAAGGCCGCTGGAGCGCAGCGATTCGGCCACGTGGAATGCCAGGTCGAGGCTCTGGCGACCATTCAGTCGCGGGTCGCACATCGTCTCGTAGCGGTCGACCAGCTGCGAGTCCAAGATGTTGTCGGCCCCGCCGATGCATTCGGTGACGTTGTCGCCGGTGAGCTCGATGTGGATGCCGCCGGGCCAGGTGCCCTCGGCGTGGTGGGCGCGCACGAAGCCGTCGATCTCGGCGCAGATGTCGCTGAATGCGCGAGTCTTGTGACCGGTTTCAGACGTGAAGGTGTTGCCGTGCATCGGGTCGCACGCCCACACCACCGGGTGCCCGGAGGCGCGAATGGCACGCAAGATGGGTGGTAGCGCCGCCTCGATCTTGGCGGCACCCATCCGGGTGATCAAGGTGAGCCGGCCGGGGATGCGGGACGGATTGAGTGCCTCGCACAGCTCGAGCACGTAGTCGGTGCTCGTGCTCGCCCCGATCTTGCATCCGACCGGGTTGCCGACACCGCGGAGGAACTCGATGTGGGCACCGTCGAGCTCGCGGGTGCGTTCGCCGATCCACAGCATGTGCGCCGAGCAGTCGTACCAGCCGCCGGTCAGCGAATCCTGCCGGGTGAGGGCTTCCTCATAGCCGAGCAGCAGCGCCTCATGGCTGGTGTACACGTCGACCTGGCCGAGCTGGTGGTTGGCCTCGGTCTCGATCCCGCAGGCGCGCATGAAGTTGAGCGCCCGGTCGATCTCGCTGGCGAGCTGTTCGTAGCGGCGACCCTCGGGGCTGGAGGCGACGAACTCCTGGGTCCACGCGTGTACCCGGGTGAGGTCGGCGAAGCCGCCTTTGGTGAACGCCCGCACCAGGTTCAGTGTGGCGGCCGACTGGTTGTAGGCCTGGACGAGACGATCGGGGTTCGGTGTACGGGCCAGCACCGTGGCGGCGTAGTCGTTCACGATGTGGCCACGGAAGCTGGGCATCTCGATGTCGTCGATGGTCTCGTGCGTTGCCGAGCGAGGCTTGGCGAACTGCCCGGCGATGCGCCCGACCTTCACTACGGGCACGCCGAGCGAGTAGGTGAGCACGACCGCCATCTGCAGGATGACGCGCAACTTTTCACGTATGTTGATCGCCGAGAAGTCCTCGAAGCTCTCGGCACAGTCGCCGGCCTGGAGGAGGAACGCGTTGCCGGCGGCCACGTGGGCGAGCGATGTCTGCAGCGAGCGGGCCTCACCGGCAAAGACCAGCGGGGGATAGCCCGAGATCTGCTTCAGTGCCCGTTCCAGATCGCCCTGATCGGGCCAATCCGGTTGCTGATTGGCCGTGTGCGATTGCCACGACGACGGAGTCCAAGCTCGTGCCACGGCAAAACTCTAGCGACGCGCCTGCAAACGACGGCAGAGAGAATCATCACGGTCGTGATGCTCGGCCAGCGCGTCGGTGCGCAACAGTGGCCCTGGCGGTGCCGAGAAGCTGAACATCACCATCTCCCCGGCCATCGTCACCGAGAACTGCCCGACGATCTCGTCGGCCACGATGTCGATATCGACAGCCCCGCCATCGGTGCCGATCCGTTCGGCGATGTGTCCCGGTATCTCGGCCACGATGGCCGCATCGCCAACACCGCGCGCCACCAGCCGCCGGGGATTATCGCCGGTCAGGCCGAGCGTCCAGATGGGTGTTCCATCGGCATCGGCTGGCCCCTCGACCAGTCGAGTCTCGCCCGTCCCATCAGCGTCGAGACCGGGCTGATCCGGGTCGACGCCGAGGGTGGCGTGGATGCGGCGGATGCCGTTGTTGGCGCGCTCGAGAGATACCCACACGCCCTGTTCGGCAATGTACACCGCGTCGCAGTTCGCCGCTTCCGCGACGATCGCGACGATGCCGTCGCGGGGCACCGGGGCCGACAGGTCGTACACCACCAGCGCTGGCGCTGGGTCGGAGAAGACCGCGCCGTCGATCCGGTAGCGGGCCTCGGTGAAGCCGGGTTCTTTCAGGTTCTGCGTCCACACCGCGAGGGCGACGTTGGTCCAGGCACCCCACGCCACCAATGCGACGAGCCCGAACCTCCAGCCGCGTCGAACCGTGCGGCTGCCTGGCACCACAGCGGCGAAGGCGAACCCGGCCGGCAGGATCAGCAGCGGCAACATGTCGACGAGGTAGCGGTTGCCTATGAAGCCGATCGTGAACGTCGGGAACGCAGCGATTGCGCCGCCGATCATCAGCGCAAGGGGGATCCATGCACGACGCGCCAGCAGCACCACGGCCCCGATGGCCCCGGCCGCAAGCAACACGGTGGCGGTGGCGGTGAGCGAAGCGGCCGGGGTGATCGTTTCCAGCGGATACGAGCTGCGATCGGTGGCCAGCGGCCCGAACCTGACGAACGGGATCAGCCGCTCGAAACGCACGGTGTCGGGTCGTAGGTAGTGCACGATCGTGGTCGACAGGAACCGCAGGCTGAAGAAGCTGCCGTTGTTGCCGGCGAACCACGCGGCGCGTGACGCGTCGTTGATGCTGAGCACCTGTCGTTCAGCGGGCAGGTCCAGGAGCGATCCGAACTTGGCGACGTTGACGGCGACATGGGTGGCGAACCCGGCGACGCACGCGCCGATCACGATCATGGAGTTGTGGCGCTCACGACGAAACGTGGACAACGCCACGAGCCCTGCGCCGGCCGCCATGCCGATGCCGACGGGCGCGCGGGTCAGGATCGCTGCGGCGATAGAGGCACCGGTCATCACCGCGTCGCGCCGCGTTGGGACCGCTGCACAGCGCAGCACGCCGACCATCGCCCATACCGCGAACGCTGCGGCCCACAACTCGGTCTCGTGGTAGACGCTCACCCACCCGGCCAGGAACAGCGCCGGCGAACATGCGACGGCGGCCACGAACCCGCCCGCCCGCCACACCGATCCGGCCCCGGGCGCGGCCGGAGCGGAAGCGCCGGTTTCGGGGTCGGCGTGCGGCCAGTTCCTGGCGACCCAACTGCGGGCCGCTTCAAGCAGGTGGTAGGAACCGGTGCACAGCGCCACGAAACCGACGATCATCGATATCCGGGTCAACCGCCCGGCGAACACGTTGTCACCGAACAGGGCGCCGACGAGCGTAAACGGCAGCCGGGCCAGCGCCAGGAACGGGCCGTAGTACAGGTAGGTGCGACCGTCGATCAAAAACCCTTCGGGACCGGGCACGTCGGGGCGCACCGCGAGCCGTAGGCGCAGAAACGAGCGGGCCTGTTCGTCGTAGAAGTCGTTGCTGAACCCGGCGTCGGCGAACAGGTCCCATGGCCGCATCCTGCACACGATCAGGGTGAACACCACGGTGGCGACGAGGGTGACAACCCGCGCCACTCGCGCAGGCTGATCAGTCGGCGCTGTGCGCCACATCGAGAGCCGGGTTGACGTCGTACTCGTAGACGAACTGATAGGCGAACATCGTCGGCCACACGCGCACCAGGGCGCGGTCGATCAGTGCAGCCGCGCGGCCGAGGCTGCGTTCGGTGCCCACGCCGAGCGCGTCGAACGGCAGGCCGGTGTGGCGTCGGGCGATCGGCTGAAGGCCGACCTGTTTCGCCAGGCGGGTGAAGCTGCGCCGGGTGAAGAAGCGGAGGTGGGTGGTGTCGAGGATGCCGCGCTGGTCGTAATCGAACAGGCCGAGCATGGTGCGTCCGCGCGGGTACCAGTGGGAGATGTTTGGAACGCTGGCGATGATCGTGCCACCCGTGGCGAGGCGATGGGCCATCTCGGTGAGCAGCACGTCGGGCCTGCGCACGTGCTCGATCACGTCGGCTGCGATCACCACGTCGAAGTCGGCTCCCACACTGTCGGGGATTCCGGTCTCGAGGTCGGCTCGGATGAAGTGGTCGGTGCGCCCGCTCACGCCGGACTCCTCGGCAACGTCAACCCCGGTGACGTGGTGGCCCTGGCGGCGCAGCGCTTCGGCCAGCCAACCAGGGCCGCAACCGACATCGAGCACCCGGGCGGGTGGGCGGTCCTGCATCATCTGCAGGACCCGTCCGTGCGAACTGTGTGCGGAGGGCTTGTAGGCGTAGGGCTCGTTGATCCGCCCGAGACGCCCGCCGCCGAACCCGCTCCGCCCAACACGGTGGCGGATGGTGTCGATGACGATGTCGCGCGCGTAGGCGATGCCGTTGACGTGGCAGATCTCGTCGCCGTAGTAGGTGGGGATCGGCACTTCGATGATCTGCTTGTTTGCGGTGACGAGCTCGAGGATGATCTCGGTGTCGAAATCGAATCCATCGCTATTGCCGACGAAGGGCAGTTCGGCGAGGGCGCTCACCCGATACGCCCGGTAGCCCGAGTGCCATTCGCTGAGCCGTAACCCGGTGAGGGTGTTCTGGAACGTCGTGAGGATGCGGTTGCCGACGAACTTGTACAGCGGCATCCCACCCCGCCGGGCGGCACCCCGGTCGAGCATCCGCGAGCCGAACACCGCGTCGGCGCGGCCGTCGAGGATTGGGGCGATCAGCTCGCCCATCACCTCGGGGGCGTACTGGCCGTCACCGTGGAGCAGCACCACCACGTCCCAGCCGTGGTTGATCGCGTAGGTGTAGCCGGCTTTCTGGTTGCCCCCGTAGCCCAGGTTTGCTGGGTGACGCAGCACCGTCAACGGGAGCGAGATGCCGTCGTGGGAGGTGCCTCGCTGAAGGTACTCGGTGGCGACCGTGAACGTGTCGTCGGTGGAGTGGTCGTCTTGGACGAGCACCTCAACGAGTTGGTCGCGGATGTCCGCGGGGATCCGGTCGAGCACGTCGACGAGTGTGGTCTCGGCGTTGTACGCGACGACGAGCACGCCGACCTTCATGGGGGCAGCGTACTCGTCGATCGGGAAACGATGGGGGAGCCGGGTGGCTCAGGCAGCGAGGATGCGGACCGCGTCTTCGCGGAGGCCGGCGACGGCGCGGCTGACGAGGCGGCGGGCGGCTTCAGCGGTGACGCCGAGGTTCTCGCCGACTTCGCGGAAGCTCTTGCGCTCACCGTCGAGCAGGCCGAAACGGGCCTCGACCGCGTACCGGGCCCGCTTGTCCAGCGTGCCGAGCAGCTCGTCGAGCAGTTCGCTGTCGACCATGGCCATGACGGCGTCTTCGGGGGTTCCGTCGCCGTTGGCCATCAGGTCGCCAAGGGTTGCATCGCCGTCGTCACCGATGGTCTTGTCGAGCGAGACCGGGGTCGTGAGGCGGTGCAGTTCGGCGTTGCCGAGGTCGAGGGTTTCACCGTCGCCGGAAGCCTGGCGCAGTGCGGCGCGCAAGCTGGCCGAACGGTCGCCGGGGATGCGGATGAGGCTGGCCTTCTGGTCGAGGGCACGGCCGATCGCCTGGCGGATCCAGAACGTGGCGTAGGTGGAGAACTTGAAGCCACGGCGCCAGTCGAACTTGTCGACCGCGTGCTCGAGGCCAAGGTTGCCCTCCTGGATGAGGTCGAGCAGGTCCATGCCCTGGGGCAGCGGGTAGCGACGGGCGATGCTGACCACGAGGCGGAGGTTGGAGCGAATGAAGCGGTCCTTCGCTGAAGCGGCTGCGGCGACGGCACCCTTCAGGGCGGCGCCTTTCTCTCCTGCGGCCAGCTTGTCGGCTGCGGCACGGCCGGCTTCGATCACACGCGACAGCTCGCGCTCTTCTTCGGCGTTGAGCAAGGAGACCTTGCCGATATCGTTCAGGTATAGTCCAATTGAGTCGTTCATGGCATCTCTCTTCAACTACGGCGGGCGAGGCAGTATTCCGGCGGGTGGGGTGTCGATTGGCACACGTTGACGAATGTTCGCTGCGGGCGCAGCGAACAGGGCGTGCCTCTGACCGATGAGCCGACGCCCAATGGGGGGTTGGTGCCGGAATTCGGGGGACAAAGAACAGTACTACATTTGTCGAGCCATGTCAGGGTCGAAATGGTAGGAGTCACGACCTTCTGCTCAGTACCCGCGCAGCCGCACCCGTAGACTCCTGCTCCGATGCCCTTGCCACCAGCAGTTTCACGTCTCGCGTCGGGTGATGGCTCTGCGGGCGACGACCGGACCGCGCTGAAAATCGGCCTGTTTGGGGGTACGTTCGATCCGCCGCATGTTGGACATCTCGTCACTGCCGTCAACGTTCGTCACGCGCTCGCGCTGGATGTGGTGGTGTTGATGGTCGCCAACGTGCCGTGGCAGAAGCAGGGTGTGCGGGCGATCACGCCGGCCGACGACCGCCTGGCAATGGTCGAGGCTGCGGTGGCCGACGTCGAAGGTCTGGTTGCCGGCGAGACCGAGATTCGTCGAGGTGGAGCGAGCTACACGGCCGACACGCTGCGGTCATTGGCCGAGAGGTACCCGGGGTGCGAGCTGTTCACGATCGTCGGTGACGATGCCGCTGCCGGGATCACCACCTGGGAGCGCTACGACGAGGTCGTCGAGCGGTCGTCGTTGGTTGTCGTTGATCGTCCCGGTGCTCCCATGTCGTTGCCGTCGCAGTTCGAATGGATCCATGTCGAGGTGCCGCACCTCGAGGTCTCGAGCACCGATCTGCGGTCCCGTGTCACCGATGGTCGACCGCTCGACTATCTGCTCACCGAGCCGGTGCTGCGCATCGTTCGGCAGCGCTCGCTGTACCGCGAGGCTGCATGAGCGCCATCGCTGAACGCCGTCGTCGCCGCACCCTGGTCATGTTCTTGATCACGATGCTGGTGCTCGGCGCTGTGCCGGCGCTCGGCTACGTCGGGGTGAACGCGGTGCTCAACTCGACCGGTGGCCGAAGCGCCGATGACGGCAACCTGCTCGTGCAGCGGTTCCCCGACACACCTGCGGCGTTGTACGTGACCGTTGATGAGGCCGGGGTGCTGGCCAGCGCAACGGTGTTCGTGCTTGCGCCTGTTGGTGTCGGTGGCAGCATCATCTCGGTGCCGGTCAACGCCGACGTCGGGTTCAGCCCCCAGGCGCGGCAGTCACTGCAGGACGTGTACGCCGAAGGCGGGTTGGAGTCGACGGTGTTGCAAGTGGAATCACTGCTGCTGGTCACGATGAGCTATTCGGCCGAAGCCGACGTGCAGCAGGCTGCCGGTTTCCTCGTCCCGTTCGAGCCGTACGCGGTCGACCTCGCAACTGAAGTGGTGGGCACGTCGGCAGACGGCACCGACGACTCGATTCCCGCTGGGGTCTCGAAGATTGATGCCGCCGGCGCGGCGAAGGTGCTCACGTACGGTGCTGGTGTTGCGGCCGAGGGCACTCGCACGGCCAACATCGCAGCGCTGTGGGCGGCGCTGGCAGTGTCAGTCGGAACGGGGAACCCGGTTGACCAAGCTCGTGCCGTTGCGACCAATTCCACCGTCGACAGCACCGTCGTGTCCGGGTCCGCGTCCGGGTCTGCGGTGTCCGAGTCCGCGGTGTCCGGGTCGCCGACGACGGCCACGCTGCAGCGTCCCGACGACTTCGAGCAGTTCGTCGAGCGGTTGTTCTCGGCGGCGGTGCAGACCCGGGGTTTGTCGACGGCCGAGCTCGAGGGTGACCAGAATCCGTCCGGGGTCGACGTGGTCGAGGTCGACCGGGCCGAGGTGGTGTACGTGTTCGCCAGCATTGCGCCTGGGTCGATGTCGACCCCCGATGTCGGACCGAGGCTGCGCATCGAAGCCCCGGCTGGCTACGACGTGGCGGTCAAAGAGACGCTGCGGGTGTTGCTGTTCCTCAAAGCGAATGTCGTGTCGGTCGACAGTACGGGGGAGCGGCAGGCCGATACCGTCTTCTACGTACCCAACGATGCCGACCGGGTTCGGGTGCAGACGGCCGACGTCATCTTCGACGAGGTCCGCTTCGGTGAACCCCTCGTGCGCGTTGAGGGAGTCGATGCCACCATCGTGCTCGGAACCGATTACCTAGAGAGTGTGGACGTGTGAACTTTCCCGAATCCCAAGCGCTGGCGATCAGCGCAGCGCGTGCCGCCGACGATATGAAGGCCGACGACACGCTGATCCTCGGGGTGGGGGAGTTGTTGTCGATCACCGAGTACTTCGTCGTGGCGAGCGCGTCCAACCGACGCCTGGTGCGTGCCATTGTCGATGCGATCGAAGATGCGGTGCGCGAGCAGCATCAGCGTTCACCCTTGCGGATCGAGGGCCTCACCGAGCAGCAGTGGGTGCTGATCGACTACGGCGACGTGGTGGTGCACGTGTTCACCGAGGAGACGCGGGCGTATTACGAAATCGAACGGCTGTACAGGGATGTTCCGCGCGTTGACTGGAAGTAGCTGTTACAGCACGTAACGTGGTATTTCTATCTCGATTTCGGATGCGAACGAGGTTTGCATCGCTAGCATTGATGGTGCCATGAGTTTCACCCTGACCGGCCCGTTCGATACGGGCAAGCTTCCCCGTCTCGCACCCGACCCTGTCACCATCACCGTGGCACGTACGGTGCTGCCCGGTTGGGAAGCGCAGTTCTTGTGCTGGGCCGACGAGTTGGTCGCCGTGGCCCGTGCCGCACACGGATGCCTCGGTGCCGCGGTGTTCCATCCTGGCGAGGCCGGCGGCGAATATCAGATCATCGTCCGCTTTGCCAACGGAATGCTGCTGCGCCAGTGGGAGCGATCTGCCGTGCGCAACGAGTTGATGGAGCGCTCCGAGCTGTTTGTGACCGGTGTGCGGATGCAGCGCACCGTTGGGGTGGACGCCTGGTTCGAGGCCGCCAGCCATGCCGTGCCCCAGCGGCGGTGGTGGAAGCGGCTGATGTTCGATGTGGCGTGGGTGTTCCCCGTGTCGATGGCGATGTCGCTGTTCATCTCGCCGTGGTTTGTGGCCACACCGCTGGTCGCCAGGGTGCTGTTGGGTGTGGTCGTCATCACCGGCGTGGTGCAAATGATCGTCAGCCCCGCCCGCAAGCGATTGCGTGGCCTGCGTCGCCTCTGAGGCGTTGGGAACGCGACAGGCGAGTTGGTAGTCTCTGTCGTCCCATTCGGGGCTGTAGCTCAGTTGGCAGAGCGCTTCCATGGCATGGAAGAGGTCAGGGGTTCGATTCCCCTCAGCTCCACCAGCAAACCAGGGTCATCGAGCTGGACCTTCCTCGTTCTAGGATCGAGAGAGCGACAGCGAGTAGTGGGCCGAGTAGTAAGCGCTGAGTCGGCGGTCGCTGTTCGGTCTGCGTTGCCCGCCGTGCCGTGCGCTGCGGCATTTGGCGATGATCGCTCAGGGCCCGCCGATGTCGGCTGAGCCTCTGATTCGCAACTGGCGCACGCCCTGGCTCGTGAGGGCCGCGAGCCAAGGCCCGCTCGAGTGCTGCGCGAGGTGGCGTTCCATCGCGGCCCATTGACGCACGAGTAGTGAGAGCGTGTCCCAGGTGCTCAGGTCTCCGGCGCTCGTGAGGACGAACCCGCGGATGCCGGGCAGCGATGACGAGTTGTGCTTCTGCCGGACGCGACCGGATCTTCTTGTCTCGTGTGATGACGACCAGCCCGAGCCCGCCGACGATTGGTAGCCACTGAGCGTCAGGCGTGCCGAGCGGAACGTTGGGCAGCCGCGCGTGGCCGGGGTGTAGCACGTCCTTGCGGGCAAGGGCGAGACTTCGGCCGAGCGCGAGGTCGTTCTCGTCGACGAAGAACCGCGCTGGACTGTCAACGCCCATCAGGCAGCCGTTGCCGCCAGTTGGGTCTCGTATGCGATCGCGGCGTTGATGTCGCCAATTGGAAGTTCGTACGTCTCGGCCAGGAACTCGGCGCTGTCTCCACCCCGGTAGCGCTCGGCGATGCGTTCGGTGGCCACTCCGCGAATCGATGGCCGACCGAAGGAGAAGTCCGGGTCGATGACGACTGGTGAGGTTTTGCCGGCCGGTCGAATGCGGGCGACGACGTTGTCGGCGAATTCGACCTTCTGCAGGTACGCCTCGACCTCGCGAGCGAGGATCAGCTCCTGGCCCGAGCGGATGACGATCGCCAGCGACGGATCGAGCTGAGTCTCCTCCTGGATTCGCAGGACGAGTTGATGGTCGTAGATCAACGGCTGTGCGTGAGCCAGCGGGTAGCGCACGCCGAACTCCTGTCGAAGGCGTTCGATGACCGGGC
This sequence comes from Acidimicrobiaceae bacterium, assembly GCA_031404435.1. Taxonomy (GTDB): domain Bacteria; phylum Actinomycetota; class Acidimicrobiia; order Acidimicrobiales; family Ilumatobacteraceae; genus VFMC01. The sequence continues at coordinate 4,254 of JANNHO010000208.1, read as the reverse complement.
GGATGTGCTGCAGGCTGACGCGAGCCCGGCGGTACTCGCGCAGGTAGCCGAGCTCGACGAATTCGCCCCAGGTGACGAGATCGCTGCCGGTCGACGCCTCGCGAATGACGGGTGCGTACTGAACGCCACCTCGCTCGTAGCCATCGAGCCAGCCGCGAACCTTGTCCTGACGCAGACCGAGCAATGACGAGGCCTGGCCGACGCCATACACGGCACGTTCAAGAGTTGTCATGGCGCTCATAGCCCACACGATAGGCCAGGCCTGTTACAGAGAACGCGACTCGATGGATGACGGGCGAACCCACCTTCATCGACCGACGGTGATGTTGCAGGACTCGGGCAGGCGCCCAGCGGCCAGCTCGTCGTCACCAGGAGCCGGGACTTGTACCAGCGCAGCATCGTGGCGACGTCGCTCCAGCCACCCCAGCGCTCTGCTGTTCGTATTGGGACGCCGGCTCGTACCCAGCGGGTGACAGCAAGGTGGCGGAAGGCGTGACGGCCCACGTCACGCAGGCGATGGACTTCGGGAAGGCCAGCTCGCGGGAGCGCTTCAATGTCCGCTGCTGGAGGTGGGAGACATCGAGGTGGCGGTCGGTGGTGCTGGTGAACACGCGAGCGTCAGTCGGGCGGTCGCAGAACTGATCGAGGTGTGCACAGCACGTATGAGGCGAACAACGGCGAACGTCAACGAACCGTCCGCTACTCCGTGGCGTGGAAGAGGTCGGGGGTTAGATTCCCCTCAGCCCCACCAGAGCCCTTATTCCATAAGGGTTCCAAAGGCTCCATAAGGGTTCCAAAGGCTCCAAAGGCTCCAAAGGCTCCAAGCCACGCACTTGATGCTCTGCGAAGGTCGCAGACATCTTCCACGAAGGGGTGTGCTATGGAACTGTTTGAGGCGGAACTCAAGGCGTTCGGGGACGAGTCGAGACTGGCTGACCTGGCCGAATCCACGCTCAAACGCTGCCATCGGCGAGTCCCATGCAGTTTCGGCCTCGACATCTCGGTTCGGCATTCACCAACTCGTGGCGTGTCGGTGACGGCGGTGTCTTGTCGAGCGGGTTCACGAGGCGGTCAGCCGCCGAGTAGGTAGGCGACGAGCGCTTCGATCTCCTCCGAGGTCAGCCGCAGACGTGGCATCGAGCTCGACGGTCCCGAGCCCCCGAGGAAGGCGGGCGAGGAGAACGCGTCCGGCGCAGCCATCGACTCGGCCAGGTAGTCGGCAGCGCTCATCCCCGGCCGGCGATCCGCTGCCCAGGACGCCGCGTCGTCGAGCGGCGGGTAACCATCGAACAACGGCCTCGTATCGGGGCCCCGATGGCAGGTGGCGCACCCCTTCGCCTGGAACAGCGATGCCCCGTCGATGGGAATGGCGGCGGTGCTTCGATCTCCACGACCCCAGGTGGCCACTACGAACACCACGACAACCGCTGCGATGAGCAGTGCAGCACGCCCCGTTCGGCTCACGACAGCGAGAGCCGAGTCCGGCGACGCGAGGACCACAGGTCAACGAACGCCCCAGCGACGAGGTTTGCGGCCAGCACCGACAGCGCGACCCGCCCGGCGGGCCACGAAGACCCGTCGGACGACGCCCCCGAACCTGTCACCGTCACCGTGCCCAGCGCCTGCGATCCGAACCACCCCATCCGGATGCTCCACTCGTGATCACCGGCATCGTCGAAGACGACGTTGGCGAGGTAGTGGCCAACCGCGCCGTCCGACACCGCCGGGAAGAAGGCGACCGAACCGTCGGCACCGACCAGTTCGATCCCCACCTCGTTGCCGGGATCGGCGAGGAGATCGACGGGGGTGACCCCGTGCTGCAAGATCGTGAACCCCACCGCCTCGGTCGCACCCGCTCGGGGGTCGGGACCGCGTCTATCGATGCGACCGCCCACCCTCCCGGGGTCGCGACCGACGTCGATCCCGCCACGATGCCGAGCGCGGCGGCGAGCAGGACGGCCGATGCGGCAGCGAGCCTGCGGACCGCACCAACCGGCCCCGTCGAGTTGTTCAATCCGGGCTGCGGGCGTGATCTGAGTTTCATGCCTGTCCGACACCGCTGTGGTCCGGCAGGTTCCGACATCGCCCGGGTTCTGCGGGGCTCACGACGTGGCAGCCGCGGCGATCTCCGAGGCGGAGTCCAGAGCCGGGACGGTCTACCTCTCGATCGACCGTAGCGACGAGCAGTTCGTCCAAGCCGGGCTCGTGATCGACCGGCACGCCGTCAACCTCGAAGCCCTTGGGGTCAGCCTCGAAGACGTCACCAACCTGGCATCGTCGGTCACCTTCGTCGCTGACGCCGAGTGGAACTCACGCGTCGCAGCGATCCGGCAACGCCCAGCCACACACGGCACGGCCGGAAGCGTTTTCCGGAGGCTGGACGGTCCGTCGATCAGCCGAGCGACGTCACCGAGATTAGGCACGGGTTACCCGGACCCCAGCCACGCTCGCCTTGCACCCGTCACCTCGGCGTCATGATGAGCGCACGCCCGTTCCACCGCCCCGTTGGGAAGTGCTGGTACCCGGCGCCCTCGGTCACGCCTGGAGGCCGATCCCTGATTCGGTGCTGGGATCGCCTGCGATTCGGGTGTGCCACATTCGCCTCGGCTCGCTGGGATCGTGTGCCGTCGCCCGATGCATGAGGCGGCGGTTGTCCCACAGCGCAGCGTCGCCCACCGTCCAGTCGTGGTGATACGTGAACTCCGGGGCGCAGGCGGCGTCGTTGAGTTGATCGAGCAGCAGTTCTGATTCGTCGGTGGTCAGCCCGACGATGCCGAAAGCGTGCTGACCGATGAGCAGGTTGGGGCGTCCGGTCTCGGGGTGGACCTTGACGATCGGGCGAAGTGGAGGATCGTCATTCGTGAAGCCATACAGCGCATGCGCGCCAGCGTCGTCCTCGCTGACGACGAGCCCCGCGCGTTCCATGCTGTACCGCCGCGAGTGATGCGCGGCCAGCCGATCGGCCTTGGTGCGCAGCGACGTATCGAGCGCGTCGTACGCAGCCCGCATATCGGCGAATCCGGTAGCACCCCCGGACGTCGTGACAACCTCGGCGGTGAACAACGCACCTTTGGCTTGGACCGGCATGTACGTGCTGTCGTGATGCCACCGCTCGTTGCCCTTGAGCGACTTGTTGAGTGAGTGCAGCGGATCAGCGCGAACCGAACCGTCGCCTCGAACGTTGGTCAGCGCCGTTGCGGTGAACTCGAGATCACCGAAGTGGCGGGCAGCGCGGTCCTGCTCGGACCGCTCGAGGTGCTGGCCCGGAAACACGAGGAGACCGAACTCCAACCACGCTTCGTGTATCGATGGCAGGGTGGATTCAGCGAGCAGTCGCAAGTCGAACCCTGTCACGACAGCCCCGAAGCAGGCATCGAGTGGTTCGATCCGCATGCTCGTTCCCATCTGAACAACCGTAGGCGCTGAACGCCGGCATGACACTTCCGGCCGATCGCGGAGCTGATCGAGTCGAGCCGTGAGGTCAGGTCGCGGCGAGCAGCGTTCCCACCAGCTTTCGCTCTTCGTCATTGTGGAGGCTGTGGCGGGCGAGGAGCGTTGCGTTCGCCAGGGCGATGATGCGACCGCGATCGTCGGCTTGGCCATCGGGTTCGAGCCAAGCTTGCACGTCGGTCCAACGCCACAGTGGCGATCTGGTCGAGGTGCCGTACGCGGGGTCGGGGAAGCCGGAGCTGTCGCCGTCACGCTTGATCCAGTGGTTCACGGCTTGGCGGCTGCGGCCGGTGCGATCGGCAATATCGGCCTGTGAAACGAGTTCTTCGCCCTCGACGCGTACGACGTGGATGTCAGCGACGGACTCGGCTTGGGTGACTGCTGAGGTGATGGCGTCGAGCAGCGTGGGGGCTTCGCGGTCGACATCGAGGGCGGGATGTCCGCCGAATGCCGTGATCGCAGCGTCGTCGAGGCCTGCTACGAAGAGCAGGTCGCTGGTTGCCTCGTCGATCGTCCCGTCGAGGATCAGCATGAAGTTGTGAGTGTCCATGTGGTTTCGATTCATGTGTTGCGACGGACGTGCCGTCGGATCTGCTTGGCGTGGTTATCGGCGTTCTCGGCTTCTCGGAGTGCCTTCTCGATCTCCTTCTTCGGGTGAGGCCTTCGCTGCACGATCAGACACTACGGAATGTCGTAGACAATGTCAACTCCCTTGCCTGCGTAGCCGCAGGCGGGTGTTCGGAATCTTGGCCTCGAACGGACGCGCTACGGTCCCGGGCGATGACGACGCTGTATGGCTCTGGC
>JANNHO010000207.1:0-16040 GCA_031404435.1 Acidimicrobiaceae bacterium | reverse complement strand
CCGATCCAACCGTGGTGCCGTTCGTTCGAATGTGAACTTTCTTGGCCTGCGAACTTGTGCGCGACGGTTTGTTTGTGGTATAAACATATCCGATGCCCGCCACGCTCCTCGACCGTGTTGCCGCCGCACCGATCTCGTGGGGCATCTGCGAGGTTCCCGGTTGGGGCATGCAACTTCCCCCGGATCGGGTCCTGGCCGAGATGCAACAGCTCGGCATCACCGCAACCGAACTCGGTTCGCTCGGGTGGTTGCCGACCGACCCGACCGAGCTGCGGCCGCTGCTCGAATCCTACGAGCTGTCGCTTGTCGGTGGGTTTGTGCCGTTGGTCCTCCACGATGTCGAACAACGCGCCATGATGATCGACGGGGCTCGCACCGCCGCAGCGACGATTTCGGCTGGCGGTGGGACGTGTTTCGTGACCGCGGTTGTGTCGAGTCACCAGCACTGGGAGCGACCGCCGTTGGCCGCCGCCGAGTGGGCCACCATGCTCAGCCAGCTCGGTGAAGTCGACGAGATCTGTGCCGAGTTCGGGCTGACACAGGTGGTGCACCCCCACGTGAATACGTTGATCGAGACGGCTGCCGATGTGGACCGCTTCTTGAACAACTGCGACGTGCGTTTCACGCTCGATACGGGCCACCTGTACATCGGTGGGGCCGATCCGGTCGTTCTGGCCAGCAAGCACCACGACCGTGTCGGACTCGTGCACATCAAGGATGTCGACGGTGCGGTTGCGGCACGCCTACTCGGCGACGAGCTCAGCTTGATGTCGGCCACGCAGGCCGGTCTGTTTCCATCCGCAGGCGACGGCGACGTGCCGATCGCTGCCACCATTGCCGCGCTCGAGGGGGCGCTGTACGGTGGCTGGTACGTTCTCGAACAAGATGTCGCCATCACCGACGCGGTTCCGCCCGTCGGTGAAGGTCCGGTACTCGGTGTGCAACGCAGCATCGAGTTCCTGAGATCGCTAGCTGTGTCACACTGAGCAGCCAGTGAACGCCGACGTTGCGTCGGTACAACCAACCATGATCCTGAGGGGGATATGTGAACAAGCACACCCGTAGGTACCTGCTTGCACCGCTGACGGCACTCGCCGTTCTAGCCAGTGCATGCGGATCCGATGAGGAAACAGCAACAACCACGGCACCGGCAGAGGTCGGCGACAGCGTCAGCGATGTCAGCACCGCTGACAGCGACGCTCCGGCCGGCACCGATGCCCCAGCGGGCTCCGATGCACCGAGCGACACCGTCGAGGTGACCGAAGGCGAAGACGTTACGCTGGCGATCATCACCCACGGTGATGACGGCGTGTTCTGGTCGGTTGCCCAAAAGGGCGCCGAGACCGCAGGTGCCGACCTTGGCATCGACGTCCAGTACCAGGGCGGTAACAACGACGGTGCCGCTCAGGCACAGATGATCGACCAGGCCGTGGCCGACGGCGTTGACGGCATCGCCGTTTCGCTCGCCGACCCAGGCGCGCTCGAGGCATCGGTCAAGGCCGCGGTCGAGGCTGGCATCCCGGTCGTCACGATGAACTCCGGTAGCGACCTGTTCAAGGAACTCGGTGCCATCACCCACGTCGGCCAGGACGAGATCGTCGCCGGCAACGGCGCCGGTGAGAAGTTCGCCGAGGCCGGCGCCACCAAGCTGCTGTGCGTCATGCAGGAGCAGAGCAACGTCGGTCTCGAGGCTCGCTGTGACGGCGCTGAAGAGACCTTCGGCGCCGAGGTCATCCGGATCACCACATCAGGTGACGCCGACCCCACGACGTCGCAGGCCGAGATCAAGGCTGCACTCGAAGCCGACGAAGACATCGATGCCGTGTTCGCCACGGGCCCGATCGGTGCCGTGTTGACCAAGAATGCAGCAGGCGAGCTCGAGCGCGACCTGATGATCGGTGCGGTCGACCTGTCGACCGAGCTGCTCGATTCCATCGAAGCCGGCGAGATCGCCTTCACCATCGATCAGCAGCAGTACCTGCAGGGCTACCTGTCGGTGGTCTTCCTGTACCTGAACGTCATCAACGCCAACACCGTTGGCGGCGGCCTGCCGGTCTACACCGGTCCTGGCTTCGTCACCGCTGACAACGTCGCTAGCGTCAAGTCACTCGTCGAGGCCGGCACTCGCTGATTCGAGTTGAATTGAATTGAATTGAGTTGACCTGCTCCGGTCGCTGACCGGAGCGGACGCAATGAAACTGGGGTCGGGAACCGCTGGTCGGTTCCCGGCCCCGCTCGTTGATTTTCAGGGGAACCACAACGAAGGGGGGATGCATGGGGGCCGTCTTGCAAGCGGGGGGCGACGTAGCCGGTACGACCGGGTCGACAGGTACCACGGCAAGCGCTGGAGGCCACGGCGACGAACGGATTTCGTTCCGCGGGCCGATGCAGCGATTGCTGACCTCGCCCGAGATCGGGGCGCTGGTTGGCACGGTGATGGTGTGGTCACTGTTCTGGTCGACCGGTCAGAAGTTCGGCAATGCCGGAAGTACGGCGTCGTGGCTCGATGTTGCTGCACCGCTCGGCATCATGGCCGTCGCAATTGGCTTGCTGATGATCGGCGGCGAGTTCGATCTCTCGGCCGGGGTGATGACCGGTTCGACCGGCATCATGGTCGGGTTGTTCGCACAGAAGTTCATGGGCGACGGTGCCACCTTGTGGATCGCGGTGCCCGTGGCGTTTCTTGCCGCCGGTGCGATCGGGTGGTTCAACGGCACGTTGGTCAATCGCACCAAGCTGCCGAGCTTCATCGTCACTCTGGCCACGTTCTTCATTCTGCGTGGGGCAAACCTGGTGTTCTCCAAGCGCCTTGTCGACAAGGTCCTCGTCGAGAACGTGAACTCCGAAACCGTCACCGGCTTCGAACCGTTCCGCAAAGCGTTCGCCAGTATCCACAACAAAGAGACTTTCGCTCTGCGCGACCCGATCTTCCTTACGCTCGTCATTGTCGGCATCGCCGCCGTCATCTGGTCGTTCCTCGAGCAGTCGCTGGTGCGCCGCGAGCGGCCAAATTCCGCCGTTGTGCCCGTCGTCGGTGTGGGTGCAGTCGCCGCATTGGCTGGCTTCGGGCTCCTGCACAACAGCGATGGGACCTCGATGAACGTCCTGTCCGGCGTGGTCGGCCTTGGCGGGATGTTGGTAGCTATCGCTGGGTTCGCCGCGTGGCGGTACGAGACGCACGTGCCGACCGGGTCGTGGGTCACCCATCGCGGGCGGACCCCGCTCGCTGTTGGGCTCGGCTGCTTGATCGTCGCCTATCTGGTCACCCGCAAACTCGATCTGAATCAGCAACGGGTGCTGCTGTCGGTTCCGGCCCACGGCTTGAAGGTGGCGATCGGTGTCGTCGCCCTGGTGGTCGGCGCGGGGCTCGTCACCATGCGCGGTGTGCGGGCGATGCGCGCCCAGGTAGGCGGCACGAAACGCTCACCACTACTGATCCCCAAGCTCGTGGCAACAGCGGCGATCGGCGCGTTGTTGATGCTCGTCGGTGTGCTCACGTTCTTGCAGCTCACCACCGAACAGGGCTTCCGCGCGCTCGTGCAGGTCGGCCTCGGTGGTGTCGGGCTCGTGGCGTTGTTGGCGGCCAAGGGTGCGGCCCGACGCGAGTCGTCACGGGCGCAGCTGAGCATCGGGGTGATCATCGCTGCTGCGTTGGTGGCCTACGGGTTCCTGCTTCGCCACGATTCGGGTGCGGTTCGCTTCCGCAGCGGATTGTTCACCGCAATGATGCTGTTCGCCACGCTTGCCCTGGCCAATGCCCTGGTCGAGTACCGCCAGGTGAAACGCCAGCGAGCGGATCACGACGCCGACCACCTGGGCCGCCTGCTCGGGGTGATTGGCATGGCAATGGTTGCGCTCGGGTTCGGAATCCGGCTGTTCTTCACCGGCTCGAACTTCCGGGTGTCGGTGCTGTGGTGGATCCTGATCACTGCGATCGCCGCCTACACCCTGGCCCGTACCCGCTACGGCAACTGGATCTTTGCCGTCGGTGGCAACAAGGAGGCCGCCCGCGCCATCGGCGTACCGGCCGATCAGGTGAAGGTGGGGCTGTTCATGATGGTGTCGCTCGTGGGCTGTCTTGTCGGCATGATCAACACCTTGCGGTTCACCTCGGTGGCTGCATCGCAAGGCATCGGCGAGGAGTTCGAGTACATCATCGCCGCGGTCGTGGGTGGGTGCTTGCTCACCGGTGGATACGGTTCGGTGATCGGAGCGTCGCTCGGGGCGATGATCATGGCGATGTCGATCAACGGCATCCCGGCGGCACGGTGGAACTCCGACAACCGGTTCATCTTCCTCGGCGCCGTGCTGTTCATCGCCGTGCTCGTCAACCAAAAGATCCGCCAGAAAGCACAGGAGGCCCGCTGATGTCTGCATTGTTGGAACTGGTCGGCCTGTCGAAGTTTTTCGGCAACGTCACCGCACTCGAGAACATCACCACCAGCGTGGGTGCCGGCGCGGTCACCTGTGTGCTCGGTGACAACGGTGCGGGCAAGTCGACCCTCATCAAGATCCTGTCCGGGGTGCACCAGCAAAGCGAGGGCGAGTTCCTGCTCGACGGCAACGAGGTGCGCTTCGCGTCGCCTCGCGATGCTCGTGCCGCCGGCATCGCCACCGTGTACCAAGATCTGGCGATGGCCCCGCTGATGAGCGTGTGGCGCAACTTCTTCCTCGGTTCCGAACCGGGCCGCCTCGGTCGCTTCGATACCTCCTTTGCCAAGAAGACCGCACGCGAGGAGATGGCCAAGATGGGCATCGACGTGCGCGATCTCGATCAACCCGTCGGCACGCTGTCGGGTGGCGAGCGCCAATCGGTGGCCATCGCTCGCGCCGTGTACTTCGGGGCACGAGTGCTGATCCTCGACGAGCCCACGTCGGCGCTCGGGGTCAAGCAGTCCGGCGTGGTGCTGAAGTACGTGCGTGCCGCAGCCGAACGTGGGCTCGGCGTCATCTTCATCACCCACAACCCCCATCACGCGTATCCCGTCGGCAACCGGTTCCTCGTGCTCAACCGCGGCAAGTCGCTCGGCGATTTCGCGAAGGCCGAGATCAGCCGCGAGGAACTCACCCGGCTGATGGCCGGCGGGGCCGAGCTCGAGGCATTGCAGCACGAGCTCGAAGTCCGCTGAGATGACGGATCTGGAGCTGGTGACGGTCGGCCGCGTCAGCGTCGACCTGTACGCCGAGCAGCTCGGCGTGTCCTTGGCCGAGGTACGCACGTTTCGCAAATCGCTTGGTGGGACGGCCACGAACGTGGCGGTGGCAGCGGCCCGTCTCGGTCATCGCGCCGCGGTGTTCACCAAGGTCGGTGACGACGCCTTCGGCCGGTACGTGATCGGTGCGTTGCGCGACACGTTCGGTGTCGACACCCGCTTTGTCGGCGTGCACCCCAGCTTGCGCACCCCGTTGGCGTTCGCCGAGCTGCTCGATCCGGCGGAACCAGCGATCGTGTTCTACCGCGAGCCGCAAGCACCCGACGCCACCCTGGAAGTCACCGAGGTCGACCTCGGCGTCGTTGCCGACGCGGCCATCTTGTGGGTGGCTGCCGGGGCGATGTGCGCCGAGCCGTCGCGGGCCACTGTCACCGCGCTGTTGCAGCATCGCTGCCGGCGCACCCATACGGTCCTCGATCTCGACTGGCGGCCGATGTTGTGGGGCGGCGACGCCGGCGCGGCGCATGCGGCGATCGATTCGGTCCTCGATCAGTGCACCATTGCGATCGGCAATCGCGTCGAGTGTGAGGTCGCTGTCGGCACGACCGACCCGCACGAGGCAGCCGACCGGTTGCTGGCGAGGGGTCTGTCCGCAGCGATCGTGAAGATGGGCGGCGAGGGAGTGCTCGTGGCTACCGCTGATGGCGAGCGCCAGATGGTTCCGCCGTACCCGGTCGAACCGGTCTGCGGTCTCGGGGCCGGCGATGCGTTCGGTGGCGCGATTTGCCACGGCCTGCTCAGCGGATGGGATCTGGTCCAGTCCACTCGCGCGGCCAACGCCGCTGGGGCGATCGTCGCTTCCCGGCTGATGTGCGCCGACGACATGCCGACCATCGACGACATCGAACGCGTACTTGCCTCTGGAGCGAACCGGCGATGCTGCTGACTGATCAGCGTTGGTCCGAGCTGCTCGAACGACGCTCGACGGAACCGGGAGCTGCGCTCCACGCGCTACGTAACCGGACGCGACGACCACTGCTCACCGACGGCCGCCTGTTCATCGTGGCCGCGGACCACACCGCGCGGGGGATGCTCGGCGTGGGCACCGAGCCGTTCGTCATGGCCGATCGGCGGCGGATGTTGGAGTCGCTGCTCGTGGCGCTTGCCCATCCCGGGGTGGACGGGGTGCTCGGCAGCGCCGATGTCGTCGAGGAGCTCGCGTTGCTTGGCGCACTTGACAACAAGCTCGCGTTCGGCACGATGAACCGCGGCGGCGTCATGGGCGCAGCCTGGGAGCTCGACGACCGGATGACCGCTTACGACGCCCAGTCGTTGGCCGAGTGCGGGCTCGATGGCGGCAAGGTTCTGTTGCGCATCGCCGACGACGACGCCGGCACCGCAGCCACGATCGAAGCGTGCGCTCGCGCCGTCAGCGAGTGCGCCGAACGGTCGTTGCCGATCATGGTCGAGCCGCTGCCGTACCACCACACTGGCCCCGTTGCCCCTGGCACTGCCCGCTTGCTCGACGACGAAGACCGGTTGCTGCGCGCCATCGCGATCGGGGCGAGCCTCGGGCACACTACGTCGTACACGTGGCTGAAGGTGCCTGCAGGGCGCGACCCGCGACGGCTGCTCGCGGTGAGCACGTTGCCGGCGCTGATCCTCGGCGGGGCCCCAGGCCCCGACCCCGAGGCCACGTATGCGTCATGGGAGGACGCAATGTCCGCGCCAACCGTGCGGGGGCTCGTCGTCGGACGCTCGCTGCTGTACCCGGCCGACGGCGACGTCGCCGCGGCGATCGAGCGCGCCGCGCGCATCGTCCGTCCGGCTCACGATGCCGCCACCCGTGCGCCCGCCGGGCCGGCTACTGGGTCCGTTACTCGGTCGCTGGCGTGAGTCGGCTCCACCATCGTGCCGGCGCGCTCGCCGTCGGCGACGAACTGGTTTCGCTCACCCCCGAGGTCGCCGGTTGGGTGCACAGCGGGCTGCGGGTGCTGGGCCTGGCCCCGGGCATCGAGGCGTCGGTCAGCTTGGCCGGTGTCGAAGCGGTCGTGCTGCCGTTGTCGGCGGTGGATGTGGACGTGCATGTCGATGGCGAATCGTTCACGCTGACCGGCCGGCGCACGGTGTTCGAGCGCGTCAGCGACTTTATCTACTGCCCGCGTGATGCTGTGGTCACCCTCGTGGCCTCCGGCGGGGGAGAGGTCGCTGTCGCCACCGCGGTGTGCGAGCGGCGCCTTGTCGCTCGATACGGTCCCGCCGCCGGCGTGCCCGTCGAGACGCGCGGCGCCGGTCCGGCCACCCGCCAGGTCACGAACTTCCTCAGCCCCGAGACGTGGCCCTACGCCGACAAGCTGATGTGTGTCGAACTGCTCACGCCCGACGGCAACTGGTCGTCGTACCCGCCGCACCGCCATGACGAATCGCCCGAGTGCCCGGTGAACAACGAGGAGATCTACTACTTCCGAATTGGCGTCGCCGGGTCCACCGACTACAGCGCTGATGGGTTCGGCATGCACCGCACCTACACCCCCGACGGCGACATCGATGAGAACGTGGTGGTACGCGACGGCGACGTGTTCTGCGTCCCCCGCGGCTACCACGGACCGTGCATTGCTGCGCCGGGGTATCCGATGTACTACCTCAACGTGCTCGCCGGGCCCGGCGGTGAACGCTCGATGGCGTTCTGCGACGACCCCGCGCACCACTGGGTGCGCGATACCTGGGCCGACATGCCGATCGATGTGAGGTGCCCGATGACCAGTGCCGACGGACCTGTGCCGCCGACACAGACCGGAGCGACACGGGATGGGGCAGTCCAGGCTGGGAGTGACCGATGAGGTCGCTCGGCATCGGAGTGATCGGGTTCGGGTGGATGGGCCAGGCCCACAGCCGCGGCTGCCGACGTGCGCCGAGCTACTTTCCCGACCGTGAGTACCAGCCCGAGATGGTGGTCGTCGGCGACACGCTTGCCGACCGGCGTGACGAAGCGGTGCGCTCGTTCGGGTTTCGTGAAGCCGTCGCCGACTGGCACGACGTGATCACTCACCCTGATGTCGATGTGGTGTTCGTCACCGCACCGAACATGCTCCACGTCGAGATGGTCGAGGCCGCCGCCGCAGCGGGCAAGCACATCTTTTGTGAAAAGCCCGTTGGCGGTACGCCGGCGCAGACCGTTGCCGCCGAGCGCGCCACCCGCCACGCCGGTGTGATCACCGCGGTGGGCTACAACTACCGCTGGGCGCCGCTGGTGCAGTACGCCCGCCAACTGATCGGCGACGGCGTGATCGGCACGGTCACCAACTACTACGGCCGGTTCTTTTCGATGTACGGCAGCGATCCGATGGGACTGCTGTCGTGGCGATTTCTCGTCGACCAAGCCGGTCACGGCGTGAGCACCGACATCCTCAGCCATTCCGTCGACCTCGCCCATGCGCTCGTCGGCCCGATCGCCTCGGTGGTCGGCACCGGCGAGACGTTCATCACGAAGCGCCCGCTGCCGCTCGCCGGCGGAACCCACTACGACCGCGGTGGGCCGAACGACCCGACCGGCGATGTCACCAACGAGGACTACATCGGGATGATGTGCCGCTTCGACAACGGTGCGCGGGGCACGTTCGAGGCGTGCCGTTCGATGGTCGGACCCGAGAGTCAGAACAGCTTCGAGGTGTACGGAACCAAGGGCAGCATCGCCTGGAACTTCGAGAAGATGAACGAGTTGCGCGTCTACGTGGCGGCCGAGCACCATCACACCGGCTTCACCACCGTGTACGGCGGGGACCGCTTTCCGCATCACGGCAACTTTGTTCCCGGAAGCGCGAACGGGATCGGTTTCGAGGATCTGGTGTGCATCGAGGATCACGAGTTTCTCCAATCGGTCGCCGCCGGCCGTCAGCATCAGCCGGGTTTCACCGAGGCGCTGGAGTTCGTGAGCGTGCAGGACGCCGTATTGCGCAGTTGGCACAGCGGCCGGTGGGAACCGGTCGTGTCGCTGAGACAGGAGTGACATCACCATGAACCCCAGCCCCGGAACTGGCCCCGGAACTGGTCCCGGAACTGGCCCCGGACCAGGCACGGTCAGGTTGACGACCGCGCAGGCGATCGTGCGGTACCTGATCGCGCAACGCACCGTGCTTGACGGGGCCGATGAGGTCGAGGTGCCGCTGTTCCCGGGCGTGTTCGCCATCTTCGGGCACGGCAACGTCACCAGCCTTGGCCACGCGCTCGAACAGGCCGGCGACGCCCTACCCACGTGGCGCGGCCACAACGAACAGGGTATGGCGCTCGCCGCGGCAGGCTTTGCCAAGGCCACCCGCCGGCGCCAGATCATGGTGGCCTCGTCGTCGATCGGGCCGGGCGCACTGAACATGGTCACTGCGGCCGGAGTGGCCCACGCCAACCGGCTGCCGGTGCTGTTGCTTGCCGGCGACACGTTCGCCAGCCGGATCCCCGATCCGGTGCTGCAGCAGGTGGAGCACTTCGGTGATCCGACGATCACGGTCAACGATGCGTTCAAGCCGGTGGTGCGCTACTGGGACCGGATCATGCGCCCCGAGCAGATCGTGCACTCGCTGCCGCACGCTGTGGCCACCATGCTTGATCCGGCCACGTGTGGACCGGCGCTGATTTCGCTGCCGCAGGACGTGCAGGCCGAAGCGTTCGACTTCCCCGAGGCGTTCTTCCGAGTGGTCGTACACCAACCGCTGCGGCCGCGTGCCGACATCGGGCGACTGCGTGCTGCTACGGCGATGATCCGCTCAGCGGCGAACCCGCTGCTGATCGCCGGCGGTGGGGTGCACTTCTCACAGGCCGAAGGCGAACTGCGTCGCTTCGCCGAACGACACGGCGTGCCGGTGGTCGAGACGATGGCCGGCAAGGCATCGATCCCCGCCGCCCATTCGAGCTACGCCGGGCCGATCGGGGTGACGGGCTGTGAAGCGGCCAACAACCTCGCTGCCGCCGCCGATGTGGTGATCGTGGTGGGTAGCCGCCTGCAGGACTTCACCACCGGATCGTGGACCCTGTTCTCCAATCCCGACACCCGTTTCGTGGCGATCAATACCGCAGGCTTCGACGCCGTGAAGCACCTATCGCACCCTGTCGTCGGCGATGCGTTGGTCACGTTGACCGAGTTATCCGAGCAGCTCGGCGACTGGGCCGCACCGGCCTCGTGGGCCGAGCGGGCGCTGTCCGAAGTGGCCGGCTACCACGCGTACATCGACAGCATCGCCGACCCGTCGGCGCTTGGCCCGAACGGGCTGCCCACGTACGCGCAAGTGGTCGGTGCCCTTGATCGCGCCCAGCAACCGGGCGACTACGCACTCACCGCGGCGGGCGGATTCCCTGGCGAGCTGAACAACGGCTGGCGGGCCCGCGAGGTGGACAGCTTCGACTGCGAGTACGGCTTTTCGTGCATGGGATACGAGATCTCGGGCGCATGGGGAGCGAAGATGGCGATGCCCGATCGTGAGGTGATCGTGTTCGTCGGAGACGGCTCGTACCTGATGATGAACAGCGACCTGTACGGCTCGGTTCTCGCCGGCCACAAGCTGATCGTGATCGTGTGCGACAACGGCGGGTACGCGGTGATCCACCGGTTGCAGGTGACCCAGGGTGGCGTTGGTTTCAACAATATGCTCGCCGATTCTCGCCACCGAGAAATGGTGCGAGTCGATTTCGCCGCGCACGCTGCGTCGATGGGTTGCATCAGTGAACGCGTGGCCTCGATCGACGAACTCGACGCAGCCGTGATCAGGGCCCGCAGCAACGACCGCACCACCGTGATCGTGATGGACACCGATCCCGATGCGTGGACCGGTGGTGGAGCGTTCTGGGAGGTCGGTGTGCCCGAAGTCAGTGATCTCGCTGCGGTGAACGCCGCGAAACAGGCGATGATCGAGGGCACGCGCGGCCAGCGGGTGGGCACGTGAGCGCCAGCCTCGACGGCAAGATCGTCATCGTCAATGGCGGCACGCAAGGCCTCGGCGAAGCGACCTGCCGGCATCTCGCGGCAACGGGAGCGGCCGGGCTCGTCGTTGTCGGGCGTAGCGCAGACAAGGGCAACGCGCTCACCTCAGAACTGAGCGCTGCGGGGACACCAGCGACCTTCGTCGAGGCGGACATGTTCGATGCCGATACGCCGTCGCGCATCGTTGCCGCCACCGATCGCGTGTTCGGCACCGTGCATGGCGTGGTCAACGTTGCGGCATCGACGTCGCGTGACAACATCTGGACCGCCACTGCGGATGGGTGGGATTCGATGATGGCGGTCAACGTGCGCGCCCCGTTCTTCATGATTCAGGCCGCAGCCGAGCTGATGCGCCGCGACGGTGTGCACGGTTCGATCGTCAACATCGGCTCGGTCAGCGGTCACGGCGGGCAACCGTTCATTGTGTCCTACAGCGTGTCGAAGGGCGCCTTGAGTGTCATGACCAAGAACGTCGCGTATTCGCTGATGCGCCATGGGATTCGCGTCAACCAGGTGAACCCGGGGTGGATGGACACGCCGTCGGAAGATGACGTGCAACGCCGCGACCATGGTGCCACCGATGGATGGCTGGAGGCAGCCGAGGCGACCCAGCCGACAGGACGTTTGATCAAACCGATCGAAGTGGCCCGCGTGATCGCGTTCTACCTGTCCGACGACAGCGGCTTGGCAACGGGCTCGATCATCGACTACGACCAATCGGTGCAAGGTGCCGGAGACGCCCCCAAGCCAAGCGTTGGCGAGACACCCGTGTGAGTGCCGGCGGCCACGATCAGGGTGCTGGGCGGAAGTTGGCCCGTGCCTCGCGGATCTCGGTCCACGCCGCATCGCAGCCGGCGAGGCCGCCGGTCGACGACGACTTCCCCGGCTCGAGCGCTTTGTACACCTCGAAGAAGTGCTGGATCTCCTCGACGAGCTGTGGGGTCAGATCGGCGAGGTCGTGCACGTCCGCCCAGCGCGGTTCGCGCGGCGGAACACAGATGATCTTGGCGTCCTCACCGGCTTCGTCGTGCATGTACAGCACGCCGAGCGGCCGGGCCTGCACCCACACGCCCGGGTAGACGGGGTCCTCCAGCAGCACCAGGGCGTCGAGGGGGTCGCCGTCGCCGCCCAAGGTGTCGGGAATGTAGCCGTAGTCGGCCGGGTAGGTGGTGGCCGTGAACAACCGCCGGTCGAGGAACACTCGCCCGGTCTCGTGATCGATCTCGTACTTGTTGCGGCTGCCGCGCGGGATCTCGATGACCACATGGATGCATCCGTCGGGAAGTGAGTTCGACATGGGCTGCATCGTGTCACACACGCGCCATGCCGCACCGGCCGCCAGGCCCGCTGCCAAAACCGGCGACGGAAAGAGGCGACGGAAAGAGGCGGGGGAGCGCTGCGGCGGCACAGTAACGTTGAACGTGCTATGGACTTCCGCCGAATCACCAACCTCCCCCCGTACGTCTTCACAATCATCAACAACTTGAAGATCGAGGCGCGACGAGCAGGTGCAGACGTGATCGACCTCGGCTTCGGCAATCCCGACATCCCCTCGCCGCAGATCGCCGTCGACAAGCTCGGCGAATCAGCCCAGATCGCCCGCAACCATCGCTACTCGGTCAGCCGGGGTCTGCCCAAGCTGCGCGAAGCGGTAGCTGCGCTGTACGAGCGCAAGTGGAACGTGAAGCTCGACCCCGAGACCGAGATCACCAACACGATCGGCTCGAAAGAGGGCTTCAGCCACCTGATGTGGGTGCTGCTCGATCGTGGCGATGCAGCCATCGTGCCGAGCCCCAGCTACCCGATTCACATCTACGGCCCGCTGTTTGCCGGGGCCGACCTGCGCCAGGTGCCGATGCGCCACCTGGCTGACCCGCGGGTGCAGGGTGATTTCACCGGCGACTTCTTCGACAGCCTGACGACCGCTTACGACGTCGGCTGGCCCAAGCCCCGGGTACTCGTCATCTCCTTCCCGCACAACCCCACCGGTTCCGTGGTCGACCTCGACTTCATGCAGCGAGTCGTCGACTTCTGTCGTGAGCGCAACATGATCGTTGTTCACGACTTCGCCTACGCTGACATCGGCTTCGACGGGTACGAGCCGCCCAGCATCCTCCAGGCTGAGGGCGCCAAGGAGTGTGCCGTCGAGCTGTACTCGATGACCAAGAGCTTCTCGATGGCCGGTTGGCGCTGCGCCTTCCTCGTCGGCAACAGCGAGGTCGTCCAGGCATTGGTGAAACTGAAGAGCTACCTCGACTACGGCACGTTCCAGCCGGTGCAGATCGCGGCCACGGTCACCATGAACGAAGCGCCCGACTATCCCAAGGAAGTGTGCGCGATCTACCAGGGTCGTCGCGACGCGCTGATCGACGGCTTGGGTCGCATCGGCTGGGA
The DNA here is from genome assembly GCA_031404435.1 of Acidimicrobiaceae bacterium. GTDB lineage: Bacteria > Actinomycetota > Acidimicrobiia > Acidimicrobiales > Ilumatobacteraceae > VFMC01. The sequence continues at coordinate 2,525 of JANNHO010000207.1, read as the reverse complement.
TATCCCCAAGCCGAAGGGCTCGATGTTCGTGTGGGCCCCGATCCCCGCACCGTACGCCGACCTGGATTCGGTGGAGTTCTGCTCGCTCGTCGTGCGCGAATGTGATGTGGCGCTGTCGCCCGGCGTCGGCTTCGGACCCGGAGGCGAGGGCTTTGCCAGGTTTGCCCTGATCGAGAACGAACTGCGCATCGGCCAAGGCATCCGCAACCTCAAGCGCGGCCTCCCCAAGCTCGGCTGACAGTGGGGGACACGTCGTTCATGGTGTCGTTACAGAGCGGTCACAGAGCGGGGGATGTCGGCGCGTAGGTTCGCTCGATGGAAACGACCGGAACGACCGGGGTGCCGATGGCGGCCTATGTGGTGCGGGTGTGGCTGCCCGATAGGCCTGGTGCGCTGGGGCAGGTGGCGGGCCGGATCGGAGCGGTGCGTGGCGATGTCATCGGCATCGACATCTTGGAGCGCGGAGGTGGCCGGGTGATCGACGAACTGGTGGTGGCGATGCCGGCCGACACGACCGTTGGCGCGCTTGTGGCGTCGATCGCGCAGGTCGAGGGGGTCGATGTCGAGGACGTACAGCGGGTGGTGGGGGAGCGCCACGAGCCGGGACTGGCCGCCCTCGATCTGGCGGGGCGCGTCGCCGCGACAGCGCCGGGCGAACGCCTTGCGATGCTGTGCGACGGGGTGAGCTCGCTGTTCGATGCTGACTGGGTGAGCGTGATCGACCTGGCTCGTCGCGCCGTGGTGCGCACGGTCGGCCACGGTCCAGATCCAGCATGGCTGGCCGCGTTTGTCGACGGCAGCCGGCACCTTGCAGGCGATCGGGCCGGCGGTTCGAGTGCCGACGACTCGGGCCCCGACGACTCATGCCCCGACGATTCGACCGCAGCCCGACCGGAAGACTCGGCGCCCGGCGAGCTGGCCTGGGCACCGATCGACTCCGTCGAGCAGGTACTGGTGTTCGGCCGTGCCGTGCGCCCGGTGCGCATCCGCGAGCGCCGCCAACTCAGTGCCCTGTGCCGCCTCGCGTCCTCGCTACTCGACGAATCATCGCAGGCTCACTGACGCGGCCTGAGAGCCAGAACGCTTCAGTGCGGGGCCCAGTGGCGGGAGCGTTCGACGGCTCGGAGCCACTGGGTGTGGCCGGCGTCGGCGGCGACCTGTGCGTCACCGGTCGCGGGATGGAACTCGGCGTCGAGCTCCCAGCGATCGGTCACCGACTGCAGCGACGGCCACACGCCCTCGGCCAGGCCGGCGAGGAATGCTGCGCCGAGCGCCGTGGTCTCGTGATCGCGCGGCCGCCGGACGGGAACCCCGAGTTGGTCGGCCTGGACCTGCATCAGCAGATCCATCACCGCTGCGCCGCCGTCCACGCGCAGGTCACCGAGGGGGACTCCCGATGCCGACACCATCGCATCGACCACGTCGCGGGTCTGATACGCCATCGACTCGACAGTGGCGCGAGCGAGATGAGCCCGTGTGGTGCCACGGGTGATGCCGGTGATGGTGCCGCGGGCGTACGGGTCCCACCACGGGCTACCGAGCCCGGTGAACGCCGGCACCATGTACACGCCACCTGTGTCGGCGACAGTTTCGGCGAGCGGGCCGATCTCGGCCGCCGAGTCGATGATCGACAACCCGTCGCGCAGCCATTGTACGGCCGCGCCGGTGACGAAGATCGCCCCCTCGAGCGCGTAGGCGGTGGTGCCGTCGGACAGCGTCCAGGCCACGGTGGTGAGCATGCCCTCGGTCGGCGGTGGGCAGATGGGGCCCACGTTGAGCAGCACGAAGCTGCCGGTGCCATAAGTGTTCTTGGCCATGCCTGGCTCGAAGCACGCCTGCCCGAACAGCGCCGCTTGCTGGTCGCCGGCGATGCCGGAGATGGGGATGCCGCCCGGTACGCCGCAGCGCTCGCTGGTGATGCCGAACCGCCCGCTCGATGGCATCACCGTGGGCAGGCTGCCGATCGGTACGTGGAGCAGGGCGCACATGTCCGCCGACCAGGCCAGCTCGCGGATGTCGAACAGCATCGTCCGGCTCGCGTTGGACGGGTCGGTCGCATGCACCTCGCCGCCGGTGAGATTCCACAGTATCCACGAATCGATCGTGCCGAGGGCGAGGTCGTCGGTGACCGGGATGTCGCGGTTGGCCAGCAGCCACTCGAACTTGGTGCCGGAGAAGTACGGGTCGAGCACCAGCCCGGTTCGCGCGCGAACCATCGGCAACGCCCCGTCGGCGGTGAGTTCGTCGCAGCGGGCGGCGGTGCGCCGGTCCTGCCACACGATCGCGGTGCCGTACGGGCGGCCGGTGGAACGACTCCAGGCAACGACTGTCTCGCGCTGGTTGGTGATCCCGATTGCGGCGACCCGTGCATCAGCCGAGGTCGTCTGAGCAACGACGTCGAGGAGGGTCTCGCGGACACATGTCCAGATCTCCTCGGCATCGTGTTCGACCCAGCCCGGTGTTGCAGCCGCCAGGCGACCCGCGCATGTTCATCATCGAGCAGAACGGCCGCGTCAGGATTCTCG
>JANNHO010000206.1:0-7538 GCA_031404435.1 Acidimicrobiaceae bacterium | reverse complement strand
TGCGCCGATCGTGCGCATGTTGCCCATCATGTCGGCCGTTGCACCGTTGAAGATGCTGAGGAGGCCCTTGCCTTCGGAGGAACGGAAGGTTTCGCGCGCCTCGTCGCCGTCTTCGGCGACGTATATGAAATGGCGGTACGTGACGTTGTCCGCCGTCGGTGTCCACCCGGATGCCGTCGCGGCTGCGTAGTACGCGTGCAGGTTGGCCAGGCACAGTTCGGGAGCCATGTAGGAGAAACCGATGTCGAACCCGTGGGCGCCGGCGAACACGGCGCTGCCCATCGAGTTCCCCGACACCAGCACGCGCGGGTGCGGGTCTTGCACGACCCGCGGCCAGACAGCGATGTTGCGGTAGCGGTAGTAGCGGCCCTCCCAGCCGAATGGTTCGGGCTCCACGAAGCACGCCTTGATCAACAGCGCCGCCTCGTCGAAACGCTCGCGCGACTCCCATGGGTTCGAGCCGTAGGTGAGGTACTCGTTCGGGGTGCCGCGCAGCAGACCGAACCGCAAGCGGGTGCCGCCGAGCATGTTGTCGAGCATCGAGTATTCCTCGGCGATGCGGACAGGGTTGTTCAACGGCAGGTCCGTGCCGAACACCCCGATGTTGGCCCCCGGGTACCGGCGCCCACAGACCGCGGCGTACACGACCGGGTTCGGGGTGAGCTGCTTGGGCGAGTAGTGGTGCTCGGCGAAGTTCAGCGAGTCGAACCCAACATCGTGAGCGGCGCCGCACTGATCGAGTGCGTTGTCCATCGTGGCGTGGGTGAACTCGCCGAGTGACAATCGCGGCGGGGCCGGCCACGAATCGCCGTGGTCCGCTCCGTTGTAGATCATCGTTTGATAGAACTCGATCTTCATGCTGCCTCCCCGGTGCGCCAGTCAATGACTATAGACGACACTTTTCACTGATGCCATCCAGAACTGCAAGACGTCGTTTGGCGGCGGTCTAACATCGGGCGTCGCCGATGTAGGAGAGGTCAACGGATGCCGCTTGAACCAGGAACCCACGCCACGGCTGCAACGTCACCGTCGTACGAAGCGCTCGATCCGTGCAGCGACGAACCGTCCGTCGAACGGATCGCCCTAGCCGACCGGCCGGCCAGCCTGGACGGCGTACGAATCGCCCTCATCCAGACGATGCCGCCCGGCTCGGGACTCGAGCCGATCATCGTGGCGCTGCACGCCGAGATCCAGCGCCGGTTCCCCACGGCGCGGGCAACGCACTACATGCGTCAGAACTTCATGATGACCGATCTCGCCGAGATCGACCAGCTCGCTGCCGGCTTCGACATCGCGGTCGCCGTTTCCGGCCCTGCTGCCACGATGGTCCACCTCGCGGTGGTGCTTGCCAGCGAACTGGAAGGCCGTGGCGTGGCGTGCCCAGTCGTTCACTTCGACGCGCTGGCCCGCTCGGCGCTGCATTCCGTCACCACGGTCGGCGCGCCCGTGCGGGTGTGGCCGATCGGCAACCCGCCGCGGGGTGCCGCCGAAACTCGCCGTGCTGTCGACCGCGTCATCGACGATCTCACCAGTGCCACGACGCCAGTTGAGCAGCTCACCGGCGTGCGCCTGCCACCGGCTCGTGTGCGTGTCGCCGGGAGCGGGACGTTGGACGAAATCAATGACCTGTTCCACAGCCGGGAGTGGACCGACGGCCTCCCGATCATCCCGCCGACCGAGGAGAGGGTTGCTGCCATGCTCACAGGCACCAGCCACCCGGCCGACCACGTCGTCACCGAAACCTTCCGACCGGAGGGGCGGCGGATCACGGTCGAGATGGTGGCGATCAGCGCCGTGATGGCCGGGGCCCGTCCGGACTACCTCCCGGTCATCCTCGCCGCCGCGTCGGTGTTCGGCGACGTGCAGTTCGATTCGATGACCCGCTCGGTCAACTCGTTCGCGTTCGGCCAACTGGTCAGCGGCCCGATCACCCGCTCGATCGGTATGACCGGAGGATTGAACGCGCTCGGACCGGGCAACCGGGCCAACGCGACCATTGGCCGCACAATCAACTTGATGTTCCGCACGCTCGGCGGTGCACGACTCGGCGTGAACGTCACCCCGACGCAAGGCAACGCCGTGTCGTACGCATTGGCATTCGCCGAGCATGAGACCGGCAGCCCGTGGGATCCGTTCCATGTCGACCTCGGCTACCGCGCGGACGAGAGCGCGGTGTCGATCCTGCTCGGCGGCTGGGCGCACAACGGCAACTTCTACTACGGCGACCTCGACAACGTTGCGACCACCCTGCAGGGCTTCGAGCTCCCCCAGGGTGGGGCGATGGTGCTCATCTCCGAAAAGCGGGCTCGCCAGCTTGCCGAGCAGGGTTACTCCAAGCAGGCCGTTGCCGACCGGCTCCACCAACGCGCCACCATCCGCGTTGGTGACTTCCGCACCAGCGGCTTCTTCCCGATGATGCGCAACGACATCCGCGGCGTCGGACCTGCGACGTCGGCGACATGGCCAGCCGATTACCTCACCCGGCCCGACGACGACATCGTGCCGGCCTACCCACCCGGCAGCATTCGTGTTGTCGTCGTCGGCAGCGATGTCTCACCCAGCGTTCAGGCCTGGAAGCTCCAACTCCACCGCTCCGTCTCTGTCGACGCCTGGCGCTGAATCCCATCCACCCGGTCTACCCGATCCGGTCGGCCGCGCCCGGCGCGTGATCGTCAGGCGACCGACATCTCGCGAAGTGCCGGCATGACGTGCTCGGCGAACATCCGCATCGAGCGATGAGTCTCGGGGGTGCGCATCCCGGCGTGGCGGAACGCAACGGCGAGCTCGGTGATCCGTCCGAGTGCACCGGTGACGAACGGGGTGAGCGCCAGGATGACATCGTCGGGCGTACCGACGGCGGCACTCCAGAATCCGGCGTTACCGGCGCGGATCATGTCGGCCGTGATCCGTTTCGCCGGGTCGGCGGGCACGCCCAGGAGATCTCTGCGTTGCTCGTAGAAGTTGACGAAGTACTCGAAGGCCGGCCCGGCGATCGACCACCCTTCATCAGCCGAATCGGCAACACACACCATCTGCATGGAGGCCACCGGGTAGTCGGCGGGGTGGCGTCCGGCGTCGGCGAGTTGGGCGTCGTAGCCGGGGTTGAACGGCCCGATGAAGCCCATCCCCCGCTCGGCCGCTCGTTTCTGATTCTGCGGTCCCATCCCGCCATACCAGGTGGGCACGGGCATCTGCACCGGCTTGGTGGTGAACGTCATGTCGGCGATGTCGTAGTAACGGCCGGCGTGGCTGAACCGACCGTCCTCGGCAAAGGCCCGCATGATCCAATCGAACGACTCCCAGGTTCGCCCGACCATCTCGCCCGGGTCGATGCCGAAGGTGACGAACTCCTCCCATTGCGAGCCTGGCCCGATCCCAAAGTCGAACCGGCCGCCCGAGAGGATGTCGCACGTCGCGACGTCCTCGGCGAGGCGACGCGGGTCGTGGAACGGCATCAGCGATACCGCGGTACCGACGCGCAGCGTCGACGTGCGGGCGGCAACGGCTGTGCACACCTGAATCGGCGAGCCCGACCACTGACACTCGCGGAAGTGGTGCTCGCCATACCACGAGCGGATGAACCCGAGCTCCTCGGCCAGCACGGCGTCGCTGATGTAATCGGTGTAGACGTCGCGCAAGGCATATGCCGTGTCGGGGTGATTTCGCACTGCGTTGAGCAACGAGAACTGCATCGGGGGCCTCCAGGGACGGCGACTGTGCGGCCCGCTCGATCAGCGGTTCGAGATCGTTGGCTGCGCACGTGGACACGCATTGTTCCACGCGCCACCACACTGAATCGGTTCGATGGCGGTCGAGGGGTGTTCGCTGGTGCTACCCCTACCATCGCGAGGCCAGCGTGCCCGATGGTGCGAGTTGGCGAGAACGTTCACCATGGTCGACATGTTGAAACATCTCGCATCGGTTTGCGTCCGCCATCGACGGGTCGTCATCACCTCGTGGCTCGTCGCCATCATCGGGGAGCAGAGCGCTGGCTACGGCTGTACCAAGAAGTTGGCTATCGCCCGGTGCTGGCCACCAGAACCGACACCGGCGAGGTGTTGCACGCGAGGATGCGGAAAGGACAAGCGAACACGCAGCGTGGGGCACGCCGGTTCATCGAGGAAGTCGTTGCCCGTGTTCGATGCGCCGGTGCCACCGGCATTTTTCACGGTCAATACGCCGTCGCCGAACTCGCGATGAAAGATCTGAAACAAGGTGCCGGTCTCGAACATGTCCCGTCCGGGAACTTCCGCGCTACGCACCCTGCAACCCGACACCGGCTGACCACCGACATCGCGGCCCGGCGCGCCGCACACCACCCGCCGGTCCGCGCGCCAGATCGCTCATCGACCGCCGGCCTCTCGCTCGCGTAGAAGAGCGGCCTTGGCGACGGCCTGCACGCGCTGCAGTGCACCCGACGCCGATGTTGCATCGCGTAACGCGTCGCGGATGGCCTGCCAGCCGGCGTCCTCGATCTCGGGGAAGTGGGTGAGTGGGGGATAGGTGATCATCGCCTCTTCGATCGTCTGTCGTGTGACGGCCAGTCGCTGTTCGTCGAGTGCGCTGGTCGGTTGCACGGCAGCGAGCGCAGCTACGTTGGCGCAGATGTTGCCTCCGGCTGCGTCGCGCACGTGCGCCCGCTCTCCGCACAGCAGGTGGAGCAACGCGAGCGCACCGTCGACATCGGTGGCCGTGCGCGGGATCGCCCAGGCGTGACAGCCGGAGTAGCTGACCCGGCGCACGGGCCCAGCCGGGTACGGATGTGGCACGAGGCGGTCGGCGAGTTGCGAGCGGGAGATCAATCCCCATGCACCGGGCCAGGCGGCGGCCGCATCGATCCGACCGTCGAGGAGGGCCCGGTCTACGTCGTCGTAGTGCCACTCGACGAGGTCGACAGGAGCACGTGCGGCGAGCTCGCGAAGCAGGTCCACGGCTGCGACCGCCTCGGGGGAGTCGATCGTCGGCTGCCCGTGATCGTCGAAAAGCTGTCCGCCGGCGCCGATGACGAGCTCGAAGAACGTCCCGAAGAGCCCCGATTCTCGCCCAGGAAAGCCGAAAACGGTGTTCTGCTCGACGAGCTGCGACCACGTGTCCGGGACAAAGTCGACTCTGTCGCGACGAACCCACATGACGCGCACGTCGATTAGCCTCGGCAGGCACCAGAGCTTTCCCTCGGTGCGACAAAGGTCCACCGCCAGGGGCGCCAGACCGCCGATCGTCTGCTCGTCGACCATGTCGTCGAGCGGGCGCAACCATTGCGCTTGTGACGGCGCGTACTTACCGTGCGTGGAGATCAGGTCGAGCTTCTCGTGGGCGGAGAGGATCTCGGCCACGCGGCGGTTGAGGGTCGGGTGATCCTCATGGACGACAACCTCGACGTCGACCCCGCACTCGGCGATCAGGCCGTAGAGGTGGTCGTACATCGGCCCGCGAACGAGGGCGACGCGTACCGTCACGACGCGACTGGTTCGGACACGTCGACGGCGAGGACGGTGGCGAAGCGGTCGAGTGCAGAGCCCGGTACCGTGATCACGATCTCGCCGTCCGGGTCGGCCAGCAGCGCCTCGAAGATGCCCGTGCGCGTCGTGAATTCTAACTGCTCGCCGGTGGCCAGCACGGTGATCTGCTCGATGCGACGCACTGGCAGGCCCCGCACCGTCACAGTCTCGTCCGGACGCATCAGCAGGAACAGGTGAATCCGACCGTTCCGGCGGGTCGACGGCCCGTAGAACTGCCACGGTTCGAGCCCGGCAGTCGAGTCGTGGATTGCCGACTGGTGCGCGCCCATCCACGTCGCCAGCGCGTCCAACCGCTCGAGCTGCTCCGGGGGCAGGGACCCGTCGCCACGTGGGCTGACGTTGAGAAGCAGGTTGCCGCCGCGTCCGGCGGTCTCGCACAGCGCGTGGACGATCGCCTGCGCCGACTTGTAGTGCTCGTCCTCCGGGTTGAACCCCCAGCTCTCGTTCATCGTCAGACACGACTCCCATCGGCCGCCGGGGCTGGTCGGCGGGATGAACTGCTCAGGCGTGGCGAAGTCGCCGCGCCCGGGGAGGCGGTCGTTGATCAGGATGTCCGGCTGGTTGCCGCGGAGCAGTGCCTCGATCTCCTCCGTGCCCCACCACGGCGCCGGACGCTCCCACCCGCCGTCGAACCAGATCACATCGATCTGCCCGTACTGAGTCGACAGTTCGTCGAGCTGTGCGAGCAGGTAGGCCCGGAAGCGCTGCGCCTGCTCGTCGCTCGGGAGGGGCGGGGAGTCGCCGAGGCGGTACGGCTTCATGTCCTCCGTGAACGGTGGATAGTCGGGGTGCGACCAGTCGGACAGCGAGTAATACAGGCCAATCCGCAGACCCTCGTCGCGGAACGCTTCCACCGTTTCTCGGGTGAGGTCACGACCGGCGGGAGAGCGCATCACGCCGCGGTCGCTGACCTTGGTGTCGAACATCGAGTAGCCGCTGTGGTGGCGGGTCGTGAAGACGACGTAACGCATGCCGGCGGCGCGGGCGGTGCGCGCCAGCGCGACGGGGTCCCACGACGCCGGGTCGAACGTCGATGCGAGCGCGTGATACTCCTCGACGCCGACAGCTTGGCCATACGGCAGGCTGAAGACGCCGCCAACGAGCGGCCAGGAGATCTCCCAACCACGCTGGCTCGCGTGGTCCCAGTGCACGAACATCCCCAGCCGGGCCTCGTCGAACCACTCGCCGACCATCAGTCCACCAGCCGCATGCTCGTGATCCCGCCGTCAAGCAGGAAGTCCGCGCCGGTCGTGAACGTGGTCTCGGCGGCCAGGTAGCAGATCGCGTCGGCGACCTCCGCACACTCGACGAGCCGGCCGAGCGGCTGACGGCGGCGCAGCGCTTCCATCGCCTGTTGCGGATCGGGGGCGGCGGCGATCAGCCGCTCGACCCATGGGCTCGCTACCGTTCCGGGGGAGACGCAGTTGACCCGGATCCCGTGCGTCACCTCGTCGGCAGCCATCGCCCGCGTCAACGAAAGCACCGCCCCCTTGGACGCAGAGTACACGGCCCGATCGACAAGGCCGACCGCGGCGGCGACAGAGCAGGCGTTGACGATCGCCCCCCGCCTGGCAGCGCGCATCGTCGAGAGCACGGCTCGACTCATGTTGGCGACACCAAATACGTTGACCGCGAAGACCTGTCGCCACTCCTCCTCCGACGCAGCCACGACGTCGCCCACCGCGCCGACTCCGGCTAGGTTGCAGAGCACGTCGATCCGACCGTGCGCAGCAACAGCCTGGGCGGCCGCTGCGTCGCAGGCGGCGCGCACGGTGACGTCGAAGCCGTCGACGAGATCGAGGCCGATCACTGTGTCGCCTTGGGCGGCGAAGCGGGTTGCGGTGACGGCACCGATTCCCCCCGCTGATCCGGTGACCACGACCACCCGTGCTGACATGGCTCTCCCCTCAGTTGCCTGCGCAGGGCCGAATTGACTTCCCACGCGTCCAAGCATTCTTGCAGAATCTGCGATGAACGTCTAACCTACCGAACGTCGGCCAGCATGTTGGACGACGTCAC
>JANNHO010000205.1:0-1864 GCA_031404435.1 Acidimicrobiaceae bacterium | reverse complement strand
CCCGAGCCTGCGCTGTCGTCGCGGAGGTGTCAGACAGTGACATCGCGAAAGCGTAGCCAACGCGCCCAATGACGCATCCCGGGACCCAGCAAAGGAATCAGCCCGACCACATCATGCCGGAGGTGTCGGGCAGGGCGATGACCTCGATGCGTTCCTCCCGGCACAGATCGAGGAGATGGGGGTCTGACGTGACGACGGTGCCGCTGCTGTCGGCGGCGGACCGTGCGAGGACGCAGTCGGCGAGGCTCACGGCGCGAGTACGGCGGTGATAGTGACGCGCCCGCAGCAGGCCGGCCCGCAGCGCCGTGGTCGGATCAATCGGATCTGCGTTGGCAAGCCCGAGTTGAGCGAGGTCGAGCACGGCCTGATCCTCTTCGACGCCGACGAGACGGACGAGGTGGTCGACGACCTCGGCGACTCCGAGTGTTGTCAGCCGACAATCGCCGTGTTCAATGAGGTCCTGCACGAGTGGTGCGGCCGGTTCACCTTTGAGTAAAGCGACAACGACGTATGCGTCGAGGATCAGGCTCAACGCGTCGTGCGAGGTTCGGTGTCGGACTCAGCGTTTCGATGCTGACGCCTAGCGTCGTCGCTACTCGGTCCACGCCCCTGGTATCTACCAACGAGCGCGCCGATGGGGTCATCGGGGAGCGGACGCACGACGATCCGGTCACCGAGTTCGACGACGATCACGCGTTCGGCGTTCCATCGGGCACGCGTTTCGGCTGGGATCGACATCTGGCCATTTGACGACACCTTCATCACGTAACCGGTCGACATTCATCTCTCCTCACAGTGTTGTATGTGTATGACGTATCATACAACGCGCCGGGAAGTTCCGAGCGATGGGCTCGTGACCTCCGCGAGGACAGATCAGCGATCGTTGTTGCGGATGGCTGTGACGATCTCGTCAAGGCGAGCTTGGCCTTCGTAGAGCGAGCGCAGCATCCAGAGCCGCCAGAATCGCACCAGCGCGGGTTTCGGGTTGGTTCGTGTCCATTACGCGCTGTGGGGGCGCATGTGGGACACGGACGGGCGTCGGGGCCGGTGTGCAGGAGGCGACGCGACAGCGCTGATGGCCTGCCAGCATGCACACTTCGGCGCGCGAGTCGCCATCCGCGTGAGCGTCGACCCCGCTTCAGCGATCGGTGCTGCGGATTGCTTTGACGACCTCGTCGAGGTGGGCTTGTCCTTCGTAGAGCGAACGCAGCATCCAGAACCGCCAGAACCGCACCAGCGCGGTTCGCAGCCACAGCGCGGCGCCGATGATCGCCATCGACACGCAGACGAAGCCGAGGACGATCAGCTCGTTCTGGTCGAGCGCGTTGTCCTGGTTGCCGGCATTGACGAACGAGCCGACCCCGATCACGAGAGCGGCGATCATCAGCACGACGCCGAGCGTGTTCGCGGCCTTTTCGGCGGCCGGGTTGCCCGATGTCTTCACCTGCATCGCGGCGATGTCAGCTGCGAACTTCTCCATGCGATCCTCGGTCATGGCACTGCCTTTCCGCCCAGATAGGCAGCTGAGAGTTCTTCGGCGATCTCGTCCGGCGAGCCGGTGCGCACGATCCGGCCATTGAGCATGATGGCAGCCCGATCGGCTATGCCGAGCACCGACCTGGCGAACTGTTCGACGAGCAGAACCGATACCCCATCAGCAGCGACCGCAGCGACGATCTCGTACAACTGCCCCACCACGATCGGAGCGAGCCCCATCGACAACTCGTCGAGCAGCAGCACGGCCGGGTTGGTGGCCAGCGCCCGCGACATCGACAGCATCTGCTGCTGGCCTCCGGACATGGTGCCCGCCAGTTGCCCCGGCCGCTGGCCGAGCGCCGGGAACCGAGCGTATGCGGTGGCCTCG
>JANNHO010000204.1:0-6621 GCA_031404435.1 Acidimicrobiaceae bacterium | reverse complement strand
GCGGACTCGAACGCGGACTCGAGCACAACAACGCAGCAACCCAACGAGCCCTCAGCACCATCGAGGCCCGCAACGACAACGCTCAACCACCTCAAAGCGCCACTTGACTTCTATAGGAGCTTCACTCGTTCTGGTCACGCGAATCCGGCTCAGCGCCGGGATTGCATGACCGGAACGATTTCCGGACGCGGCCAGGGCGTATCGTCGGACCCGTGACGATGGACGGTGCCGAATCCCCGACGCAGCGCACGGACACCGGGGCGAGCGGCGAGCGGATCGATGCGGGGCCGGCGATCAGCCGCGACCTGGCGTTGGCGACGTGGGGGCTGTTCGTCGGGTTGGCGTTCCTGCTACTCGCCGGCGGGCTGTTCGGCACGCTGCTCGGCGTTCGCGCCGAACTTGCCGGGCTGCCGACCGCTCTCACCGGGCTGATCAGCGCGGCGTACTTCCTCGGGTTCGTGGTGGGCTCGAAGCTCACGTTGTGGGCCCTCGGAACCGTCGGCCACATCCGGGTGTACGCGGCGCTCGCGGCAGTGCTGTCGGCGGCGATGCTGGCGGTCGGTTTGACCGACGTGTGGATCCCGTGGGCGATCCTGCGCTTCGTGACCGGGCTGTGCTTCGCCGGGCAGTACGTGGTGGCCGAGTCGTGGTTGATGGATCTGGCCACCAACGAGAATCGGGGGCGGCTGCTCGGTATCTACACCGTCATTGCCACCGGCGCGTTCGCTGTCGGCCAGGCCTCGGTGTTTGCCTTTGACGCCGAGGTGGTCACAGGCTTTGCGCTGGTCAGCATCATCACGTCGCTTGCCGTGGTGCCGGTGACACTGTCGGAGGAAGCGGTCGCGCCACGAATGGAGGAGGCCGCGCATATTTCGCTTCGCGAACTGGCGCGGGTGGTGCCGACCGGATTGGGGAGCTGTCTGCTCGTCGGCGTGGCCCACGGGGCGATGAGCGGGCTCCCAGCGGTGTACGCCACGCGGATCGGGCTCCCGGTGGCGCAGGTCGGGTTGTTCGCCGCCGCGCCGAGCATCGGCGGAGTGCTGTTGCAGTGGCCGATCTCGGCTGCGTCCGACGATGTCGATCGACGCGCCGTGGGACTGGCCGGAGCAATCGGGGCGATGGCGACGGCAGTGATCCTGGTGCTCACGCCCGAGGCGCATTGGATGATCCTGGTGTGGTTCGCCGTACTCGGTGGGCTCAGCTATCCGCTGTATTCGATCGCTGCCGCCTACACCAACGACTGGGTGGAACCCGAACACCTCAATGCGGCGGCGTCGCAACTCGTCACGTTGTACGGCGTCGGAGCGGTGGTCGGCCCATTCGCTGCGGCGGCGATGATGATCGTGATGGGACCGGTCGGATTCTTCTGGGCCCTGTTCGTGCTTCACGCCCTGATCGCGGTCTTCTTCGTCTACCGGATGCGCGCCTGGCGAGCACCGCTGGCCAAGCGACCCTGGCGTGAGGTGTCGCTACCGGCACGGGCGTTCTACGTGCCGGCAACGATCGCCGCGATCGGCCGCCGCCGACGTCCGCGCCGGCATGATGTGGACGGGTGAACGGCTGGACGGCGCCGGTTAGCGCAGGCGTTCGAGTTGCTTGTGCTGCCAGGCGACGGTGGCTTCGACGTTGTTGAACGTGAACAGGTGGATGCCCTCGATGCCGAGTTCGCCGGCAACTTTGCTCAGCGGGGTGATCATCTTGTTCGGGTCGTAGCCCGACGGCGAGAACAGGCGCAACAGCGCGCCCGAGTTCTTCTTCACGAACCGCATCGACGAACCAATGCCGAGCCGGGCACCCATCGTGAGCAACTTGCCCCGGTCGATCACGCCCGGCACCCCGAGGTGCAGTGGCAGCGTGAAACCCGCGGTTCGCTCGGTGGCCGCCCACTGCTTCCACTGACGAAGATCGAAGCACATCTGCGTGCTGGCATAGCCGTCGATGCCCGCTTCGGTGAGCATGGCCTGCTTGGTGTGCAGCGCCTCGTGGACGACGGCCGGGTCGATCAACGCGTGCCCGTCCGGGTAGGCGGCCACGCCGATCCGGGTGACGCCATGGTCGCAGTCGAGGAAGTCGCGCAGGAACGCCACCACGCCGTCGTACTGGCCATGCGGGGTCGGCGCGTCACCGGCGACGAGGAACACTTCGCGCACTTGGTGCTCGCTGCAGTACGCGGCCAAGCGCTTGACGTGGTCACGATCTTCGACCATGCGGGCCGCCAAGTGGGGCACGGCCAGATGGCCGCGAGCCATGATTCGCTCGGTCAGTTCCAGGGTGGCCTCGATGCTCTTGACCGGCGAGCAGGTGACCGAGACAGAACATCCGGCGGGCAGATGTTCGATCTGGCCGTCGACGTTCTTCATCGGCACGACCTCGTAGCGGGCCTCGGCGACGAGCGAGCGTTGCGTCACAGGCCCGACCTGAGGGGCGGGTTGATCGGACATCGTTGACCCGGTTTCTGGGGTGGTGATGGAGGTAGCTGGCGTGGTGATGCTCATGGTGGTTCCTCGGTGAGGGGCGGGTGAGGGGCGGTTGAGGGGTACTGGTGGTGCGGGGATACGGGGGCGGTTCAGGCGAACTCGTCGGGCAGTTCGGACTTGCGGCGGGCGATGAAGTCGAGCAGTTCGGCATCGATCGCCTCGTCGAGGGGAGGTGCTTGGTACTCGGCCAGGCGCCGCTTCCACAAGGCGTTGGCCCGCTGCGCGGCGTCGAGCCCGCCCTCTTCGCTCCACTGCTCGAAGCTGGAGTTATCGGAGGTGTCGCTGCGGTAGAACGCCGACTCGAAGTTGGCGAGGGTGTGCGCTGTGCCGAGGAAGTGAAGGCCTGGCTCGTGCTCGCAGATCGCTTCGAGGGCGAGCCCGTTCGGGGAGATGTCGAGCCCCTTCACGAACGTGTGCATCATGCCCAACTGATCGCAGTCGAGAACGAACTTCTCGTACCCGATTGCCAGCCCGCCTTCCAACCACCCGGCCGCGTGCAGCACGAAGTTCACTCCGCCGAGCACCGTTGGCTGCATCGTGTTGGCGCTTTCGTACGCGGCCTGCGCGTCAGGCAGCTTCGACGAGGTGAGCGAGCCGCCCGAGCGAAACGGCACACCCAGGCGGCGGGCGAGGGCGGCAACGGTGTACAGCACCATCGCCGGCTCAGGGGTGCCGAAGGTCGGGGCCCCGGTCTGCATGCTCATCGAGCTGGCGAACGACCCGAGGATCACCGGGGCGCCCTTGCGGATCAACTGCACGAACGTCATCCCGGCGAGGGCTTCGGCAAGGGTCTGGGTGGCGACCCCGGCGCTGGTGGACGGGGCCATCGCTCCGGCGAGGATGAACGGGGTGATGATCGATGCCTGATTCGACTCGGCGTAAGCCTGCGCCGCAGCCAGCATCGTGCCATCCCACACCAGCGGCGACGAGGCGTTGATCAGCGATGTCATCACGGTGCGGTCGGCGAGGTCGCCACCGAACGCGATGCGGGCAAGATCGATGCTGTCCTGCGCCCGTGGGCCAGCGGTGACCGAGCCCATGAAGCCCTTGTCGCTGTACTTGATGTGCGAGTACACCATGTCGAGATGGCGCTTGCTGACAGGGATATCAACCGGCTCGCACACCGTGCCGCCGGAGTGATGCAGGTACGGCGTCATGTACGCGAGTTTGACGAAGTTCTGGAAGTCGGCCAGCGTGGCGTAACGGCGACCGTTGTCGAGGTCGTGCACGAACGGCGACCCGTAGTTCGGTGCGAACACGGTGTGGTCGCCACCAATCACCACGTTGTTGACCGGGTTGCGGGCGTGTTGCACGTACATGGCCGGCGCATTCGCGGCGACGATTTCGCGGCACATGCCGCGCGGGAAACGAACCCGTGTGCCGTCGACGTGGGCGCCGGCTGCGGCGAACAGCGGCAGTGCGCTCGGGTAGTCGCGGATCTCCACGCCGACCTGTTCGAGGATGGTGTCGGCGGCCTCTTCGATGGTGGTCAGGCCCTCGTCGGTGACGATCTCGAAAGGCCGCATCGTGCGCGTCAGGTAGGGCACCCGCTCGATCACATGTGAGGCCCGCAATGCGGCGCGCCCGGCCCGCCCACCCGATCGCCGTCCGGTGCTGGTGTCAGTCATGAGGGGTCCTGTTCGATCGGGTTCTGGTCAATCGACTTTTGGTCAATCGGGTTCGAGCTCGGATTCGGCACGCGGTCGCGCCGTCTGCGGCCGCCGGGCCGGCTGGTGCTGTCGGCTGCCGTGGAGCGCTCCGGCAAGGTCACCACGGAGGCCAGGTTCGGCGTGGGGATGTTTGCGTGGGGGAAGGCCATCGCAGCCACGAAATGCGCTTGGAAGCTGGGTTCGGTGGCGGTCTCCACCTTGGTCACCTTGCGCACGGCTGCTTCCATCTCGTTGCGGGCGGCCATCGACAGCAGCGCCCGCACCGCGCCGCCTCCGGCTGCGTTGCCGACGGAACGGACGTGGCCGACGGGGCAGTCGGGCACCAGCCCGAGCAGGAGCGCGTAGACCGGTTCGATGTGCGAGCCGAACGCCCCGGCGAGGCGGATGTCGTCGACCGAGGTGACTCCGGCGTGCTCGAACAACAACTCGATCCCGGCTCGCAACGCGGCCTTGGCGAGTTGGATCGCGCGCACGTCGTTCTGGGTGATGCACAACCGCACGCCATCAGCGTGCGTGTGCTCGCGGACCACGTAGCTGAACGTGCGTCCGTCGGCGATGATGCGCGGCGACCGCGATGCCAACGATCCCTGCACCACGCCGTCGGTGTTGATGATCCCGGCGAGGTACATCTCGCCGATCACCTCGATGATCCCCGACCCGCAGATGCCGGAGATGTCGAGCTCGGCGGTCTCGTCGGTGAAACCGGGTTCGTCGCTCCACAGGTCGCTGCCGATCACTTTGAACCGGCACTCGAGTGTGTCGCGATCGATGCGCACCCGTTCGATGGCCCCGGCTGTGGCCCGCTGGCCGCAGCTCAGTTGCGCGCCTTCGAATGCCGGGCCGGTGGGGCTCGACGCAGCGAACTGACGGTCGCGGTTACCGACGACGATCTCGGCGTTGGTACCGACGTCGACGAGCAGCTGCATGGTCGCCGAGCGGTGCGGACCTTCCGACAGGATCACCGCGGCCGTGTCGGCGCCGACGTGGCCGGCGATGCACGGTGCCAGGTACACGCGGGCGTTGCGGAAGTGCAGTTCGAACGTCGGAGCGGTGACGCTGATCGCCTCGGTCGTGGCCAGCGTGAACGGGGCCATCCCCAACGGGGTCGGGTCGATGCCCGCGACGACGTGGTGCATGATCGGGTTGCCGACGAGCACGATCTCGAGCAGCTTGTCGGTTTCGATCACCGCGTCGCGGCACAGCTCGGTGATGAGGTCGTTGAGTGCGTCGCGCACCACTGCGGTGAGCTGTTTGTCGCCGCCTGGGTTCATCATCACGTACGACACGCGGCTCATCAGATCCTCGCCGAAGCGGATCTGCGGGTTCATCCGTCCTGCCGATGCGAGGATCTCGCCGGTAGCCAAATCGCACAGGTGCCCGGCGATGGTGGTGGAGCCGACGTCGATCGCCACGCCGACGGCGCGGTCGACGAATCCGGTCCACACCGCCACTGCGGCATCGCCGCGAACCGCGATGGTTGCGGCGCGGCGGTGGTCGTTGGCAGCGGAGGGATGGAACGCACGGTGTACCTGTTGCAACACGTTCACCTCGAGGTGGGTGATGCGCCGCTGCTGCGTGCGTTCCAATTCGCCAATGACGAGGTCGGTCATCGATGCCGCGTCGCCGAGCAGAGACTCGGGCAGCTCGAGGTAGGCGAGCGACACGGCCGGATCGAGCACCACGTCGGCGAGGTCGAGGCTTTTGCGCACCACTGGACGGTGCACTTGGCTCTCCGGTGGCACGTCGAGCACGACGTCGTCGTTGATCAGCGCGCAGCAGCCGAGCCGGCGGTCGGGCTTGAGGCCTTTGCGGTCGGCGTACGTCTGCTCGGTCGCGGTCCAGCCGCTGAGCGCGGTGCCGTCGACCTCGATGGCCCACTTCGCGTAGCTGCCCTCATTGAAGGTGATCTGGCAGCGCCCACAGATTCCCCGCCCGCCGCAAACCGAGTCGAGATCCACCCCGAGATCACGTGCTGCCTGGAGCACGCTGACGCCGGCGTCGACGCTACCGTCGAGGCCAGACGGTGTGAACACGATCCGCGGCACGGTCCGGCTCGGTCTCTACTCGGCCCGTCGGCGACGGCCGCCGCCGACGCGGCCCTCGCGGGCGCCTTGGGCGGCGTTCGGGTCGCGGTTTGCGCGGATCCAGGCGTTGCAGTCGCGATCGTTGCCGGCCAAAACATCGGCGGCCATCACCGCAGCTTTCACCTCGGCATGCATCGGATTCATGATCGCCGATGTCATCCCGTTGCTGATTGCCATCGCCAGGTAGGTGCCGGTGACTGTGTTGCGGTTCGGCAGGCCGAAGCTGACGTTCGACGCGCCGCAGGTGGTGTTGACCTTCAGCTCCTCGCGCAGGCGCCGCACCAGGCGCATCACCTGCACGCCGCCCTGGTTGATCGCGCCGATCGGCATCACCAGCGGATCCACCACGATGTCGCTCGCCGGGATGCCGTGATCGGCCGCACGCTCGAC
>JANNHO010000203.1:0-4148 GCA_031404435.1 Acidimicrobiaceae bacterium | reverse complement strand
GCCGGGGGTGAGGCGCGGCGGTCTGGCACAATGCCCGCGTGATTGCATGGCTACCACTGGTCGGGGAGGAGACGACGACGAGGTGGGATCGGGTGGTCGACTGGCTGGGCGACAGCGGGATCAAGATCGCGGTGATCATCGTGGTTGCCGCAGTGGCCACGCAGGTCGTGACGTTTGTGGCCCGCCGACAGACGCGCCGGTTGCAAGCCGAGCGGCAGGCCAGCTCCGAGCCGACGACCACCGCGACCATGGGTGCTCACCGCGAAGCGCTCGTGGGTGCGGTGCGCTGGGCGATCAACTTCTCGGTCGTGTTCGTCGCGATCATCTGGGTGCTGATCGAGTTGAGCCTGCCGGCGACGGCGGTGGTGCCGCTGGCCTCGGTGGTGGGTGTCGGTCTTGGCTTCGGCGCGCAGCAGATCGTCGGTGACGTCCTGGCCGGGGTGTTCATTCTGTCGGAACGTCAGTTCGGCATCGGCGACCTGATCCGGGTCGGGCCGATGTCGATGGTCGGCTGGGTCGAGGGCCACGTCGAGGAGATGACGTTGCGCGTCACCAAGCTGCGCACCCTCGATGGCGACCTCGTCACGGTTGCCAATGGCGAGTTGCGTCAGACGGTGAACGCGTCACGCGACTGGTCGCGGATGATCGTCATCGTGCCGCTCGATCGCGATGTCGACCTGGAACGGGTCGCCGCCCGCCTCGACGTGGTCGGTACTGCCCTTGCCGCGGACCCGGCATGGACTCCGCTGCTGATCGATGGTCCGCGGGTCTCGGGGGTTGATGATCTCGGCACCGAATCGGTGCAGTTGCGGATGTCGGGTCGCACGCTCCCGGCCCAGCAGTGGAAGGTGGCACGCGAGCTCCGCCGGAGGATCGCGACCGTGCTACGCGACATGGACATCGAGCTGCGCGACCCGCTCCCGACAACCGAACCGTCCAACCCGATCGATCCGTCGAGCCTGTCGCCTCACGTTGACGAGGAGTAACCGGGCGGCTCGTTCAGGCGCCGACGAAGGCTTCGTCCACGAGGTGAGCGGCGCGGTCCGTGGCATCGAGCACAGCGCTCGCCCGCGCCCAGCGGTAGGGAACACGATCGCACCCGATTCGATTGCGGCCGACACCGCCGAGCTGAACCGCAACACGTCGCCGATGACGACCCCATGCTCGCCGGCGCGAGCGCCCGCAGCCCGCTCGGTCCCCAGTCGAAGCGGTAGGCATACCCGATCTGCGTGCAGAACTCAAGCGGTCGAGCCCTCGTCGCGTTGGTGTGCCCCATTGCTCCACTGCAGCACGGCGAGCAGGCAGTCCCACATTCGGGTGTGCGTGAGCGCCCAACCAACAGTCGGCCAACTCGCTCACGCGGCGCGACGTCACCGAACACCCACGCGATGATGGGGTGGTGGCGAACGATGACTACCGACAGATCAACCTGGCTAACTGGAACAGCCGGGTGGCCATCCACGCCCAGGCGTACGGTCTCGACCGGTTTCGGGCCGAACCCGGCTACGTGTCGGGTGTGGTGCGCTTCGATCAGCCGCGCCTCGGCAACGTCGCCGGCCTCGACGCCGCGCACCTGCAATGTCACATCGGGACCGACACGCTGTCTCTCGCGAGGCTCGGGGCGCGAATGACTGGGCTCGACTTCTCGTCGCAGGCGCTCGATGTGGCGAGGGGACTCGCCGCCGATTGCGGTGTCGCGATCGATTACGTCCTGAGCGACACCTACGACGCGGTCGAGGCACTCGGCGCGGGGCGATTCGACCTTGTGTACACCGGCATCGGCGCGCTGTGCTGGTTGCCCGACATCCGCCGGTGGGCGCGAGTGGTGGCAGGCCTGCTGCGTCCCGGCGGGCGCCTGTTCATCCGCGAGGGTCATCCGGTGGTGTGGGCGCTCAGTGATCCGCGCCCCGACGGTTTGCTGGTGATCGAGTACCCGTACTTCGAGACCGACGGCGGCACGCGGTTCACCGAGACCAGTACCTACGTCGAGCACGAGGGCGAACTGTTATCGCCGGACATCATTTCGTTCAATCATGGGCTCGGTGAGATCATCACGGCGGTGATGGATGCCGGGCTGACGATGACGGCATTCGAGGAGCACCGCAGCCTGCCGTGGAACCCGGCGGGCGAGGCGATGGTGGAGGACGAGCTCGGTGAGTGGACGCTGCGCGAAAACCCTGAGCGCCTTGCCGCCAGCTACACGCTGCAGGCTGTCAGGACCTGACCTGGCAAACTGCGGCGATGAGCGATTCCGGGCGTGTTCAGATCTCGATCTCCAACGGCGTGGCCGATGTGCGGATGGTGCGTGCCGACAAGCGCAACGCGCTCGATGGGGCAATGTTCAGCGCCCTTGGCCGCGCTGGTGAACGGTTGAAGACCGAGCCGGGCCTGCGTGCCGTGGTGCTCAGCGGGGAGGGGTCGTCATTTTGTGCCGGGCTCGACTTCTCTAGCTTCAAGTCGATGACCGACGGCGACGTCGGCAGCAATGAACTGGCCCGCGAGGGAAATCCCGGTGCGATCCAGGAGGGCCAGATCACCCATCTCGGTCAGCAGGTGTGCTGGGTGTGGCAGGAGGTGCCCGTTCCGGTGATCGCTGCGGTGCACGGGCATGCACTCGGTGGGGGCATCCAGATCGCCCTCGGTGCCGACATCCGCATCGTGCATCCCGACACGCAGATGAGCGTCCGCGAAGTGCACTGGGGTTTTGTACCCGACATGACAGGCACGCTCACACTCTCGCAATTGGTGCGCGCCGATGTCGCCAAAGAGCTCGTGTTCACGGCCCGTGTGTTCGACGGTCGTGAGGCGTTCGCGCTCGGCCTGGCGACCAAGCTGTCCGACACTCCGCTCGACGATGCGCTGGCGATGGCCGACGACATCGCCAGCCGCAGCCCCGACGCCGTGCGCGGTGCGAAGGCGTTGATCAACGGGCTGCTTCACGACCGTGCGGCAGCACAGTTCGCCGAGGAGCGCCGCGTGATCAGCGCACTGATCGGCCAGCACAACCAGGTGGAAGCCGTGATGGCCAACTTCGCCAAGCGGCCTGCCAACTACACCGACGGCTGAGCCGTTTCAGCCGCCTCCACGGGACGATTGGGACCAAGCGGGGCTTCGAGTCGGAAACGGGGTGGTGCCGGGGTGCTCGAAGCCGTAACATGGCGTTCACTCTTCGGGCCAGCGTCGTCCCGAGGGCCCCCAGCCGCCCCGACCATTGGTCGGCCGACACCGTGGAGCCGAAACTCGATGCACGCGCTACCCCCTCCCGATCCTGACGCGCGCCAGCTCGCCGCAGCGCAGGGTCTCTACGACCCCCGTTTCGAACACGACGCGTGCGGCGTCTCGTTTGTCGCGAACGTGCGCGGCACGGTCAGTCGCGAGATCGTCACACTGGGCATGAGCGCGCTCTGCAACATGGAGCACCGCGGCGCTACGGGTGCTGAGGCAGACAGCGGCGACGGTGCCGGCATCTTGATCCAGGTACCCGACCGGTTCCTGCGTGCCGTGGTGGGCTTCGCCCTCCCGCCCGCAGGGGCGTACGCGGTCGGTCTCGCGTTCGTTCCCAGCGACCCCGGTGATGCGGAGAAAGCGCAGGCCGCGATCGACGCGATCGTGGTCGATGAGGGTCTCACCGTGCTTGGTTGGCGGCAGGTGCCAGTCAACCCCGACTGCCTCGGTGCCAGTGCACGTGCGGTGATGCCAGGCATCAAGCAGCTGTTCATCGGCGACCCCGCAGCAAGCGCTGGGATCGATCTGGATCGCAAGGTCTTCATCGCTCGCAAGCGGATCGAGCACGAACTGCCCCCCGAGCAGAGCACGTTCTTCCCATCACTCGGTAGTCGCACGCTGGTGTACAAGGGCATGTTCACCACCCCGCAGCTGGCCGAGTTCTTCACCGATCTCGGTGACGAACGGGTGGAGAGCGCGCCCGCCCTGGTGCACAGTCGCTTCAGTACCACCACGTTCCCCACCTGGCCGCTCGCGCACCCGTACCGCTACATCGCCCACAATGGCGAGATCAACACGGTTCAGGGCAACCGCAACTGGATGCGCACTCGTGAGGCGATGCTGCGCAGCGACCTGTTACCACCAAAGCCGCGCTCGACAAAGCACGATTCCTGATTAGTTTTACCGCCAATTTTATGACTGAC
>JANNHO010000202.1:0-5486 GCA_031404435.1 Acidimicrobiaceae bacterium | reverse complement strand
GCCCCACCAACGCAGAGAGTGATGCGGGACTGTGCAACGCGGCAGATGTGGGGCGTGGTGGGGACAGCAGGGCGGCCATCATCTCGCCGCGCCACACCACGTGCATCGACGACTGCAACCTGGCCCACGACCTCGTCCGGCGCTGGCTGATACCCACAGCCTTGGCTCCGTCGATGGTCACCTCACCCGCACCGAGGCCGTCGAAGCACACATGGTTCGACCAATTCGTGCGCCGAACCGGACCACGATGAACCGCGACCAGCGAGCCCGCCGCTGCGCCCAGGGATAGAAGGGCCTCTGCCCACACCTCGCCGAGCCACCACATCGAGCGTCCGATGTCGTCGTCCCACAGCGGGTCACCGGCACCGATCACCACATCGAGCCACAACATCTCGCCCGGCACGACCAGCACAGCGCCACCCCCGCTGCGGCGCCGGGCCACGTCGACACCCGCTGCGCGGCACGCATCGAGATCGATATGCGCGAGCGGCTGTGCCGAGCCCAGCACCAGCGCCGAACGGTCAACCTCGAACCACGTCGCCGCCCGTTCGAGGACCGCCGGGGCGAGGACCGCCGGTTCGACGACCGCCGGTTCAAGACCGTGCAGTTCGTCGGCACCACCGGTCCGTCGACCGATGACGAATCGGCGTGTCACGGGGCGCGGAGCGGGGCGCTGCACGGGCGACGAACGGCGGGGCGCATCCCCCGCCATTCAGCCGGCCATGACGATGTACGGCTTCCACGCGTCCGGAACCCGCGACACCGCAATCGATACCCAGGTCAGCTCGCGGGGAACGCGCGCTGGCCGACGCAGACGCATTCCCGCTTCGTCGGGTGTGCGGTCGCGCTTGGACAGGTTGCACGGCCGACACGCCGCAGCCACGTTGTCCCAAGCGTGCTGACCGCCGCGCGACGTCGGCATGATGTGATCGATGGAATCGGCGAGATCGCCGCAGTACTGACAGCTGTGATCGTCGCGGGCGAACACGGCTCGGCGAGACAGCGCAGTCCGGCGGTGGTACGGCACCTTCACCACGTACCTCAACCGGATCACCAACGGGTTCGGCACCGTGATCCTCTCGGCGTGCAAGAGCGTGCCGTCATCTTCGACGACGTCGGCTTTGTCGGCGAGCACCAGGCAGGCAGCGCGCCGCGCCGGCACAACGGAGAGCGGCTCGTACGTTGCGTTCAGAACCAGCGCGCTCCTCATGACCGGCGAATCTAGCGATTCCGCCGAGCGGGCGCCCCGCGCTTAATTGGCGCTGCGCTCATTCGACCGGCCGATGACCTGTACGACCCGCGCGTTCCACCCGGCCCGCTCGTGTGCACCACGCCAGATAGTTCACCACATCGTCAGGGTCCATGGGATGCTGAGGTGACCCGTACTGGGTGAGGAGCCGAAAGCGCAGGTACGCACCGTCGGGAACAGGCACGAAGGGCCACCGCCGCCACCACGTCGACGGAATCATCCGTCTGGCCTGACGCACTGCGGTGATCCACAGCGTGGGTCGTCGGGCAACGGCGGAACCGACGCGCCACCAGCTGACGGCGCGGGTGGCACGACTGGGCATCCATGCGGCCAGGTGACCGCGGCGCCGACGGAGCAGCCCACGCGGGCCCCCGCCGGTCAGCGCGGTTCCTTCGGTAGGCCGAGCACCATTTCGCCGATGATGTTCCGCTGGATCTGCGACGACCCGGCGTAGATGGTGCCGGCGCGGGCGTTCAAGAACGTCCCAACCCAACTACCGCTGCTGTTGGGCGCTCCAGCGTCGTCGGCCTGGAACGCACTCGACGGCCGCCTCCCGCTGGGAACCATTGCGTCGGCACCGAGGATGTCGATGGCAAGCTCGGTGACTTCTCGGTGATACTCGCTCCAGTACAGCTTCGAAACTGCCCCGTCGGGACCGGGATGGTGACCGTGCAGGAACCGGGTAAGCACGCGCATGCCGTTGAAACGCATGATCTGCACCTTCGAGTAGCAGGTTGCAAGGCGCTGACGGATGATCGGATCATCGGCTACACCGCGATCGCGGGCCATCTGCAAGAGACGATCGATCTCGGCGCCGAACAGAATCGGCAATGTTGCTGCAGCCTCACCGCGTTCGAATCCGAGCAGCGTCATCGCCACGGCCCAGCCGTTGTTGACGCCGCCGACCACTTCGTGCTTGGGGGCGGTGGCATCGGTGTAGAACACCTCGTTGAATTCGCTCTCCCCGGTGATCATGGTGATCGGGCGGACCTCCACCCCGGGTTGGCGCATGTCGACGAGCAGGAACGAGATTCCTTTGTGCCGCGATGCATCAGGGTCGGTGCGCACGAGGGTGAAGATGTGATCGGCGAGGTGACCGGCCGAGGTCCAGATCTTTTGGCCATTGAGGACCCACTGGTCGCCATCGAGCTCGCCGCGCAGGCTCAGGTTCGACAGATCGCTGCCGGCGTTCGGCTCGGAGTATCCCTGACACCAGGTGTCGGCTCCCGACAAGATACGCGGCAGGTAGTACGCTTTTTGTTCGTCGGTCCCCCACTGCAACAAGGTGTTGCCGAGCATCTGGATGCCGAAGGTGTCATTGGGTCCGCCTGTTGGGACACCGGCCCTGGCGAACTCCTCGCCAACGATCACCTGCTCCAGTTGTGACAACCCGCCACCGCCGTACTCGACCGGCCACCCGGGGGCCAGGTAGCCACCCTCGTACAGCGTGACCCGCCACTCCCTGACGAAATCGATGAGCTGCTGACCCTCGAGACGGCCGATACCCCGCCAATCGGTGGGCAGCTTCTCGGCGAGGAAGGCCTGCACCTTGTCGCGGTAGGCCTCGGCCTCGTCGGTGTATGTGGGACGCATGACCGAGATGTTACTCGACGGTAGCCGGTGAGCTCGATGGGGCGGCCGGATCGGTACAGGCATAGCGGGCAAGTGCCGCAGCGCCCACCAGCGGGGCGTGATGGCCGAGGCCGGCCGGCTCGATGGTGAACCCGGCCAGGTGCGCGAGGCGGGCGCGCAGGTCGACCTCTCGCTGCGCGGCGGCGAAGAACACGTCCCCATATCCGAGCGCCAGCGAGCCCCCGATGATCGCCACCTTGACATCCGCGACCGCGCCGACCGTTGCCAGAGCCCGACCCACCAGGGTGCCGGTGCGCTCGATGATCGCCTTCGGCGCTCGCTGCGCCGCCCTCCCGGTCTCGTCCTCGATCGCCCGGCGGCTGCAATAGGCGTCGACACAGCCCACCCCGCCACACGCACACTCACGCCCATCGGGTTCCACCACGATGTGTCCGAGCGATCCGGCATTGCCGAGTCGGCCCTCGACCAACCGACCTCCGAGGATCAGCCCGCCTGACACGGCAGTCGCGACCACGACGCCGATGAAGTCGGTCACACCGCGCCCGGCACCACACCACGCCTCGCCGAGCGCGAGCGCTTTCGCGTCGGTGTCGACCTTGGTGGGCATTTCGGTCAACTCGGTGACGAGGTCGCGTAGATCGAAACCCCTCCACGATGGGATGTACAACGGTGAGACCTGCCCCAACGCGTCGTGGACGGGGCCACCGCATCCGACACCGCAGGCCACTGGCCGTTCCGGTGAAGCGGCCATCACCCGCTTCACCAGGCGGGCCAGCACCGGCCACACATCACGGCTCGGGGTGGCCACGCGGTCACGCACGAGCACCACTCCGGCAGCATCAACAACCCCGGCGGTCAGCTTCGTGCCGCCGATGTCGATCGCGAGAAACAGTTCTGCCACCCGTTCGACAGTACCGGGTCACCCGGGCGACGCCATTTTCGGGTGAGGAGACAAATCACCCGGTCGCCGTCTACTCTGCGAGTATGACGGCGTTGTACGACCATGCCTCCGGGCCTCAATCGCTGACCACGAACTCGACCCGGCCATCGTTTGCCGTGTTGTTCGAGGCCATCACCGCCAACATCGCCACGGTGGTGCACGGCAAGCGCGAGGCCATCGAGATGGCCGTGATGTGCATGTTGGCCGAGGGTCACTTGCTGATCGAGGACGTCCCCGGTGTCGGCAAGACCAGCTTGGCCAAAGCGTTGGCGGCGTCGATCGATTGCAGTTGGAAGCGGGTGCAGTTCACCCCCGACCTGTTGCCCACCGACCTGGTCGGCGTCAGTGTTCTGCAACGGGCCACCGAAACGTTCGTGTTCCAGCCCGGTCCGCTGTTCGCCAACATCGTCCTTGCCGACGAGATCAACCGGGCGTCACCGAAGACCCAGTCGGCGCTCCTCGAGGCGATGGAGGAGCGGCAGGTCTCAGCAGAAGGCCGCACGTACCAGCTGCCGGCGCCGTTCATGGTCGCGGCGACACAGAACCCGATCGAGCAGGAGGGCACCTACCGGCTGCCCGAGAGCCAACTCGATCGCTTCCTCATGCGTTTGTCGCTCGGCTACCCGAACCGCGAGGCGGAGATCGGCATTCTCGACTCGCACGGGGCCGCTGTTGCCATTGCCGCGCTGCAGCCTGTCGTCACCGCCGCAGACGTGGTGGTCATGTCGGCGGCTGTCCGCTCGGTCCACCTGGCACCGCAGCTGAAGTCGTACCTGGTCGATCTGTCCGAATCCAGCCGCGCTCACCAGGGCCTGGTGCTGGGTTTGTCGCCGCGCGCCACGTTGCAACTTGCCCGGGCCACACGGGCCCGCGCCGCGGCGAACGGCCGCGACTTCGCGACGCCCGACGATGTCAAGTCGGTCGCCGCGGCGGTGCTCTCGCACCGTGTGGTCGTGCGCCCCGACGCGGCGTCGCGCGGCCTCACCGGCGAGATCGCAATCCGCGAGGTACTCGACTCAGTGACGGTCCCCGTCGGCCGCTGATGTTCACCCGCAGCGGCTGGGGGGCCACCGTGTTGAGCGCCGTCGCGTTCGCCATCGGGCGAATCTTCGGAATCATCGAGCTGTTCGTGCTTGGCGTCGGCATCGTGGCCGCGCTCATCGTGGCGATCGTCACGGTGGCCGGGCGCCCGCCGCGCCTGGCAGTCCGCCGCCTTGTCGACCCATCCACGGTTCAAGCTGGCGACGCGGCGCGCGTCGACATCCAACTCGCCAACACGGGCACCCGCCGCACCCCCGTGCTGCAGCTGTGGGAACCGGTCGGGCCGACGGGTGGCGCCACGATGAACCTCGCCCCACTGCGCCCGCGGGAGCGGTCGACCGCCGCATACCGGCTGCCGACGACGACTCGCGGGCTCGTCTTCGTCGGTCCGATGCGCGCCCGCCGCCGCGACGTCCTCGGTCTCGCCTCGCGCACGTTCACCCTGCCGGGGCGCAGCGAGTTGCTGGTGATGCCCAACCACACGCCGGTGCGTTTTCCAGTGGGCGGATCGGCGGGGCGGTTGGGGAGCCACCTGCGACTTCGTGCGCATGGTCAAACAGGTACCGAGTTCCATTCGCTGCGCGCCTACGTGACCGGCGACGACCTCCGCCGGATCAGCTGGAAAGCCTCGGCGCGCAGCCATGACCTCGTGGTCAGAGAGAC
>JANNHO010000201.1:0-2518 GCA_031404435.1 Acidimicrobiaceae bacterium | reverse complement strand
CGGTCGTGGCATCTTCAGCGCCGCCGGAGTAATCCGGGTCGGTCGATCCGATCATCCGGTTCGACCAATCGAACACCTTACGCCGGTCCTCGTAGGGGATGCCGAGCAGCTCGGCGATGGCAACGAGTGGGAGCTCGCTGGACACGGCTTCGACGAACTCGACCGAACCGGCGGCGAGCGCGTCGTCGATCAATCGCACCGCGACTTCGCGAAAGTGATCCTCCATCAACCGCATCGGCTTCGGGGTGAATCCGCGGTTGACGATGTTGCGGAGGCGGGTGTGTTCGGGCGGATCGGTGTCGATCATCATCCGCGCGATTTCGAGGTCGGGGCGTTCCTGGTTCACGAGCGCGCCTTTGCGTGCCGACGAGAAGGTCTGGAACGTGCGGCTGACCTCGACCACATCGGCGTGGCGAGAGATCGCCCAGAACCACTCGGGAGAGCCGGGGTCGATGCCGCGGTGCTTCACGATCGGTGCTTCGTGGCGCATCAGGGTGTACAGGTCGTGTGGCGGCCCGTGGCGGTACGCCTCGTTGCTGATCGCATCGAGGGTGTCGTAGGCCAGAAGTGGATTCATTGTTGAGCTCCGAGGATGAGGCCGCTGGTCGGCACGCCGGTGCCAGCGGTGACGAGTACATGTTCGACGTTGGCGACCGGGTTGACGCTGGTGCCGCGGATCTGTCGCACCGCTTCGGCGATGCCGTTCATCCCGTGGATGTACGCCTCGCCGAGCTGCCCGCCATGGGTGTTGAGTGGCAGTGTGCCGCCGAGCTCGATCCGGCCGTCGGCGATGAAATCCTTGGCTTCGCCGCGGCCGCAGAACCCGAACTCCTCCAGCTGCATCAACACGTACGGGGTGAAGTGGTCGTACAGGATTGCGGTCTGGATGTCGGCCGGGCCGAGCCCCGACGACGACCACAGCTCGTCGGCAACCACCTTCATCTCCGGGAGCTGGGCGA
This sequence comes from Acidimicrobiaceae bacterium, assembly GCA_031404435.1. GTDB lineage: Bacteria > Actinomycetota > Acidimicrobiia > Acidimicrobiales > Ilumatobacteraceae > VFMC01. The sequence goes on along the minus strand of JANNHO010000201.1, from coordinate 1,559 downwards.
TGTCATCGCGGTAGAAGCTTGTCATCGTCCACTGGTCGGGGCCCGAGCCCTGTGCCCCGGCGGTGATGATCGCCGGTTTGTTGTGCAGGTCGCGAGCGCGGTCGGCCGACACGATCACCAGTGCTTGCGCGCCGTCACTTTCCTGGCAGCAGTCGAGAAGGTGCAGCGGTTCGACGATCCACCGACTCGCCTGATGATCGGCGAGGGTGATCGGCTGCTCGTAGAACCATGCGGCCGGATTGGTTGCAGCGTGCTTGCGATCTGCAACGGCGACGCGACCGAAGTCCTCGCTGGTCGCGCCGTAGTCGTGCATGTACCGGCGCGCCATCATCGCCACCCAACTCGCCGGCGTCAGCAGACCGTAGGGCGACGTCCACGAGAACTGGGCGCGCTCGGCCGTGGCCGCCGTGGGGATGTCCTGCACGCCGGTACCGAACCGGCGCCCGCTGCGCTCGTTGAACGCCCGGTAACAGACCACCGCATCTGCCACGCCGGTGGCCACTGCCATCGCCGCCATCACCACCGTTGCGCACGCTGCTCCGCCGCCGTAGTGCACGCGGCTGAAGTGGCGCAGCGACCCGATCCCGACGTGGCGGGCGATCTCGATGTCGGGATTGTTGTCAGCCGAGTACGTGACCATCCCGTCGATGTCGCCCGGCTGGAGACCGGCATCGGTGATGGCAGCGAGCACCGCCTCGCAGGCCAGGCTCATCTCACTGCGTCCGGAATCCTTGGAGAACTTGGTCGCACCGATCCCGACGATCGCCGCCGTCCCGCCAATCCGGTTGCTCATGCCAGCACCGTCATGTCAGCGCTACTTCGACGGTCGCGTTGACGTGGTCGCCGAGGCTGTTGGCACCGCGCACCGCCACCACCGCGACCCGAGAGTCGGGGCGTAGTTCGGTGACCGATCCGGTGAGGATCATCGTGTCGCCCGGGTAGTTCGGTGCGCCGAGGCGGACTTTGACCGAACCGATGGTCGCGTCGGGTCCCGCCCAGTCGGTGACGAAACGACCGACGAAACCGTTGGTGGTGAGGATGTTCATGATGATGTCGCGTGAACCACGTTCGCGAGCTAGGTCGGCGTCGTGGTGCACCTCCTGGTAGTCGCGCGACGCGATCGCTCCGGCCACGATCAGGGTGCGGGTGAGCGCGACGGTGAGCGACGGCAACTCCTCGCCCACGGCGACATCGGCGAAGGATCGTCCCGTCATCACGATTGCCCCGTCATCACGATTGCCTGTTGCCGCTGGCGATGACCGAGCCGAGGCGGGCCAGGTGCGAGCTGGCCGTACCCAGGGTGTTGGCCAGTTGGCTGCTCCATTGGAAGTAACGGTGCACCGGGTAGTCGACGTCGGCCCCGATCCCGCCGTGCAGGTGCTGGCCGGCGAGTGCCACCTGCTGGCCACCCTCGCTCGCCCAGAACGCAGCGACCAGTACGTCACGCTGTGCCGGCAGCCCGGCGGCCGTCCTCCACGCGGCGTTCATCGTGGTGACGCGCAGCGCCTCGGTGGTGATGTAGCCGTCGGCAGCGCGCTGGCCCACCGCTTGGAACGACG
>JANNHO010000200.1:0-6301 GCA_031404435.1 Acidimicrobiaceae bacterium | reverse complement strand
CGCCGCTACAAGACGTACCGGGGCATGGGTTCGATGGGCGCGATGCAGGGCCTCGGTGCCGATCGTTATGCGAGCGCGCAGAGCTCGGCCGTCGGCGCCGCCACCAAGAAGCTGGTCCCAGAAGGCATCGAGGGTCGCGTCGCTTACGCCGGCACGCTCGGCGACGTCGTGTACCAACTCGCCGGCGGCCTACGCAGCGGGATGGGCTACGCCGGTGCCGGAACCCTTGATGCGCTGCGGGCCGGGGCTCGGTTCATGCGGGTCACCACTGCCGGGCGCGAGGAAAGCCACCCCCACGACGTGACCATCACCAAGGAAGCGCCGAACTACCAGCGCATGTAGGCCGCGCTACCTGGCAGGCTGTGACGATGCGCCGCTCGATCGACGACTACCCGTTCACCGCCGCCGACCTCCCAGCAAGCGACGACGACGTACAACAGCTGGCGTGGGCGGTGGCGATCAGCGACGACTACGACGATGCCGAGCCGCGGGTGGTGCTGACGGTAGAAGAGGTCGGACGTCCCGGCGAAGGCCTCGTCGCCCACCTCAGCGCCGACCACACCCGCCGCCTACGCACCGCGCTGAGAGACGCGCTGAGAGAAATTGGCGAGGAAACCGGCGACTAATGCTATAAAGTCGATCAGGTTAGTCGGGATTCACCCGGCAGCCATCGGAGGTAGTCATGGGGATCGCACCGATCGTGCCCGCAGCCCGCGACTTGGTCGACGAGCAACACCGCGACATCGAACGGTTCGAGCACGCCATCACGCAGTACCTCGCCGGCGAGATCGGCGAGGATGTCTTCCGCGTGATGCGGCTCAACAACGGCGTCTACGGCCAGCGCCAGGGCGGCACCAACCAGATGGTCCGCATCAAGCTGCCCGCCGGCACGATCACCCCCGAACAACTCGATCTGATGGGCCGCCTGAGCGAGGAGTACTCGCGGGGTTGGGCGCACATCACCACCCGTCAGAACATCCAGATCCACTACGTCGAGCTGACCAAGGTGCCAGGCGTGATGCGCGAACTGGCCAGGGTCGGCCTCACCAGCCGTGAAGCCTGCGGCGATACGGTCCGCAACGTGATGGCCTGCCACCTCGCCGGTGCCTGCCCGCACGAGTTTCTCGACGTCACCCCGTGGGCCGAGGCGGCGTTCGAGCACTTCGTGCGCAACCCGCTCGGCCAGCGCCTGCCACGCAAGTTCAAGATCAACTTCTCCGGCTGCAGCACCGACTGCGGGCAGGCGATGTTCAACGACGTCGGTGTCATCGCCGCCACCCGCACACTGGCGGACGGATCGGTCGAATCGGGGTTCCGGGTGTACATCGCCGGCGGCCTCGGAGCCAACCCGCACCCTGCGCTCGCGCTCGAGGAGTTCACCGCCCGCGAGGACCTTCTGCCAACGATCGAAGCCGTGCTGCGCGTGTTCGACCAGACCGGCAACCGCGACAACAAGCTCCGCGCCCGCCTGAAGTGGGTGGTCGATCAACTCGGCATCGACGAGCTCCGCCGCCGAGTGCTGAAGGTTCGCCACACCCTGCCGGCATCATCGTCATGGCCCGGCGGCATCCCCCAGATCGTGGCCAAGGCCGGCGACTCGCCCGCTGGGCGCAGCACCACCGTCGCGCCGACCGCCGTCGGCCAGGGCGTCAATGTGTCGCTCACGCCACGCGACCCGTACGGCCGATGGGTCGCCACCTCCGTGGTGCGCGGCACAGCGAACAACACCGTGTCGGCGGTCGCCTATGCCGCGCTCGGCGATCTCACTGCGTCACAGTTCCGGTCGCTCGCCGCGGTCCAGCGCGAGTTCGGCGCTGACGTGCGCCTGAGCAACCGTCAGAACGTGGTGTTCCGCGGCCTCACCGAAGGCCAGCTGCCACAGCTGTACGCTCGCCTCGCGGCCATCGGGATGGCTGCGCCAGGGGCCGAACTGGCCCGAGACGTGGTCGCCTGCCCCGGTGCCGATACGTGCAACATCGCGGTCACGCAGTCTCGTGGGCTGGCCAAAGCAATCGGCGAAGCACTCGAAGCCGAAGGCCTCGCCGAGGTCGGCGGTGTGCGGATCAACATCTCCGGCTGCACCAACAGTTGCGGTCAACACCACACCGCCGACATCGGCTTCTTCGGGGTAGAACGGCGCGCCCACGGCAAATCGGCCCCCGGCTACCAGATGCTGCTCGGCGGCTACATCGGCCAGGAGCAAGCGCACTTCGGCGACAAGGCCACCCGTCTTCCGGCCAAGGCCGCACCGCAGGCAGCTGTGCGAGTGATTCGCCAGTTCGTCGGCGAACGCAACGCCGGCGAGACGTTCCGCACCTGGCTCGACCGGTCGGGCGGCGCTGCGGCAATCGGCGCTGCGCTGAAGGACCTGGACGTGTTCCCGACACCCGACGAGCAACCCGATTTCTACCTCGACTACGACGAGACCGGGCCGTTCACCGGCGACGTGGGCGAGTCGGAGTGTGCCGTCTGAACAGCGGCTACGACGCAGCGGTGGCTGCAATCGACGCGGCCAACTCTGCTGACCCAACCTCGATCAGCGTGCGCGGCCACCAACTGCCGCTCGCGTTCGCCCACGGTCGACTGGCGGCGGAGTGGATCGTCTCGTTGCACGGCTCCGACGACGACCTGCTGTTGCTGGCTGCACGAGCGCACCATCTCCGCCGGTGGGAACTGCCCCGCACCAGTTACCCGGAAGGCCGTGCCGGCTACCTCGCATGGAAACGTGATCAACGCCAACGCCACGCCACCGACGTCGCGGTGCTCCTCGAAGCGGCCGGCTACTCCCCCGCCGAGATCGAACGGGTGCAAGCCCTCGTGCGTCGTGACCGCCTCGCGACCGATGCCGGATCGCAGGCCGTCGAAGACGCGGCATGCCTGGTGTTCATCGAAACCCAACTCGCCGATCTGAACCGTCGCCTCGATCACGACCTGCTGATCAGCGTGTTGCGCAAGACCGCCCGAAAGCTCTCCCCCGCCGGTGCCGCAGCCATCGCCGACATCCCCCTCGGTGCCCTCGAACGCGCCGTCCTCGCCGAAGCCCTCGGCGGATGACGGCCCGGTCGCACGGCCGCACGCCCCGCCGCCGATCAAGCGCCGCACGTGCGTTCGCCAGCCACCGTGATCACGTTTGCGTGAGCGATCAGGCCGACTGTCGGTTTGCGCGCTCACGCAAACCTGATTGTGGTCGCGAACCTGAATCTGGTTGAGCTGGCTAATTCGGTCCAGGCGGCGGCAAGACCGGAGGCGAGCGAAGCGTCACTGCGATCGACAGGCCGACGGCGGCGATGATCGCCGGCATCCCGTACCCCCAGCGGAACCCGGCGGCCTCGGCGACCGCTCCTGCCAAGGGGCCGGCAACGGCATTGCCAAGATCGTTGAAGCTCAAGAACACCCCGAGCGCTGCGCCACGTTGCTCGTCGGGGGCGCGGGCAACGGCCAGCGCGGTGAGCGCGGGGAACAACGCCCCGAACCCAATCCCGACCAGCACGATCCCGGCGAAGGGTACCCATGGGTCCCATGCAACCGCCATCAGCGCCATCCCCGAACCGAACGTAGCCAACCCCGGGGCAGCGACGGCCACATAGCCGAACCGGTCCGCCATCCGGCCGCTGAACAACCGCACCACGAGGGCGCTGCAGGCGTACGTGAAGAACAGCGGCCCGGACGACCCCACCCCGATTTCGCGCGAGTACGACGGCAAGAACGCGACGACGCTCGAGAAGCCAACTCCCGCACACAGCTGTGCCAGGCCCGGGCGCAGCACCGCCCGACGCAACTGCCTCAGCGTCGGGTGCGCCTCGGCCGAGGGCCCGCGTCCACGCAGGGTCTCGGGCACCCGGGTCGATACGGCAAGCGCAACAACGTGCAGGGCGGAGGCGACGATGAACGGCCACGCCGAACTCCGGTCGAAGAGGAACTCGCCGATGAACGGGCCGAACGCGAAACCGAGGTAGATCATCAAGCTCAGCCGCGCCACCGCCGACGCACGCTGATGTGCCGGCACAAGATCGGTGGCGACCACCGCAGCCGCCGTGTAGAAGGAACCGCCGAACGCGCCCTGGAGCGAGCGGATCGCGATCACCGCCCACACGCTGCCGGCGGCGGTCATCGACAACGTCAGCACCGTCATCACCACCAACGGCCAGATCAGGAACCGGCGACGCCCGATCCGGTCCATCAAGCGCCCAACGATGGGCCGCGTCAGCAGCGCTGCGGCAAAGAAGATCGTCGTCGCTGTGCCCACCGCCGTCGGGCTGGCGCCCAGTTCCTCGCGGACCAGGCGCGGCACCGCTGCAAGCATGATCCCAATCGCCAAGAAGTTGCTGGCAACCGCAACGTCGAGCAACCGCCGGGTTCGCGGTGGCGCCGCCTCGACCGCGATCCCGACCACGGCCCGGCTCACGCTGACTCCGGCCCGCTCACGCGAGCTTCTCGACGAATGCCTCCAACTGGCGCAGGTTGCGGCATTCGTACACGCCGTCGGTGTGGGTGCCGTACTCGCTCACGATCGAGTCGCCGGTGTTCCAGTAGCTGCGCGGCTCGGGGTTCAACCAGTACACGTGGCGGGCCTTCTGGCGGATCTCTTTGATCACCCAGGCCTGGCTGGCGTGGTAGTTGTTGCGGGCATCGCCCAGCAACAACACGGTGGTCTTCGGCCCGATGTCTCTGCCGTAGCGCTCCCAGAACACCTCGAACGCGTGGCCGTAATCGCTGTGGCCGTCGACCCACACCACGTCGGCTTCGGTGTTGACGCGGTGAATTGCCTCCTGGATGTCCTCGGTGTTCTTGAAGTACGACGTGACCTCGTCGATGCCGTCGATGAACACGAACGAGCGCACCTTGGAGAACTGGCCTTGGATCGCGTACACGAGCATCAGCGTGAACCGGGCGAACGCCGCAACAGAACCGGAGATGTCGGCGACCACCATCAGCTCCGGCTTGGCCGGGCGGGGGTACTTGAACTTCGGCTCGGCCGGCACGCCGCCGTAGCTGAGCGAGTGGCGAACTGTGTTGCGAAAGTCCAGCGGACCCTTGCGACCGTGCCGGCGCTTGCGGGTCAGCCGCGCAGCCAGCTTGCGTGTCAGCGGACCCAATGCCTTCTTCAGGTTCTGCATCTCGTCGCGTGACGCATGCATGAACTCGACGTCTTCGGGCAGCGGTTTGCGCAACGTCTTCGCCATGGCTTCGGCGCCGCGGTCAGCAACCAGCCTGCGCCGAATCTCGGCCTCGATCTCTTTCTTGAACTGCTCGATGCGGTCGTTGTACTCGTCCTTCTCGAGCCGCTCTTCCAACGCAGTGAGTTCGCCCCCGACTTGTTCTCTGCTGGCTTCCATGAGCTTGTCGAGCATGCCATCGAGATCGAGATTGCGCAGGGTGCGATAGAGGTAGTACGTGCCCCCCACTGGACGACCAGGCTCCATGCCGGCGAAACGCTGCACGGCTTGCTTGGCCAAGGCTCGCATCATGGCCTGATCGCCGTTCATCAGCGCCTGCATCAGCATGTGCGCCATTTCTTCGGGCGTCATCGACTCCATCGAGCCACCGGCCGAGCCCTTGCCCTCGCCCTGGCGCATCTGCTCTTGCATTTCGCGCCACATCTCGTCGAAGTCGCTGTCGTCGCCGTCTTTCAGCTTGTACTCGGGCCCGCGCAGGCTGAAGTACACCTCGAACACGGTCTCGAACGCGCGCCAGTGGCTGTTGTTCTTGACCATGGTGGCGGCAAGCGCGTACTTGAAGGCCTCGCGGTCTTCGATGGGGATGTGTTGCACCGCCTCCATCGCGTCGAGGTTCTCGGTCAGCGACACAGGTAGGCCCGCGTTGCGAAGTTCGACCACGAAGCCGGCGAGAAGGTCGAGCATCGGTTCAGCCCGTCACTTGTCGACGCTGAGCTCTTTGGCGGCTTTGGCGATGTCGGTCTGGTACTTCAGCAAGATGTGCAGCGTTTCTTTGGCCTGCTGTGCGTCGATGCTCTCGATGCCCAGCAACACCAACGTACGCGCCCAGTCGATGGTTTCGCTGACCGACGGCGCCTTCTTCAGATCGAGCTGGCGGATGCTGCGCACGATGCGGGCGATCTGATCGGCCAGGTTGTCGCTGACGCCTGGCACCTTGGTCAGCACGATCTCTTTCTCGCGCTCGAGGTCGGGGTAGTCGACATGCAGGAACAGGCAGCGACGCTTCAATGCCTCGCTGAGCTCGCGGGTGTTGTTCGACGTGAGGAACACCATGGGGATCTGCTTGGCCGTGATGGTGCCGAGCTCGGGGATGCTGACCTGATACTCGGACAGGATCTCGAGCA
>JANNHO010000199.1:0-7965 GCA_031404435.1 Acidimicrobiaceae bacterium | reverse complement strand
CCATCACGACGATGACCAAGACGAGCGGGAACTGGCAAGTGGACATCGTGAGCACGGAGCCGGCCGCATGCTTGTAGCCGTCCTTCTCGCCGCGCTGACGGTGTTGCCGACACCTGTGGTTCCGTCAACTGGCCGGGCAGGCTCATCGGCCGACGCACCGCCTCCAGTTACGGTGGCGGGGGCTCGGTCGGTTTCGTTTCGGGATGATGCGGGCGGGTTGTCGCGGACTACGTTGATTCCTTCTGCGTCGGCGTTTGCGGGGTATCAGGGCGGGTCGCGGCGGTCGTGCACGTTGACGGCTGATCGTGACGGGTTCGTGTTGTCGAATGGGGACGTGGTGCCAGAGGGCACGGTGGTGACGGCGCATTACGTGTTCATCGAGGGGATCAATGGCGGGGCGTACGTACCGCCGGTCCCGGCCGATGCGGAGGTGGTCGATGTCACCAGCCGCGGCTCGTTGGAGGAGGCGACGCGCACGTTTTCGGTGTTCTGCGATAGCGCCCGGTACGTGTTGAACCGTCGAGGGATCATCGTGGTGCGCTATCTGGATGTGTTCTTCGGGTATGTGGCGGAGTTGGATCGGGTGCGGAACGATCTGCGATTGGATCGCCCGGTGGTGTTCGAGAATCCGGTGGTGGGCCGGTTCGGTGGTTTGGTGACCCGCTATCCGGCCTGGCTCGCGATCAGTGAGGGGGCGTGGCGGGTGCAACAGTCGGTTGAGCGTTCGCATCGTGGCGCGCCGATTGTGGTGATTGCCGAGCCGCGTGAGTTGGATTTCACGGTGGCGTTCTCCCCGAACCCGGACAAGCTGTCGCCAGCTTTCACCGGTGTCGTCGACTGCGTGACCGGTGTCAGCACTGCTGCTGGCGGCTCGGGCGTGGTTGCGGTCGCGGCTGCGGGTGTGCTGCCAGCGATGCCGCGGTTGCCGGAACAGACGACTCCGGGGGTGAACGGGCCGTGTATGTGGACCCCGCCGGGTCCGGGGAGTGTGACGATCACGGCCAGGATCACGTACACGGTGACGTACTCGGTTGACGGTTTCACGATGCCTGATGACGACTACACGTGGTCCTCGCTGCCGACCGTGTATGACACCGGCGAACTGATCGCAGTCAACACCAAACCCTGACCGGGTCGCCGTGACCCTGGGTCCAGTCGATCCGGGAACGGCAGATCTTGCGTCGATATGACTCAAGTTGTCTGATCGTTAGGTTGGTGGCTTGGACGGGTACCTCTAAGCTTGCGTCACGTCCGCTCATCATCCACTAGTTCAGGAGCAAACCCATCATGGCAAAAGCAGTCGGAATCGATCTTGGTACCACAAACTCCGTCGTCTCGGTTCTTGAGGCGGGTGATCCGGTCGTCATCCCCAACTCCGAAGGCGCCCGAACGACCCCCTCGGTGGTGGCGTTCAGCAAGGCTGGCGAAGTGCTCGTCGGCGAAGTGGCCAAGCGCCAGGCGATCACCAACCCCGATCGCACGTTCCGCAGCATCAAGTCAAAGATGGGCGAGGGCTGGAAGAGCGACGACATCGATGGCAAGCGCTACACCCCGCAGGAGATCAGCGCTCGCATCTTGATGAAGCTCAAGCGCGATGCCGAGGCTTACCTTGGCGACGCCGTTACCCAGGCCGTCATCACCGTGCCCGCCTACTTCGACGACGCCCAGCGCACCGCGACCAAAGAGGCCGGCCAGATCGCCGGGCTCGAGGTGTTGCGGATCATCAACGAGCCCACCGCAGCGGCGCTCGCCTACGGCCTCGACAAGGGTGCCGAGGATGAGACGGTGCTGGTGTTCGACCTCGGCGGCGGCACCTACGACGTGTCGGTGCTCGAGATCGGCGATGGCGTGTTCGAAGTCAAGAGCACCCACGGTGACACCAAGCTCGGCGGCGACGACTGGGACCAGCGCGTCATCGACTGGCTGATCAAGCAGTTCAAGAGCGCGCACGGCGTCGACCTTGCCGCCGACCGGATGGCCACGCAGCGCCTCAAGGAAGCAGCCGAGAAGGCCAAGATCGAGCTGAGCCAGGTGCAGCAGACGCAGATCAACCTGCCGTTCATCACCGCGACCCCTGAGGGCCCGTTGCACCTCGACGAGATGCTCAGTCGGGCCAAGTTCCAAGACCTCACGGCCGATCTCATCGAGCGTTGCCGTGTGCCGTTCGAGCAGGCGATCAAGGATGCCGGCCTCACCAAGGGTCAGGTCCAGCACGTGCTCCTCGTCGGTGGATCCACCCGTATGCCGGCCGTGCAAGACCTCGTCCAGACCCTCACCGGCAAAGAGCCCAACCGCACCGTCAACCCCGATGAAGTGGTCGCGATCGGTGCCGCCGTACAGGCAGGCGTGTTGCGCGGCGATGTGAAAGACGTGCTACTGCTCGACGTCACCCCGCTCAGCTTGGGCATCGAGACCAAGGGTGGCGTGATGACCAAACTGATCGAGCGCAACACCACGATCCCGACCAAGCGCACCGAGGTGTTCACCACCGCCGACGACATGCAGCCGAGCGTCGAGATCCATGTACTGCAAGGTGAGCGGGAGATGGCCGGGTACAACAAGACGCTCGGCAAGTTCCAACTCGTCGACCTGCCGCCGGCACCGCGTGGTGTTCCGCAGATCGAGGTCACCTTCGACATCGACGCCAACGGCATCGTCCACGTCTCGGCCAAGGACCGGGCCACGTCGAAAGAGCAGAGCATGACCATCACCGGTCAGAGCACGCTCGACAAGAAAGACATCGACCAAATGGTGCGCGACGCCGAGGCTCACGCCGAGGACGACCGTCAGCGCCGCGACGAGGCCGAGACTCGCAACAACGCCGATTCGCTGGTGTATCAGACCGAAAAGGTGCTGCGCGAGCAGGGCGAGAAGGTGACCGCCGACGACAAGTCCGCCGTCGAAGGCCCACTCGCCGAGCTGAAGACGGCACTGGCCGGCAACGACATCGCCGTGATCAAGACCGCTCACGAGGCGCTGATGGGTGCCAGCCAGGCATTCAGCCAGAAGCTGTACGAGGCCGCCTCACGTGACGACGCCGGTGCCGCAGGCACGTCGGCAAGCGGTCAGAACACGACGGGCTCGGTAGACGACGCCGAGATCGTCGACGCCGAGATCGTCGACGAGAAGTGAGGTCGTGCTGATGAGCGATCCCATCGCCTCTCAACCCAACGCCCCCACCGACGCCGAGATCGTCGACGCCGAGATCGTCGACGCCGAGATCGTCGACACGGGCGCTGCTGCCCGGCAACCGGACGACCTGGACTTCCTCGACTTCGAAAACGAGCGGGGAAGTGAGGTCGACGACTTCACGAGCGAGATGCATCGGGCCGAGGAACTCGTCGAACACGATGTCGACGCGCTGCTCGCCGAGCGCGATTCGTTCAAGGACATTGCGCTCCGCCTGCAGGCCGATTTCGAGAACTATCGCAAGCGTGTGGCTGCGCAGCAGATCGATGAAGTCGACCGGGCAACCGGCAAGATCGCCGAAGCGATCCTGCCGGTGCTCGATGCCTGCGAGGCCGCGTTCGCGCACGGTGTCGAAGGCGTCGAGTCGATCTGGTCGGCGCTGATCGGAGTGCTGCAGAAGCAGGGCCTCGAGGCGCTCGATCTGGCCAACCAGCCCTTCGATCCGGGTGTGGCCGAAGCAGTGCTGCACGAACCCGGCGACGACGTCTAACCGCCGGTTGTGGCCGAAGTGCTCCGCACCGGCTACCGGTGGAAGGGCCGGGTGTTGCGACCAGCGATGGTGAAGGTGCGCGGGTAACCATGGCAGCGCAGCGCGAGTGGTACGAAAAGGACTACTACAAGGTGCTCGGCATGTCCGACACCGCCACAGCCAAGGAGATCACCAAGGCGTACCGCAGGCTCGCGCGTGACAGCCATCCCGACACCCACCCCGGCGACGCGAAATCCGAGGACCGCTTCAAAGACGTCAGCGCCGCCTACGACGTGCTCGGCGACGAGACGAAACGCAAGGAGTACGACGAGGTTCGCCGGCTCGGTCCCGTCGGCGGTGGGTTCGCCAGCAATCGCGGCGGGGGCTTCGGACCCGGCGGAGGCACATCGTTCAACGTCGGCTCCGACGGCCTTGGCGATGTCCTTGGCCAGATGTTCGGGCGCGGCCGCCGTGGCGGTGGCGCCTCGGCCGGCGGGGGCCCGCAGCGTGGCACCGACGTCGAAGCCACACTCACGCTCGACTTTGCCGACGCCGTGCGCGGCATCACCACCACGCTGTACCTGACCTCCGATGCACAGTGCAGTACGTGCGCAGGGTCGGGTGCCAAGCCCGGCACCTCGCCGAAAGTGTGCTCGCGTTGTGGCGGGCGGGGAGTGGTCGACGAGAACCAGGGGCTGTTTTCGTTCTCGTCGCCGTGCCAGGCATGCGGTGGCCGAGGTGTTGTCATCGAAGATCCATGCCCCACCTGTTACGGGTCGGGCATCGAAAAGCGCCAGCGCGAGGTGCAGGCGCGCATCCCCGCCGGCGTCAGCAACGGCCAGCGAATCCGCCTCAAGGGGCGTGGTGGCCCCGGTCGCAACGGTGGGCCGGCCGGCGATCTGTTCGTCGAGTGCAAGGTGATGCCGCACCGCCGTTTCGGTCGTGATGGCGACAACCTGACGGTTCATGTCCAGGCCGACTTCTCCGACCTTGCCCTCGGTGCCGACGTGCAGGTGCCAACCCTTGACGGTCCGACGGTGACGTTGCGGCTCCGGCCCGGCACGCAGTCGGGTTCGCGGCATCGGGTGAAGGGCAAGGGTGTCGTCACCCCCAGGCACGAGGGTGACCTCATCGTCACGGTCGATGTGCAGGTGCCCACCACACTCACCGCCCAACAGCGGGCGGCGATCGAGGCGCTTGCCGCGGCGAGTACGGTCTCTGGCGAACCGTCCGGTGCGCCCGACGAACAGGATGCGGAGAAGGTCTGATGATGCGCTCGCGAACCCACGCCGTCTACGTCATCTCGGTGGCGGCCGAACTTGCCGGGATGCACCCCCAAACCCTGCGAATCTACGAACGACGCGGGCTCGTGCAACCCGCCCGCACCCAGGGCGGCAATCGCCGTTACAGCGACGTCGACATCGAGCGGTTGCGTCGCATCCAAGACCTCGCTGCCGACGGCATGAACCTCGAAGGCATCCGCCGGGTGATGGAGCTCGAGGTCGAAGTCGAACGGCTGCGAATCGAGAACGATCAACTACGCGCCCACGTCACCCAGGCTCTGGCCGATGCCGAGCGGCGCACCCCGCGTCGAGATCTGGTCCCGCTACACCAGACCGTGGCCGTGTTCGGAGCACCCCGCCTCGGCGACCGCCCGTGACGAGGTAATCGACCCGGGCCCGAGGCGGACGGTGACTGTAGCGACGCGCGAGACTCGGTCGCATGTTGAGCCCCGGAACCGTCGCCCCCGACTTCGAACTTCCCGATCAGCACGGCAACACCGTGCGCCTGGGCGACCAGCGTGGTCACTGGGTGCTGATGTGGTGGTACCCGAAAGCGTCGACACCCGGTTGAACAGTGCAGGGTCAGGGCCTGCGTGACAGCGCCCAACAGTTCGTCGAACTCGACATCACGGTGCTCGGTGCCTCCTTCGACACCTCCGCGGACAACCTCGCCTTCGCCGCGGCGCAAGGTTTTGAGTACCGGTTGCTCAGCGACACCGACCGCGCCGTCGGCACGCGGTACGAAGCCGTACGCAGCCCCGACGACCGGTACGCGAACTTCCCGAGGCGGGTCAGCTACCTGATCGACCCGGACGGGGTAGTTCGCATCGCCTACGACGTCACCGATGTCGCAGGGCACGCGGCGACCGTCGTCGCCGACGCCGTCGCGCTTCGGGGTGACGCGGGCAACGCGGGCCAATGACAGCAGTCGACGCAGTCCCATCCAGCGTCAGCGTGAGTGGGGTACCCCGGCCGCACCCGTATGTGCCGGCGATCGAACGTGATGTGTCCGACGGTGAGCGCGACGCAGCCGAGTTGCGCTCGCAGGTGCAGTCCGTGGCGCGCGGTGGTGCCCGCGCCGCCGTCCTCGGGGCCAACGACGGGCTCGTCACCAACATCTGCTTGATCCTCGCCGTCGCGGGAGCCGACGGAACGGCCGGCGCCGTGCGCGTCGCCGGCTTCGCCAGCTTGATTGCCGGGGCGCTGTCGATGGCCGCCGGCGAATGGGTGAGCGTGCGCAGCCAGGTCGAGCTGTACCAAGGGATCCTGGCCGAGCTGCACGCGCTCGTGCGACGCAACCCCAAGCTCGTGCTCGGCCAGCTCACCGACGGCCTTGTCGAAGCCGGGTTCGCGGTCGATACCGCCCGGCGCGTTGCCACCGAGCTACCACTCGATGAGCAGCACTTCTTCGACTTCTCGGCGCGCACGATCTTCGGACTGAACCCGGCCGAGCTGGGGTCGCCGTGGGTCGCCGCAACGAGTTCGCTTGCCCTGTTCGCAGCGGGAGCAGCGGTCCCGCTGCTGCCATGGTTCGTCACCAGCGGGGCGACGGCGATCACCATTTCCGTGGTTGCCACCGCGCTCGCCAGCGCGGCTGTCGGTGGCTGGGTCAGCAGTTCGGCCAACCGCCCACGTTGGCGCGGCGCAGCACGCCAACTGGCCATCGTGGTGGCCGCCGCCACTGTGACCTACGGCATCGGTGCCCTGTTCGGCACCGCCATCGCCTGACGAATCCCGCGACGACCAGACACAATGCTGCCTGCGGGGCCCGGCCGGTCAGCGATCTGCTGTCGGCGGGATTCGCTGGGCGAGCGTTGCCGCCAACCCCAGCAGCGCCCGGACGGCCGGACTTTCGGGACTGGCATCGAGCGGGGACACACCCACCTGATCGGCCGACACGATGGCAGGGTCGGCGGGAACGACGAACAACTCCATGCCCGCGAACGCGAGCCTCACCGCTGCTTCGTCCTCCGGACCGGACACCTGGTTGGCAACCACGACCACGCGACCTTGACGACCTTGCACGGCGAGTTCGGCTGCGCGAGTGCCGACTTCGATCGAGCGTGGGGTGGGTTCCACCACGATGAGCACCGCGTCCAGTTGGCCATGGCCGAGACGCGTCAGCGTGCCGATCCCAGCCTCCATGTCGGCCACGATGGTCGTGTCCCCAGCATCAACGGATCCGAGCAACTGCTCGGGAGAAAGTCCGCATCAAGGTCAACCAGGTTCGGGGTTCTCCAGGCGGCTGACGACCGTCAACCGGACTCCGTCCGGGGCGTCGACCCCGAAGCGTTCGAGAAGGTCATCCCAGCGCGGGGCGTGGTTCTCCGTACCGTCATCGAGCCCTTGGCGCATGGCGATGAGGCGGTCGGTGCGTTCGTCGTCGACCCCGAGCGAGATCCCGAGGTTCGGGTTCGTGTCGCAGTCCAGCGCCACGACGCGGACTCCTGCCCGGGCCATGCCCCGAGCGACGATCGCGGACGTGGTGGTCTTGCCCGAACCTCCCTTTCCGACCACGGCAAGCTTCATGCTGACACCTCCTCTGCGCAGAGCAGATCAACCAGATGCGCCACGGCACTCGCGTAGGCACCGTCAGGATCGGCATCGAGCGGCGCAATCGCATGACGATCGGCCGAACTCACGGCGCGGTCGTCGGGCAGCGATGCCACCACCTCGAGCGACGTCAGTGCCGCCGCCCGCGGCGCGTCGTCGGCGGATGAACAACGGTTGACGACGACTACCAACCGCTGCGGTGCCCACGTTGCGTCGCTCAGGCGCCCGAGGCGCCGGGCGGTGTGCATCGCCTTCATCGAAGGATCGGTGACGATCGCGACGGTGTCGGCGAACTTGGCCCATCCGAAGAATGCTTGACGGGTGCCGGCGGGGAGGTCCCCGACCAGGTCGAAACGATCCCCGGGAAGCGAAGCGGTGATGTGCCGAAACGCCGCCTGGCTGCGGAACTGGGTGGAGACGTGGCCGCGCAGCTTGCCGTAGGACAAGAACCGCACCCCGTCGGCACCAATC
>JANNHO010000198.1:0-26700 GCA_031404435.1 Acidimicrobiaceae bacterium | reverse complement strand
TCCGCCGTACTTCTGCACGCCTCCGTGGGCGGGTGCCGCCAATGGTCAACCCGCGCCGATACTGCCGGTGATGCCCGAACCGGAACCGCCATCGGAACCGGGACCTGCCGACTCGCCCCTGCCGCTCGAGCCCTCGGCGGGCGTGGTGGCTCACACCGATCCCGCTCCGGGGTCGACCACCGCCGGGGTCACGACGACGACGGTCATCACGACGCCCACCACCAGCCCCACGACCACCACGACAACGACCACGACCACGACGGCGACCACGACGACGAACGTCGCCGGAAGCTGTCGGGGCTGCTGTAGCATTTCGGCCTGCACTGGAGAGGTGCCAGAGCCAGGTCGAATGGACCGCACTGCTAATGCGGGGACCACCGAAAGGTGGTCCGTGGGTTCAAATCCCACCCTCTCCGCGGTACCGGACGGCCCGGCGGATTCGTCCGCCGGGCCGTCGTCGTCGTAGGCCTCCGCTGGGCCGCGGACCGCCACTGTTGCAATTGCGTGACGATCGAGATAGAAAACCCCCCGTTGTTTGCGGCCGACGGCCAACTCAGAGGAGGGACGCATGCGCCAGTACTTCCACAATCGTTCCGCCACTCGGAGCCCATGGGCACCGATGCTGATTGCTTCGGCAGTCACCGCTGTCGCGGCCCTCGGAATGTTCGTCGCCCCAGCCGGGGCCAGCCGCGCACCAGTGCCGGCACATGCCACGTGCTCGAAGCAGTACACCGTCGTGTCCGGTGATTACTGGATCCGCATCGCCAAGCGTTCCGGCGTCACCCTCAAGCAACTGCTTGCGGCGAACGGTGCGACCGCCAAGACCAAGCTGTTCGCCGGGCACACGGTGTGCCTTCCTGAGGCAGCGACCGCGCCCGTCTCGACATCGGCGTCCACGTCCGCCCAAAACGCGGCGGCCCAACCCGTGGCTGCGCAGCCCGCACCGACGACGACAGCGGCGCCGGCGCGTACCTACACCGCTGCAGAGGTCGAAGCGATCATCCGCGAGGTGTGGCCCGACGACCTCGAAGACGAGGCGCTGCGAATCGCCCGTCGTGAAAGCGGCCTGAAGCCGACGGCAAAGAACTCGTGCTGTTACGGACTGTTCCAGCTGTACTTCACCGTTCATCAGAAGTGGCTCTCCGGAGTCGGGGTGACCAGTGCCGGGCAGTTGCTCGATCCGCTTGTCAACGCAAACGCGGCGCTCACGCTGTACAACCGGGCCGGTGGTTGGGGCCCCTGGACCTGAACGGTCCGCCACGGACATGAATCCCCGTGCCGATCACGTCGCACGCCGTTAGACTCGTCCACCACATACGCGCTCGTAGCTCAATGGATAGAGCATCTGACTACGGATCAGAAGGTTGGGGGTTCGAGTCCCTTCGAGCGCGCTGCACAGACTGGCGATTGAGCCGGTCTGACACCTGGCGAGAGCCCCTCTTCACTGCGGGGCCTTCGGTCGTTTTGAGTCACCGACGCTCGTGTTTCCCCGCGGGCGGGGATGCTTGTGATGGGTCGGGCACGACAGTGGTGGATACTCCTGATGGGCCGGTGGTGATCGATACCCGGTGTGCCACGATGTTGGCCGCACGATCCTGGCCAATTTGGCCCGTCTGGGCTGGTTTCATCACCGGGCGGTCTGGAACTGAGCGACCGATGAAGAGCCGGCAACTCGGCGAGATTCGTGCGGCGGCGGCCAACCAAAGCTTGGCGCGCCCGCACAGATCAGGGTGCTGGTGGGGCGTTGCCGCACGAACGTGGTCGAACGGGGCAGGGTTGCCTGCGGCTTGGCGTGGATCCATGCAGCCAGGTAGCGCATCCTCGTTCCGCCGAGGCGCGCCTGTCGACGGATTGGATGTGCGGCCCACCGCGCCACGAGGGTCACCGCCACGACAGCGCCGATGAAGCTCAGCATCATCGCCGGGTCGTCGGTCACCCGCTCTGGTTCGATCGTGCGAATGTAGGGCACGCAGACGACTGCAAGCGCGGCCGAAACTGCGGCCAGCCCGATCGTCCGCCGTGATGGCGTCGAGGACTCGACGCCGAGCGTTCCGTCGGCGATCGCACAGAGCATCACCAGTTCCATGACGAGGTAGAACGCCGACGGGTTGACGCTGCCCGTGAGGACAAACACGATGTTCAAGACGAATCCCCAGCGAAGTGCCAGACGCAAGCGCTTCCCGATGCCGATCGCCAGTCCACACGCGATCTGGGTGACCATCACGACAAGCGCGACCAGTACGGCGGCCGGAGCGATGAGGTGGTCCATGACCGGACGAAAGAACGGTAACGCCGCATCATGCTGCTCGGCGAGGTAGGTCCGCAGGCCGGCGCCGCTCCACCACTCGCTGTCGACAAGCTTCTCGGAGCCGGCTCGGAGCCATCCGACGGCAAGGAAGATCCGCACCGGGAGCAACATGATTGTGGTGGACCAACCATGGTGGTGGCGATCTCGCACACCCAGCACTGGGCCCTTCGCCTGTCCTGGCCGGTCAGCGCCTGGCCGTGGGGAGGTCGATCGTCGTATTCGGGTAGGTCGATGATCGACGTAACTGACTGGTGTGAGGGCCATGGTGCTCCTGGAGATGCAGTTGTCGCGAGGCAGTAGCGCCGCTCGGCAGGGTCCTCCGCTCCAAGAACCCGACTCAGTGTGTCGACATGATGACAAATATTACGGTTGTATGTCAAGAGACACGCAAGGTCGTCGCCATTGGCTTGGTGCAGCACATACCGCGGTACTCACTATCCACGGTCGAGCGATTACTGAACGCGATGAGATGACGGCCAAGGTTGACGACTCGTGGTGAATCCGATAAAGATGATCAGATTAGTCGACAATTGAACTCCCAGTCACCGTTACGGACGCATCGGTTCGCGTCGCGCCGGTCGGTCGGGTTTGCGGTTTGGACCGTGGCCGTCGCGGTCAACGCTTCGGCGTGCGCTCCGTTTTCTGAAACCGCGTCGCCCGCTCTCGCGTTCTCCAGCGCAGCGTCTCGGGCGGCAGCTGACGAAGCCGGGCCGGGTGACGCGGCCCGAGCGGGCACGACGCTGCGCGGCACCCTCAACCTCGGCTACTTCCCCAACGTCACCCATGCCCCAGCGCTTGTCGGGATGGCGGAGGGCTTCTTCGCCATCCAACTCGGCCCCGACGTCGACCTGAACACGTTCACGTTCGGGTCGGGAACCGATGCGATCGAAGCGGTGCTCACCGGGGCGCTGGACCTCGCCTTCATCGGACCCAACCCGGCGATTATCGCCCACCACCGCTCCGGCGGCGAGGCGGTTCGCATCGTCTCCGGCTCCACCTCGGGAGGAGCGCGCCTGGTGGTCCGTCCCGACATCACCAGCGTCGACGATCTTCGCGGCACCACGTTGGCCAGCCCGTCGCTCGGCAGCACGCAAGACGTTGCGCTTCGGTCGTGGTTGCTCGGCAACAACCTGGCCACCGATCTCGATGGAGGAGGCGACGTGTCAATTCTGCCGCAACAGAACGCAACCACGCTCGAGGCATTCGTCGGCGGCCTCATCGACGGCGCCTGGGCTCCCGAGCCGTGGGCCACCCGTCTCGTCGATGAAGGCGGTGGCACGGTGCTCGTCGACGAGGCCGACCTGTGGCCAGAAACAGGTGGGCGGTTCGTGACCACCCATCTGATCGTGCGCACCGAGTTTCTCACTGAACATCCCGACCTGGTCAAGGCTGTCATTGCCGGCTTGGTCGACGCCATCGACATGATCGACGCCGATCCAACGGCTGCCGAGGCCGACGTGGTATCTCAAATCGAGGCAATCAGCGGCTCGGCGCCGGCAGCGTCGGTGATCTCTCGGAGCCTGGCCAACCTTCAGTTCGGGCTCGACCCGATCGCAACCTCACTGGTGCGTTCTGCCGCCGACGCACGTTCCGTCGGGCTGCTCGACGCTGTCGACCTGACCGGAATCTATGACCTGTCGTTGCTCAACGAGATCCTCGCCGAGCGAGGACGGGCGCCGGTGAGCGGACCATGAGCCTGCTCGACGATGTGCCCGCAGCCGCGCCCGGCGCGCCGAGGCCAGCCGTGCAATCGGCGGAGATCACGACGACTCCCACGGCGGAGCGTGGGCCGGGCACCACGGATGCCATCGAGTTGCGCGATGTCACCAAGGTCTATGGCACTGGGGCCGCGGCGGTGCTAGCGCTCGACCGGGTGTCGGTCACCGTCGAGCGGGGTGAGTTCGTCTGCATCGTCGGCGCTTCCGGTTGCGGGAAGTCGACCCTGCTGTCGCTAGTGGCGGGTCTCGACCGCGCCTCGGGAGGCCAGGTCAACGTGACCGGCCGTACGGCGCTGATGTTCCAGGAGTCGGCGCTGCTTCCGTGGCGGACAGCAGCGGGCAACGTAGAGCTTGCGCTGAAGCTCAACGGCGTACCTCGCTCCGCGCGCCGCGACAAGGCGCTGGAGCTGCTGGGTCTGGTGCGCCTTGCAGACTTCGCCGACAGGCGCCCGCACGAGCTTTCCGGTGGCATGCGCCAGCGGGTGGCGTTGGCTAGGGCGCTGGCCCAAGATGCCGAGATCTTGCTGATGGACGAGCCGTTCGGTGCTCTCGACGCGATTACCCGCGACGTGCTGCACGACGAGATCGAACGCGTCGCCGCCGAGCGTTCCTTGACGGTGCTGTTCGTCACCCACAACGTGCGTGAGGCCGCCCGCCTCGGTGACCGCATCGTGTTGCTGTCGTCACGCCCGGGGCGGGTCGCCGCCGAGTTCCCGGTTGTCGTCGATCGGCCGCGACGAATCGAATCGCCCGAGGTCGCTGCAGTGGCGTCATCGGTGATGGGACGCCTCCGAGAGGAGGTCCGCCGCCATGCAGGCTGAGTCGCTCTCACCGTCGTGCACCGAAATCTTGGACGCCGAAATCCTCGACGCACTCGACCGCGACGCGCAGAACCGGGACGCGCTGAACCGGGACGCGCAGAACCGGGACGCGCTGAACCAGGAGCTCTCGGGGCTCGATCATTTGGAGCTGGCCACGACGGTCGGAATCGGGCGGGCGCGGCGATTGTGGGGCGCAGCGTGGCCCAAGTTCGCGGCGGCGAGCATCGTTGTCGTGATCTGGCAGACCGTGGTGTGGAGTGGTTGGCGCCCCCACTACCTGCTCCCGTCGCCCGGCTCGGTCGCCGAGCGCATGTGGCAGGACCTCGGCGACGGAGATCTGTGGCGGGCCGCCGGCAACACCTTGAGCCGGGCGATCCTCGGATTCGGTGTGTCACTGCTGGTGGGTGGCGTGATCGGGCTGGCGGTGGTGAACGTGCGCGGCCTCCGCTTGGCAATCGGCTCGCTGATCAGTGGGCTCCAGACGATGCCCTCGATCGCGTGGTTTCCCCTGGCCATCTTGCTGTTCCAGCTGAGCGAGCGGGCCATCGTGTTCGTCGTGGTTCTCGGAGCGGCGCCGTCTATCGCCAACGGCCTGATCTCAGGGATCGACAGTGTCCCGCCGATCCTGCGTCGGGTCGGCCGGGCCATGGGCGCCGACGGAGTTGCGATGTATCGCGACTTCATCATCCCTGCGGCCATGCCGTCGGTGGTCACCGGGTTGAAGCAGGGGTGGGCCTTTTCGTGGCGGAGCCTGATGGCCGGCGAGCTCTTGGTCGTGATCCCCGGCACGCCGGCGCTGGGCCACAGACTTCACGTGGCGCGCGATTTCAGCGACTCGATCGGGTTGTTGGCAGCGATGATCGTCATTCTGGTGATTGGAATCGCTGTCGACAGCCTCGCGTTCGGCGCATTCGAGCGTTCGGTGCTGCGCCGGAGGGGACTCGTCGGACACGCCGGGTAAGGATTCGCGCGGTTCGCGATCAAGACGTCGCTCAGCGTCTCTAGGTCAAGGAATCATAAAGTTATTGTCAAGTTTCGGTCAGATTAATGCATAGAGTGGTATTTCGGGTTCCGGGTCGGACTTGACGCTTGATCCGAGTTCGCCTGTGGTCCCTAGAGTGACGCTGATGCGCATGGTGACCGATCCGGTCGTGGTGGTCGGCGGAGGACCGAGCGGGCTGATCGCCGCCGAAACTCTGGCCGCGGCGGGCTGCCCGGTCATCCTGGTCGACCACATGCCGGCGCTCGGACGCAAGTTCCTGCTCGCCGGCCGTGGCGGTCTGAACCTGACCCACAGCGAACCGCTCGACGACATGCTCGCCAGGTACTGGCCGACCGAAGCCCGCCTTGCGGCGGCGATCACCCGGTTCGGTCCAACGGAACTCCGCGCCTGGTCGGCCTCGCTCGGCCAACCGACCTTCGTGGGCTCGAGCGGGCGGGTGTTCCCCGACTCGTTTCGAGCGACGCCGCTGTTACGGGCGTGGCTGGCGCGGCTCCACGATCTCGGAGTCGTGACCATGGTCCGGCACCGACTCGTCGGCCTCGAAACCACCAACGGTCCTGACCATGGAGTGAACGTCAGCCTGGCTGCCGCGACCCCGGCCGGCGCCGGCGCCGACGGTCACGCTGGCAGTCCGCCGAACGGACTGCACCGGATTCGCGCTGCGGCGGTCGTACTTGCACTTGGCGGAGCAAGCTGGCCACGAGTGGGCTCCGACGGTCTGTGGACGGGTCTCCTCGGCGAGGCCAACCTCGGGATTGGGATCACCCCGCTCGCGGCCGACAACGTCGGCTACCGGGTTGGGTGGTCGCAGGTGTTGGCTGCCCGCTTCGCCGGGGTCCCGTTGAAGAACGTCATCGTCCGCGTCGCCGGCCGCAGTGTCCGCGGCGAGGCCATGATCACCTCGGCCGGCATCGAAGGTGGAGCGATCTATGCCATCGGCGGCGCGATCCGCAACGAGTTCGCAGTGACCGGCACCGCGACGATCTCGATCGATCTGCACCCGGACCTCACCGTCGACGAGGTGCGGTCGCGACTGGTTGGGCGGCGGGCGAAGGACTCCATGTCCACGTCGCTGCGCCGCGCGCTCGGGCTCGCGCCCCTCGCCGTCGCCCTGCTGCGCGAAGTCACGGGCAACCGGGTGCCGAGCGATCCGGCAACGTTGGCGTCGCTGATCAAGGATCTCCCCATTCGCCTGGATGGCCCAATGCCGATCGGCCGGGCCATCTCCACCGCTGGCGGGGTGAAGTTCAGCGAGATCGACGATGCGTTCATGCTGCACCGACTCCCCGGCGTCTTCGTTGCTGGAGAGATGCTCGAGTGGTCGGCGCCGACCGGGGGCTACCTGTTGCAGGCATCGTTCAGTACCGGTGTTGCCGCAGCACGAGGCGCACTTGCCTGGCTGGAAGCCGACCACCAGGAGGGGCGCGACGGGTACGAGGAGATCACCGACGGTGACACCGTGTGGCGCTTCGAGCGCCGATTCCTGATGTCGAACTGGACCTGCATCTGGGGTCGGGGGTGCCACGGCATCCTGCCCGAACGGGCCGAGCACCTCGGCCACGGTTGCTGCTCGATCGGAGCCGAACTCGACGGACCCGACGAAGCAATGAACGTTGCCGCTCTCGCCGCCACGCTGTCACCGGCGCTTTTTCAGCACCACACCCAGGCAGCCCAAGGCGGGGTGTTCCGCGACGACAGTCGGACCAGTACGAGGGTGGTCGATGGCGCGTGCATCTTTCTCAACCGACCGGGTTTCGGTGGCGGAGCCGGTTGTGCCCTGCACCTGGCGGCGCTCGATTCCGGCGAATCGCCGACCGATTGGAAACCCTCGGTGTGCTGGCAGTTACCGGTCAAGGTGGACTGGGAAGATCACGGCACCGTTGAGGTAGCAACGGTGCGCGGCTGGACCCGCACCGATTGGGGCGCCGAGGGCGAGACGATGGCGTGGTGCTGCACCGAGGAGCCGGAGGCCTACGTCGGCGACCGGCCGGTGGTGGAATCGCTCGGCGAGGAGATCGCATTGATCGTCGGCGAAGCCGTCGCCGTCGAGCTTCGCCGCCGCCTCGCTCCTGGCTGACCGCCTCGCTCAGCTGGCCCAGCGGGCGCCTGTATCCCGTTCAAGAACCCACTGAGGGCATCATGCCAGAGCGGCAGCGGTTCGACGATTCCCATCTCGGCGAAGACGCCGTTGATCTCACACGAAGCAAGCCCCTGGCAGATGGCGTGGAACTGAGCAGCCACATCGCGGGTCGAGGCTTCGACCGATGGGTGGCTAGCCAGGAACTCGCCGACGCGACCCCGTAGCGCAGCACCGGCTCGCTCCGAACCCTGCGCCCATGGCGCGGGCTCCGACGTCGGCGGGCAGTGAAGCGTGCCTTCGAACGTCAGGCGATATAGGTGCGGCCGTTTGATGGCGAACTGGCGGAACCCGTCAATGCCGACCGCGATGAGATCGGCGCCGGGGTCACCGGTTCGCGCCACTCGGAACAGACCCTCGGCAAGCTCGACGAAGGCCCGGTTCACCAGGGCGCCAATCAGGCCGCCCCGGTCCCCGAAAAGTGAGTAGACCGCGCGTACCGAGACGTCGACGCGTAATGCGACAGCCCGCACGGTGATCGCCTCGGGATTGCCGCGTTCTTGCAGGAGCGACTCGGCTGCCCCGACGAGTGCCGCGGCGGTACGTTCATCGTGCTCTCGGGGGCGGGCCATGTCGAAAGGGTACCGTTGACGGTGTTACGTAACAGTGTTACGTTACGCTCATGACAACAACACCAACGACCACAAACACCGACACCGTCCAGGCAATGTACGCGGCGTTCGGCCGTGGCGATGTCCAGTTCATCATGGATCAGCTCGCCGATGACGTGATCTGGGACGAAGGAATCCGCGAGACCGGCTTGCCCTGGCTTCGTGCCGGATCGGGGAAGCAGCACGTCGGCGCCTTCTTCGAAGCGCTCGGCCGCGGCTACGCGATCTCGACGTTCGAGCCGGTCGTGATGGCCGCCGGCGGGGACCATGTGGTGGCTGTGATCAACGAGGCCGGCACAATCGTGTCAACTGGAAAGCGGGTCGAGGCCGACCTGTTCGTGCACGTCTGGCGATTCGGGCCCGGCGGTCGGGTGGTGTGGTTCCGCTACATCGGCGACCTCGCCCGCCAGGAACTACCTGCCCGCTGACCCAGTTCGTCGTCCGCTCAGGCGGCGGACTTCTCCAGCACGTGAATGCCGCAGGCCGAGCCGAGGCCGATCACGTGGGCCAGGCCGACCTTGGCGCCTTCGATCTGGCGATCGCCGGCTTCGCCGCGCAGGTGGTGGCAGATCTCCCACACGTTGGCGATCCCGGTGGCAGAGATTGGGTGGCCCTTGCTCTGCAGGCCACCGCTGACGTTGACGGGAGTCGAGCCGTCGCGCCACGGTGCGCCGGACTTGAAGAAGTCGACCGCCCCACCTTCTGGGCACAGCATCAAGTTGTCGTAGTGCACGAGCTCGGCGGTGGCGAAGCAATCGTGCAACTCCACCAGGTCGAGGTCGTCGGGGCCGATGCCGGCCGCTTCGTAGGCCTGCTTGGCAGCGTTGCGGGTGAGCGTGTTGACATCGGGCAGCACCTGGCACGCCTCTTCCCACGGATCGGTGGTCAGGATCGACGCCGACACCTTGACCGCGCGGCGTTGCTGCTCGAGCGACAGGGTGCGCAGCTTGGTCTCACTGACGATGACAGCCGCGGCCGCACCGTCGCAGTTGGCGGAGCACATCGGCCGCGTGTTGGGATAGGCGATCATCATGTCGCCCATGATCTCTTCGAGCGTGAACCGCTTCGAGTAAGCGGCGAGTGGGTTGAGCGTGGAATGAGCGTGGTTCTTCTCGCTGATCCTGGCGAACAGCTCAAAGTCGGCACCGCCGTACTTGTGGCCATACTCCATGCCGATCTGGGCGAACGTGCCCGGCATGGTGTCGGTGCCGATGCGGCCGTCGGTGGACGCGACGGCACCGTAGCGACCGCGGGGTGCCCACACGTTGCCGTCGTGCTTGGCCTGCCCGCCGCCGCCCAGCAGTCCGGCACCGGCCAACTTTTCGACACCGACCGCGAGACCCATGTCGCTTTCGCCCGCCTTCACCGACATGATCACCGTGCGCAACGCAGTGGCCCCCGTGGCGCACGCATTCGCCACGTTGTAGACGGGGATGCCGGTCTGGCCGATCTGCTTTTGGATCTGCTGGCCGACACCGCCGCCGCCCATCAGGTTGCCGGCGGCCATGATGCCCATCTGGCCCATCGTGACGCCGCCGTCGGCGAGGGCGCCCATGGCTGCTTCAGAGGCGAGGTCGACGACGTCTTTGTCGGTGTGCTTGCCGAACTTGGTCATCGTGATGCCGAGGATCCACACATTTTCAGCCATGTCGTTGTTCCTTGTGAGCGGTGTAGTTGGGGTGATGAAGCGTTGTTGGGTGATGAGGCGAGTCCGCGGAGGGCTCAGGCGGGCTCGAAGCCGAAACCGATTGCTTCGGCACCGTTGTCGTCGGCACCCATCGAGTAGGTCGCCAGGCGAACGGCCATGCCAAGCGAGATCTTGGCGGGGTCCGGATCGACGTTGATCAGGTTGCCACGCACACTCGTGCCGTCGCAGTCGATCACCGCTGAGGCAAATGGCACAGTTACACCGGGTGCGGCAAACGTGACGATGGTGAAGGCCCGCACAATGCCGTCGGTGGCGATGTCGACCTTGTCGAAGGTAGTCGCGAAGCACGACGCGCAGGCGTTGCGGCGGTCGAAGAACCGGGCCCCGCAGGAGGTGCACCGGTTGGCCACGAGATGAGGCTGGTCGGCGAGCACGAGGTAGTCGACGAGGGGGACCTGCGAGCCGTTGGTCGTAGCGGTATCTGTCACGCCGCGAACTGTAGTGAGTGGGGCCGAACATCACCGGATCGCAGACATCGTTGCATGGTCGCCTGGACTCGGATTATGGCGGATCGGTTGCATCAGCCGGAGGCGGCGGGCACACTAATGAGAGGCATTCCCATTTTCTCTCGATCGGTTGAGAACCGCCAGCATGCGATCTGAACGCCGGACAACGACGATCACCACGCTGATCGGACCCACGCTGATCGGACGCGGTGCGCGGGTCACGAGGGCAATCGGTGCCGTTGGGTTCGTGCTCGGTGTGCTCGCGGGTTGCGGCGCGGGTGCGCCAGCCACCACTGGTCCGACAACCGCTACCGACCTGCCGCTGGTGCTGGTCACGACGTCGATGCTCGGCGAGATCGTCAGCCAGCTCGTCGGCGACGCTGCAGTCGTCGAGGTGCTCGTTCCCAACGGACAGGATCCGCACGACTACGCCGCCTCGGCACGCGACCGCGAGCGGATGTCGGATGCCGCGTTGATGGTGACCAATGGCCTCGGCCTCGAAGAAGGTCTGCAGGACGCCGTCATGCAGGCGGAGGATGAAGGGGTCCCGCTGTTCGTCGCGACCGACCACCTCGAGGTGCGCCGCACCAGCGTGGATGGGGTCGGCGACCCGCACATCTGGACCGACCCGCTCGCGCTCGCGCAGCTGGCCGACGATCTCGCCGCCGAGCTGGAAGTGTCGCTGCGAGTGTCGCTCGACGACCAACTTGCGGTGCTCCTGGCCACGCTCGATGACCTTGATACCGAGGTGCGTTCGATCATGTCGACGATCCCCGCTGGCGGGTGCGTGTTGGTGACCGGTCACGATTCGCTCGGGTACTTCGCGGATCGGTACGGCTGCGAGGTGGTCGGCGCGATCGTGCCCGGACTGTCGTCGACAGCCGCGTCGAGCGCCCACGACATCGCCGACCTCGGGGGCGTGATCGAACGAACCGGCGTGCCGGCAATCTTCACCGAGCGCGGCACCCCAACTCAGGTGGCCGAACAGGTCGCCGCCGACGCCGGGGTGAGGTTGGTCGAACTCTCCCCTCTCGCAATTCCGGTTGTGGGCGGCTACGGCGCGTTCATCGTCGAGCTGGCAACGGCCATCGCCGCCGGGTTGTCGGCTTCAGGGATCGCCGAATGATCGACTTCTTCCTCGATCCGTTCGTGGACAACGAGTTCCTTCGCCGTGCCCTCGCGGCCGGGGTGCTGGTTGCGTTCGCGTGCGCGATCGTCGGCACGTTCGTGGTGTTGCGCGGCCTCGCGTTCGTGGCCGACGCGCTGGCCCACGGTGTCCTTCCCGGTATCGCCATTGCAGTGCTGGTGGGGCTGCCGGCCACCCTCGGTGCAGCGGTGGGAACGGTCGTGATGATGAGTGGTGTGTCGGTGATCACCCGCCGGTCGCGGCTGTCCAACGACACTGCGATCGGATTGTTGTTCGCCGGCATGCTGGCACTCGGCGTGATGATCACCTCGCGCTCGCGCAGCCTCGCCGGCGACCTCACCCGCATCCTGTTCGGCGATGTGCTTGGCGTCGACACCGCCGAACTGGGTTGGCAGCTGGCCGCAGTGGCCGCAGTTGCGGCGATGGCCTGGTTGTGCCGCCGCCCGTTTCTGCTGCTCAGCGTCGAGCCCGAACTGGCGGCCACGTCGGGGTTCAGTGTGCGCCGCTACGAGGCGTTCTTGATGACAATGGTCGCGGTGGCGATCATCAGCTCGTTCCAATCGGTGGGCACGCTGCTGGTGTTCGGGATGCTGCTGGCCCCTGCGTCAACGGCGGCGCTGGTCACCCGCCGGGTCGGCGCGATGGTCGGCGTCGCCGCGGTGGTTGGATCACTCGCCAGCTACGGCGGTCTGTTGTTGAGCTACCACGCCGACCTCGCTGCTGGCGCCAGCATCGTCGCGGTTGCGGTATCGATCTTCCTCGTCATCTTTGCCGGTGTGGAACTGCGCAGCGCGGTGCGTGCCCGGCGACTCGCGGTCCGGGCGTGAGCGTGATCCGGGCCCGTGAGCTGTCGGTTGGGTACCTGTCGCGGCCGGTGTTGGAGGACGTGTCCGTCGATCTCGGGGCGGGCGGGTTGCTGTGCCTGATCGGAACGAACGGTTCGGGCAAGTCGACCATCTTGAAGACGTTGGCCGGGTTGCTTGCCCCTGTGGCCGGGTCGGTCGAAGTGCTCGGTGCCCCACCGGGGAGGCAGCCGGCGCGGGTGGTGTATTTGGCGCAACGGCCAGCATCGTCGTTCATGTTGCCGATCCGGGCGGCCGATGTGGTGGCCATGGGGCGCTTTGCCCACCTCGGCCTGTTGCGTCGTCAGCGAGGTGTCGATCGGCGAGCGGTGGATGAGGCGATCGAGCGGATGGGTGTCGACGCGTTTCGCGATATCCCGATGATGGAACTGTCCGGCGGGCAGCAGCAGCGAACCCATCTCGCGCAGGCACTGGCCCGCCGCGACGACGTGTTGCTGCTCGATGAACCCACTGCCGGTCTCGACCCGCAAGGCCGCGACGTGTTCGCCCGCGCGGTTGCCACCGAGCGGGCCCGTGGGTGCGCGGTGGTGATGGCCACCCACGATCTCGACGACGCCGATGACGCCGATTTCGTGATGTTGCTCGCCGGGAGGATCGTCGCCGCCGGCCCGCCGGCCAGCGTGCTCACCGACGAAAACCTGCGCGCCAGCTTCGGCTTCACCGGCCCCCACTGATTCTGTCCGATCTGGGCCGAATCTGTCCCGGCTTCCGGGACGAATTAGCCCCAGATCTTGAGAATCAGGGGGTCGCGGCGGACTGGATGCAACGCGAGGAGGCGCCTGGTGCGGGCGACATCGACGGCGCGCCGCGGTGCGAGTGCCTGACACGCGGGGCACCACACCGCCTGGCGCTGCCAAGGGCTGACGTGTTCGTCCCAGCCGTCGAGCGTGGCACCACACACGGGGCACAGGCGGCGGCCGTACACGAAGTGGTCGGCGGTGGTGAGCCGGCGGCCGGTGGTGTTGCGTGGTCCGGTTCGGGCGTGCAGGCGGATCATTGCCGTGCCCACCGCCACGAGGTCGCGCAGACCATCGACGTGCCCTACCGGCTGATTTGGTGAGACGCCGACGATGAAAGGCAGTTCCACGGCGTATACGTTGCCGAACCCGGCAACGTTGCGTTGATCGAGCAGTGCTCCGGCGAGGGCGATCTCGGGCTCGCGCTGCAGGCGCATCGTGATCACGTCGATGTCGGGCAGCGCCGTGCCGCACAGGTCGGGGCCGAGGTGGCCGACCACCTGGTCCTCGTGGGCGGTGGCGATCATTCCGAGGATCGGCACATCGATCGCGGTGAGCCGCCCGTCGTGCATCCACAATTCGATCCGCCGACGCCACTCCGCCTCACGAGCCACCGGGCCGACCCTCCACGAACCGTGCATCAACAGGTGCGCGTGCAGCGTCCTCCCGCTATCGAAGCGGATCAGCAGGTGCTTGCCGACGGCCTCGGCACCGACCAGCGTCGCTCCGGCCAGATCGACCCCGACGAGGCGCGGGTCGCGGGTGACGCAACGTTGGCAGCGTTGCCCGGCGAAGCGGGCGGTGATCCGCTCGGCCAGCCTCCTGATCGTGTCCCCCTCAGGCACCCCCCGGCCCCTTCCGACGAAAGATCTGGGCAGGATTCCTCTCGGATTCCGGAAAGAATCCTGCCCAGATCCTGGAGTGGATCACGAGAGGTGGGCGTAGGCGACGGCGATCTGGGCGGCGACGGCGGCGTTGTGGCGCACCAGCGCGACGTTCGTCGTGAGGCTGCGGCCACCGGTGCGCTCGACGATGCGGCCGAGCAGGAACGGCGTGACGTCCTGTCCGACGATGCGCCGACGATCTAGCTCGGCGAGCGCCTCCTCGATCACGCCGGCGATCTCGTCGGCCGGGATCTCGTCGGTGGCGGGAACCGGGTTGGCAACGCTGATCCCGGTGGTGAGACCCAGTTCGGCCCAGGCGGCATGCATGAATGAGGCGATCTCGCTCGCCCCGTCGAGGCGGCGCGGCGCGGCGAACCCGCTGACGCGCGAGTAGAACGAGGGGAAGTCGTCGCTGCCGTTGACGATCACCGGCACGCCCAACGTTTCGAGCCGCTCGAGCGTCAGCCCGATGTCGAGGATCGACTTCACCCCTGCCGACACCACGGCAACGGACGTCACCGCCATCTCGCCCAGATCGGCGGAGATGTCGAACGAGGTGGCCGCGCCGCGGTGCACGCCACCGATTCCGCCGGTGGCGAACACACGGATGCCGGCCAACGCGGCGATCCGCATGGTGGCCGCAACCGTTGTGGCGCCGTGGCGCTTGGTCGCGAGCAGCCATGGGATGTCGCGAGTGGTGGCCTTGTGTACCTCCGGGTGAGTAGCCAGCAGCTCCAACGCGGCGGGAGCGAGGCCGACGTGGCACGCACCGTCGAGCACTGCGATGGTGGCCGGCACCGCGCCGTGTTCGCGAACGATCGATTCCACCTCGGAGGCCATCTCGACGTTGATCGGGTACGGCATGCCGTGGCTGATGATCGTCGATTCCAACGCGACGACCGGCCGCCGGTCGCGTAGCGCATCGGCAACTTCCCCCAGCAGTTCCAGCGACCCGGTGCTCATGACAACGATCGCATGTCGCTGACGGCTGCGGCGATGATCGCATGGGTGCGGTCGCGCAGCGTCGCGACATCGGCCAGCGTCAGGCCGTCAGTACTGATCGGCTCGAGCACGCGCACCTGCGCATCGGTCACGCCGAAGCGCCAATCTCCCTTGATCAATGCGCCGTAGGCGCCGTTCACCGCCAGCGGAAGGATCGGTGCCTGGTGCTCGATCGCCAGCCGGAACGCACCGTCCTTGAACGGCTTCAGCTCACCATCTTCGGACCGTGTGCCTTCGGGAAAGATCATCACGCTGACCCGTTTCTGCAGGCGATCTCCGCACGCCGCCATCGCCGCAATCACACTGTCGCGCTCCCCGCGCACGAGGCGGATGTCGCCGGCCATGCGCATCATCCAGCCGATGAGCGGGATCTTGAAAAACGTCGCCTTCGACAGCCACTTCATCTCCCACGGCAGGTGCGAAATCAGCAGGATGTCGACGAAGCTCTGGTGGTTGGCGACCACCACGTAGGGCCGCCGCGGGTCGGCGATGTTGGCGCCGGTGGTGCGGAACGTCCACAGCGGATTCAGTACCTGGTGGGCGACGGTGAGCTTGCGGAACAGGTAGCCGGCGGCGTAGTGGCCCTTGTCGAAGGGCAGGGTCACCAGCCACACCAGCGCGACCAGCGGGGTCCAAACGATCACCACGACACCCAGCACGAACCAGGCCCACAGTGACAGCACCGTGCGAACTGCGCCGATGTTGATGAGTCGGTGACGGGAAGCGGCGGGAGACGCGGCGGTGGCCATCGAGACATCGTGCCACGGTTGCGACCTATCGTTGCCAACGATGACCCCACCTATCCAGACGTTGTTCGATGCAGCCCGTGCCGCACACGCAAATGCGTATGCCCCCTACTCGAAGTTCCGCGTTGGTGCGGCGGTGCGGGCAACGTCGGGCAGGGTGTATGCCGGTTGCAACGTCGAGAATGCTGCGTATCCGCAAGGCTGGTGCGCCGAAGCGAGCGCGATCGCGGCGATGATCACCGCCGGCGATCGGCACATCGACGAGGTTCTGGTGATCTGCGATGGAGATCTACTCGGCACGTGTTGTGGCGGGTGCCGTCAGAAGCTACGTGAGTTCGCCGACCTCACCACGCTGGTCCACAGCGCAGGGGTGGAGGGTCTTCGGGGGACGTTCACCCTCGGCGAACTGCTTCCCGAATCGTTCGGTCCGCTCAACCTTGGTGGACGATGAACCGATCTGTGTGTTGGTGGCGTACTGCTACCACCACAAGGAGCCATTGATGATCCCTCACCCCATCCGAATCGCCACGGTCGTGTTGCTGACCGCTACCGCACTCGTCGCCTGCGGCAGCGACCCCGTCTCGACTGCGCCGGTTACCGATGCGCCGGCCACCGGCAGCGTCACCACGCCGCAGGCCACCGACCCCGTCTCGGGCCCGCCGGCCACGCTGCCGACGGACATTCCGGCTTCCGATGCGCCGGCAACCGACCCGCCGACGAGCGATGCGCCCGCTGGAGACCCGGCTGGAGCTGCGACGTTGACCATCGCCGAGTTCGCGTTTAGCGAGCTGACCGTCGCCGCCGGTACCGAGTTCACGATCACCAACGACGACGGTTTTGCCCACACCGTCACCGAGGCTGACGACGCGTTCGACGTCGGGGTCGACGGCGGTGCAAGCGAGCCGCTGACCATCGCCGACCCTGGCAGCTACTCGATCAGGTGCAAGATCCACCCGTCGATGGCCGGCACGATCACCGTCGAGTAGCCGGACACCCCAGTAGCCGGACGCCCCAGTAGCGGGATGCCCCCGTATCGCCGCCGACGATCGGGCAGCCCGCACGTCCGGGCATCTACGCTCGCACGGTGGCCAGCCGACGAGTCCCTCATCTCACCGCCAAGCTGCAGGGCTTCGGCACGACGATCTTCGCCGAGATGAGTTCGCTCGCGGTCAGTACCGGCAGCATCAATCTCGGCCAGGGTTTCCCGGATATCGACGGCCCGCGCGAGGTGCTGGATGCGGCGATTGCGGCGATCAACGGTGGGCTCAACCAGTATCCGCCGGGCCCCGGAATGCTGGTACTGCGCGAGGCGATCGCCGCGCACCAGCAACGTTTCTACGGCCTCTCCTACGATCCGGACACCGAGGTGCTGGTCACCGCAGGGGCCACCGAGGCTCTTGCCGGTGCGCTGCTCGGCCTGCTCGATTCCGGTGACGAGGTGGTGTTGTTCGAGCCGATGTACGACAGCTATCAGGCCTGCATCGCGCTCGCCGGGGCGGTGGTCAAGCCGGTCACGCTGCGCCCTCCGTCGTACGGCTTCGACCTCGATGAGGTGCGCGCCGCGATCACGCCGAAGACCAAGTTGTTGCTGATCAACACGCCGCACAACCCGACCGGCAAGGTGCTCGACCGGGCGGAGATGCTGGCCCTCGCCGACCTCGCCATCGAACACGATCTGATCGTGATCACCGACGAGGTGTACGAGCATCTCCTGTTCGACGGTGCCGAGCACGTCGCAATGGCCACGTTGCCCGGCATGCGCGAGCGCACGCTGAGCATCTCCAGTGGGGGCAAGTCGTTCAACACCACCGGTTGGAAGATCGGCTGGGTGTGCGGGCCGGCCGAACTGGTCACCGCAGCGCGCACCGCCAAGCAGTTCCTCACGTTTGTCAACGGTGGGCCGTTCCAACCTGCGATCGCCGTCGGCCTGGGTCTGCCTGATGCGTACTTCGTCGAGCTCGCCGCCGACCTCCAGGCCAAGCGCGACCGGCTACTACCGGGCCTTGTCGCCGCCGGCTTCGATGTGTACCCCACCAGCGGTACGTACTTCGTGACCGTCGACATCCGCCCGGTCCGCGCTGATGGCGACGGCATGGCGCTGTGTCGTGAGCTGCCGCATCGCTGCGGCGTGGTGGCGATCCCCAATGAGGTGTTCTACGCCAACCGCCACGAAGGTCGGCATCTGGTGCGGTTCGCGTTCTGCAAGCGACTGGACGTGCTCGACGAAGCGGTCGCGCGCCTCGCCACCCTGTAGCCGGTTCGGGGCGTCAGCGCCGATCGTCGAGGAAGCCGAACCGGCTGCGTACGGCGGCCACGTGACCGGGGTCGATATCGGCGAAGAGGATGTTCTCGCCCACGGCGGCCGTCGCCAGCAGCTCGCCGAGCGGGTCGACGATGCGGCTGTCGCCCACGTAGTTCAACCCGCCGCCCTCGCCGACGCGGTTGCAGCCGGCCACGTAGGCGAGGTTTTCGATCGCACGCGCCTGCAGCAGCGCCATCCAGTGGGAGCGCCTCGGCTCGGGCCAGTTGGCGGGCACCAAGTACAGATCGGTCTCGTGGGCGAGCCCCCAGAACTCGTCGGCGAAGCGGAGGTCGTAGCACACCAGCGGACTCACCCGCACCCCGTCGATGTCGACCGTGATCAGCTCGGTCCCGGCGCGGAAGTACTTGTCCTCGCCGCCATAACCGAAGGGATGGATCTTGCGGTAACGGTGCACGGTGCCATCGGGGCCGGCAAGAACGAAGCTGTTGAACGGGCGTGCATCCTCAGATTCGGAGTCACCAAGCTCGGGGCAACTGCCGCACACCCACGCATCGTTGACCGCGGCTTGGGCGACGAGGAACTGTGCCGACGGACCACCCTCGGGTTCGGCGAGCCCCGGCGTATCGACGGCGAAACCGGTCGAGAACGTCTCGCTCAACAGCACCAGTCGCGCCCCAGCCCCGGCAGCA
Organism: Acidimicrobiaceae bacterium; assembly: GCA_031404435.1. Lineage (GTDB taxonomy): Bacteria > Actinomycetota > Acidimicrobiia > Acidimicrobiales > Ilumatobacteraceae > VFMC01. The sequence continues at coordinate 7,617 of JANNHO010000198.1, read as the reverse complement.
GTGGCGATCATCGGGGCGAGATGGGCGAAGTTGGCCTCCCGGTCGTTCCACACGATGTCGTGCTGTACTGCGGCGATTCGCATCACGCCGATGGTAGACCGCCTACAGGGTGAGCTCCAGCAGGCTCACCGTCTTGGTGCCTCCATCGGTGTCGTGTTGGCCCACCTCACGGAACCCGATCGAACGGTGGAACTCGAGCGAGGTGTCGTTGCGTGGGCGGACGTTCACCTCGCAGCACAGCACCGGAAACTGTCCGGAGAGGCGGCGCTGAAGATCGGTGTAGAACGCCCGGCCGATGCCCAGCCGCCGGAAATCGGTGCCGACGGCGATCCGGTCGAGGTACGCGAACTCGGTGTAGTTGCGGCTGAACCACTGGTAGTTGAGGCTGACGTAGTCGGCGCCGGGGGCGAGCACGATGCAGAACCCGGCGAACATTCCGTCCACCTCGGCCGACAGGTTCACCTCGCTGATCGACACCAGGCGCTCCAGCTCGGCCCGATCGAGCTCGTTGAGTGACGGCAGGTTGGCGTTGTTCACCACGAGCGCTTCGTCGAGATCGCCATCGGAGGTTTCGCGAATGTTCACTCCAGGGAATGTAGAGGCCCGTAGCCTGATTCACGGATCTTCATCACGATCCGATCGAAGCGGCATGACCACGACGAGTACGAGACGAGGGTGCGATGTTCTGGAACAAGAAGTCCGAGATGATCGATGCTTCGGCGGCACTGCCGGGGCGTACCGAGCAGACGATGCCGGTGCCCGCGAGCCACCATGTGAACGGCCATCCGCTCATCGGTCCGTGGCCGGACGGCCACGAGACTGCGGTGTTCGCGATGGGCTGCTTCTGGGGAGCGGAGCGCATCTTCTGGCTGCAGTCGGGCGTGTACTCCACCGCTGTTGGTTACTCCGGCGGGTTCACCCCGAACCCTACGTATGAAGAGACGTGCTCGGCGCGCACCGGCCACACCGAAGCCGTGCTCGTGGTGTTCGATCCCCAGCAGGTGAGCTACGAAGCGTTGCTCAAGCTGTTCTGGGAGTCTCACAATCCCACGCAGGGGATGCGTCAGGGCAACGACATGGGCACGCAGTACCGCAGCGCGGTCTACACGACATCGCCCGCACAGCTCGATACCGCACTGGCCAGCAAGGCCGTGTTCGAGGAGCGTCTCGGTTCGGCCGGGTACGGCGAAATCACCACCGAGATCGCAGCCCTCGGCGAGTTCTACTACGCCGAGCCGTACCACCAGCAATACCTGGCCAAGAACCCCAACGGCTACTGCGGAATCGGTGGCACCGGCGTCAGCTGCCCCATCGGCCTCACTGCGTAGGGAGCTGCCGCGCAAGTTGTGTACGCGACCGCACACCGAGTTTGCGATAGACGTTGTGCAGGTGGAACTCCACCGTCTTTTCGCTGACATACAGGCTTGCGGCCACCTCCCGATTGGTCAGACCGGCAACGACTGCCTTGGCGACGCGCGACTCTGCCGGCGTCAACATGCCCTCCGCGCCGGGGTCTCGTCCGGTCGCAATCGTGTCGCGCAATGCCGATCCTTGGGCAGACCACGGAAGAGCACCGAGCGCATCGAAGATGGCGATCGCCTCGGCAAGATCTGCAGTCGGGTCGAGATCAGAGCTGGTAGAAACACGACGTTCGGCACGACACAGCAACGTGCGGCCGAGTTCGAACGGTGCCGCCAGCCGATCAAGCTGCGCCAGCGACTCGGCGAACCAATGCTCGGCTTCGTCGGCGGTGGTCGCCATCATCGCCCGGCAACGTGCCGTGGTCGCCGACGCCCAGGCCCGCTGTGAGAGTGCTGCGCCCGACTCGAAACGGGCGAGGGCCTTGGCAGCTTCATGCTGGCGGCCGGATCGCACCAGGGCCTCGACATGGTCCGCCTGCCACCACATGCCGCTCGGCTCGATGATCTCGTAGGCGGATGCCGCCGCGGCAACACGATCGAGGTGGGATGCCGCCGCAACGGTGTGGCCGAGCCCGAGTTCCAGAAGACCGAGCGCGTGGTTGGCCCACATGATCGCCGTGCCGAAGCCCATCGGTTCAGCTTCAGCGATGGCAGCACGAGCGCGGGTCCTGCAGTCCTCGGCGCGTCCGAAACCGGCGTCGAGATGAGCGGTGAACGCAAGCAGCCAGAGCCGTGCACCGGTCAGTGTCACCTCGCGCACGACGTCGCCCGTGGCGAGTGACCACGCTTCCTCCCAACGACCGGACCGCCAGCACAGCTCGGCCAGTATCGCGCTGGCCAGCGCAGCTGTTGCCACTCGGGCTCGCCGACTGGCGCTGTGGGCGACAGCGGTGAGATAGGCGCGGCCGGTGTCCCATTGCTCGGTGTAGACGTGCACCATGCCGACCAGTTGCAGGAGCAGATCGGCCTCGGGGATGTCGGCATCCTTCAGGCTGTCGGCAATCTGGGAAATAGGTGGGAACAGCGCTTCGAACTCGTCGACATCGCCGTGATGCAGGCTGAGAAATGCGACCATCAGTGAAGCGGGAATCGTGCTACTACCATCTCCGCGTTCGGCGAGTGCACGTGCACGTCGGGCGAGCCCGAGCGATCCAACGATGTCCGATGACAACATCGCCGTACTCGCAGCGTGCACGAGCAGCATTGCTGCTCGATCGATGTCGTGCGGTTCGACGGCTTCGGCAGCGGCGATGAACAGATCGCGGCTGTATCGGGGACCACGCTGGTACATGTCGAGCTGGCCGAGCTGCAGGGCGATGTCGGCCCGCAGGATTGGCTGGGTCGAGCCGATGTGCGCAGCATCGAAGGCGGCGCGCGCCGCTGTGTACTGTCCGGCATTCCAGTACCCATCGGCGGCGAAGTAGAGGTGTGCAGCGCGCTGTTCGGGGTCGGGCGCGAAGCCGCCGGCGCGCATGAACAGCTCCCCGGCCAACGCCGGGTCACCCCGCTGGGATGCCTCCTGGCCGAGTTCGGCGAACGCAACGGCGGCTTGGTGATCGGGTCCGACGGTCGACAGGGCGAGGTGTTGGGCGCGCTGCACCCGGTGTCGCGGTTCTGCCAACACGTCGGCAAACAGCCGATTGACTGAGCGGCGTTCGTCAGGGGCCATCGCCGCGATGATGATCGGTCGCGTCAGTTGGTCGACGAAGTCGACGCCGTCACCTTCGACGCGCAGAACGCCGGAGATCTCCGCAGCGAGGAGATCGTCGGGATCCCCACCGGCCGATGTGAGCGCAGCGCAGACGACCCGGACCTCACCTGTCAAGTCGAGCGCGAGCAGGTTGAGGACGCGTCGGACGGCTGCGTCGGCCTCCGCTGACGCGGCGCCGTCATCGTTGAGAGGCGATTCGATCTGGGAACCGTATCGAAGGTGGGGGCGGCTGGTGATTCAATCGGACACACCCCAGATGACGTGGCCGTCGGAGTAGAGCAGCGCCCCGCCAGCCGAGATGGCCAGACCTAGTGTTGCTGCCGCGTTCGATCGGTCACCGATCAGCACCTCGACGTCACCGCTGGGTCTGACGACGACGATCACGTTGCCAGCGCTATCGGCCGCGTACATGGTCTGCCCGCTGTCGATGGCGAGACTACCGAGTCCACCGAATCGCAGATCGGTTGCCGTCGTTCCTGCCGCCACAGTTGGGTCCGACAGCGAGTCGACGGCGATCGTCCCACCTCCGGCCACGGTGGTGATCGTGCCGTCAGGTGCGACGGCACGCACCCGCTGCTGGTCGGAGTCGGCGATCAGCAACGTGCCGTCGCGACGCAGGGTCAGGCCGGTGACGACGCCGATGGCGGATGAAGCCGCGTCGCCGCCCTCGATCGGGATTGCAGCGGCTGCGGCGCGTGTCCCCGTACCGGCAACCAGGGTGAGCGTGCCATCGGGTGCACGGCGAATGATCCGGAACGTTCCGTTGTCGGCGACGTACAGGTTGCCGCCGCCATCGAGGGCGACCGGGCCGAGTGTCGTGCTCAGACCGGAGGACGGTCCGTCAAGGATGAGTTGAGAAAAGCCGTCGACGATACGCACGATTCCAGCTGGTGTCGCCACGAAGATGGTGCCGTCGGACCCGATCGCGATCGCTGTGGCGGAACCGGCGATGGCAGAGAAGTCGGCCGCGACCTCGACCTGGTTTCCGGCGATCCTGATGACCGAGGGCGCGGCGGAAACCACGTACAAGTCGCCACCGGGTGCGACAGCGAGACCGGTCAGTACTGCCGGGGCACCGGCGTCGAGGGCGGGCCCGGGAATGCCGGTCCCGTCGTCACGACCGTTGAAGGCCAGCCGCTCAATCGGGCTTGCTGCATCCGGTGCCGGCGTTGACGAACCGGTCTCGGATCCGGGCACCGACGCGGCCGACGGCTGGGTGCCGGTGCCGGGAGTTCCGGTGGCGAGCGTTGCGGTGCCGAGAGTTCCGGTGGGGCCAACCGTGGTCGGCGATGCGGTGGGCGCAGCACCGGACGGCGTCACCGAAGCGGCCGTCGCACGGCCGGCATCGCTGCCATCGCTGTTGCCGGTAACGAAGACCGCGGCACCCGCCGCGACCGCGACGGCGGCGACCACGGCGATGCCCACGACGAGCGCCCTACCCGGCATCCGACGGCGTGGCGGGGTGGCTGGCAGCGCAGTTGGTCTCGTCGGCGGCGCGGTCGGCTGCACGTCGGGCGGGGTCGTGTGCGGCTGGGTGTCGCTGAGCGGCATCGCTGAGTAGGCGGCACCGAGGGCGATCGTCATCTTCGGGTCCGCGTCGACGCTGACCGGGCGGCCGATCGATTCGCGTAGGACCTGAGCCACGATCGGCATTCGCGATGATCCTCCGACGAGCAGCACCCGACTCACATCGTCGAGGCTGATGCCGGCTGACGCGATGGTTCGCAGCAGTGCTTTGACGGTTTCGGTGATGCGCGGCCGCACCATCTGTTCGAACTCCTCGCGGGTCAACCGGACATCGGTCTGCACTCCTGGAATCGAGACCGAGATCGTTGCGTCGGTGTCGTTCGACAGCGCTTCCTTGGCCCGTCGGCACTCGTCGCGCAACCGAATCTGGCCGGCGAGAACCTGGGCGTCGGAACCGTCGGCTGCAGAGATCAAACCGTCGAGCACGGTGTCGACATGGGAGAGCACTGCCTGATCGAAATCGATCCCGCCGAGTCGCTCCATTCCCTCCGGGGTGCCGAGTAACTCGAAGCCTGCGGCGGTGCTGCGCACGACCGCGGCGTCGAAGGTGCCTCCGCCGAAGTCGTAGACGGCAATGACCTCGCCCGGATCGATGCGCTCCTGTTTCGCGTATGCGATTGCCGCTGCCTCGGGCTCGGTGATCAGCTGCACCCGATCGAGGTCGAGGCCGGCGAGCCGAGCTGCCTCCACCAGGAGTCCGCGTTTGTACTCGGTGTAGTTGGCCGGGTGCGACAGCACCACAACGCCCGGGGCCTGCCCTTCCCGGTCGGTCACCTGGCGGACGATCGCTTCGAGCATCTCAGCCATCAGTGCCTCTGCGCCGTATGGGGTGCCTCCGACGATGATCGGTATCGGGTCGCCGAGCCGCCGCTTGAACTCTCGTGCTGTCCGGGTGGGTTCGCTGGCGGCGCGTCGTTCGGCGGCCTCACCGATGAGGATCTCGCCATCGCCGCGATGGACGACCACCGTCGGGATCTGTGCCGAGATCGTGCCCAGAACACAGACCTCGGCGACCGAACCGCGCACGATCGCGGCCGCCGAGTAGGTCGTGCCGAGGTCGATCCCGACAACGAAGGGCTGCCCAGGGTTTCGCTGCACAGGGTTTGGCTGCACGGTGCTTCGCTGCTCAGACATTGCGGGTGAAGATCGCAACCCAATCTCCAAGTGGGCCGGGAATGGTGACGTCGAGCCGGTCTCCCGCGCAGGTGTAGGTGCTCGAACCAAAGAACGCCGCTTCCGGTGAAGGTTCCTCCAGAAAGACGATGCCCTCAGCTGAGATCCGCTGGGTCGAGGCGATCTCAGTTGATGTCACGGTGTACGAGCTGTCGTCGGCGAAATCGATCTGGTTCGTGTCGACACCTGTCACGAAGACCTCCGAGGTCAGACCTTCGACGGTTGCGGTGACGGTGAAGTCGTCGTAGGTCGTGACGACCGCGCCATTGGCGGCGATGTCGACACGGATCGCACCGGAGATCGCGTCGAGCACGATCGGTCCTCCGGCGGCAGCCGCGAACGAAGTGAAGGATTCACCGAAGGATTGGTTGTCGGCCAACCATGAACCGACAGTGCAGCCGGCCCCGACGCCTTCGACCGGCTCAGTGCTTGGCGATATCGCGGGCGTCGCTGCTGTCGCGGGCGTCGCGGTTGTCGCGGTCGATGCATCGACGACAACCGTCACGGTGGCCGTATCCGTTGTCGTCAGAACCGACGGCGCCACAGATGTTGCGGTCCGGTCGCTCGTGACCGATGCCGCGGGCGGATCACCGCCTGACGATGCAGCGACTCCGATTCCGACTGCGATCGCTGCTGCGGCAGCGCCGACGATCACGGCCGTGCGGGCGCGTCGCGCTGGTTTGGCGACTGCTCCGAGGGGCACCCCGGATGGTCCGGCACCGGAACCGGGGTTGATCGGAACGCCCGCTGGGCCTACGGCTGCACCGCTGCCCATCGTTACGCCACTCGGGCCGGCAACGCCACCCTGTCCGAATGGAACTCCGGCGGGCCCGGCGGCCGAATGAGCTGCGAACGGCACCCCCTGTGTCCCTGCGGCGGGCACTTGGGTCAACGGCACACCGGCGGGCCCAAGCGCGGCGGGACCAAGCGCGGCGGGAAGGGCTGCAGCCGAGTCGGTTGCGAGCACAGCACCGAGCCCACCGACGATGGCAGCCCCGGTCCCTGCGGCCAACCACCCGACGGCGCGTCGATGATCATCCGATGCAATGCCCGACAGTGCGGCTCCGATTGCAGCGGCAGCTGGCTCATCGAGGATGCCACGGTCGGTGTCGGCACCGTGGTTGTTGTGCGTGCGGAGGTACGCCAAACCGATCGGTTCGACAGCAAACCGATCGGCGACCCACACGCTGTCGATCGCGAGCCCGCAGCGGCGGACAACGTCGCCGGCGAGCGAGCCGATGACCGTGCGCTGATCCGACGGTGAGGCAATGACGACCGCAGTTGGCGTGATGCCGTCACGGGCGATGAGCGATTCGACGAGCGATGCTGCATCGGCGGTCGCGGCCAGGATCTCCACATCGTGGTCGCCGCGTGCGAGGGCTGCGGGTGACGGCGTCTGACCAAGATCGATTCCAATCGAGTACAACTCGTTGTCAGTCATTGCACACCTCCCGGTCTGCAAGGTAGACGCAGTCCGAGGCCGTGTCAGCCCATTCGGACAGAACCAATGGTTTCCCTAGGTGACAGCCAGCGGCACCTGTCGTACCGTCGACAGCAGTCGCCACATGGGCCAGAGGAACGGGGCAGATCGATGTCGAAGCAAAGTGACGAGTTGCTGTACGGAACCGGGCGCGGCACCGAGCCCGATAGTGATGGTGATGGGGTGAGTGATGTTCAAGAGGGTGTGGATGGCACGGACCCGAACGATGCGAACAGCAGCATCCGCCATGATCAGGTGATCAGTCCGGTCGGTGGTGAGGTGGTGTATGGCGCGGTTGGTGGGGT
>JANNHO010000197.1:0-7484 GCA_031404435.1 Acidimicrobiaceae bacterium | reverse complement strand
GTCGGCGACGTAGCCGTCAGCGCGGAACTGTTCCAGCGCGACCTTGTCGCGGCGCTTGGAGATCTTCTTGCGCTGCTCGTTCACCAGCACCGGCACATGCCCCCACACTGGCGCCGGATGGCCGAGCGCTTCCCACAGCATTTGCTGTTTGGGGGTGTTCGGCAGGTGTTCCTCGGCCCGGATCACATGACTGATCCGCATGGTGATGTCGTCGACCACGTTGGCCAGCAGGAACATCGGCGACCCGTTGCCGCGCAACAGCACGAAGTCCTCGATGGTCGCGTTGTCGAACGACACCTCGCCGCGCACCGCATCGCGCACCACCGTGGTTCCGGCTGGGACACGGAAGCGGAGCACGCTGCCGGGCGCTGGGCCAAGCCCGCGATCGCGGGAGTAGCCGTCGTAGCCGGTGGTGCCGTTGGCCGTGGAGCGTTCCTGGATCTGATCGCTCGTCAGGTCGCAGTAGTACGCGTGGCCCGTCTCGAACAACCGGTCCGCGGCGGCCACGTGCTCGGCTGCATAGGCGCTTTGAAAGTAGGGGCCCTCGAACGCCGGGTCGTCGGCGCTGATCCCGATCCATGCGAGCGCGTCGATGATGCCCTGGTTCCACTCGGGCCGGTTGCGGGCCTCGTCGGTGTCTTCGATGCGCAGCACGAACGTGCCGCCGAGGTGGCGCGCGAGCGCCCAGTTGTAGAGCGCTGTGCGCGCCCCGCCGACATGGAAGAACCCTGTTGGAGACGGCGCAATGCGCAGGCGTGGTGAATCCATGACCCCATGAACGCTAGCGGCGAAGGTTTTGGCGGGCGACGGTTTTGGCGACCGGGCCGATCGCGACTTGGACGCTTGGGCTGATCAGTCGGGGCGCTGGGTGGTGAGGGCCAGGTTGCGCAGTTGGCGGATCGCCACCGACAGCGTGGTGATGTCGAAGCTGTCAGCGCGGCGGATCTCAGTGAACATGTTGGCGGTGCGTGCCACCACACGCTCGTTCGTGGCGCACCACAGCTCGACCGAACCGAGCTCGAGCGAGTCGTCGGTGAGATCGGCCAATACCGCCAACAAATCATCACGCAACGCAGATCGGGCCTGCGTCTGCCACCGGTTGCTGCGCGACAGCGCACCGATTGCGTCCCACAGCCAGTCGATGTCCAACACCCCGAACACCTTCCAGTAGATCCGCGCTGCGTCGACGGGATCGATGGCTCGCCGCTGGGCGAGTTCGATCACATCGAATGATGTGTGCATCAACGGCCACATCGCTGCGTGCTGCGCCAGAACTTCGGGCACACCGGCGGTGATCCGACCTGCCTCGACGGCGAACGTTCGCTCGAGCATACGGCCCGACAACACGTCGTCGAGACCCGACGCCAGACGTCCCATCGGTGGCCGAAACTGCGCGACGACTGCGGTGATGTCGACCGGGGGGCGACGGTGCCGGAGTATCCACGAGACGCTGCGTTCCAGCATCCCACGGGCCTCCATGAACAGCTCGAGCTGCACATCGAGGCGAACGTCCGCGCCAAGGCCGTCGATCCGGTCCCACGTCGCGGCGAGACCGAAGACGTCGCGTGCGGCAACCCACGCCCTCGTGATCTCGACGACACCGACACCGATGTCTTCGGTGACACGATGATCGAAGGAGATGCCGGAGATGTTGGCCATCTGGTTCCCGACCTGGGTGGAGATGATCTCGCGGCGCAGACGGTGCCGGGCAATCTCGGCGGGGTATCGCTGTTGCAACACGGCTGGGAAGTAGCGGTGCAGCTCGGGCTGGAGCGCCGGGTCGTCGGGCAGGCTCGAGTCGACGAGGAGGTCGATGTTCGCGGTCTTGGTGTACGCGAGCAACACCGCGAACTCCGGCGTGGTGAGGCCCGCCCCCAGCGCCTGCCGGTCGGCGATCTGCTTGTCGGTCGGCAAGTACTCGAGCTGGCGGTTGATCCAGCCCTCGGCCTCCAGCGAGTTGAGATAACGGGCATGCACGTTGACCATCGGGAGCGCCTGCCGGCGGGCGATGGAAAGCGCCAAGGTCTGGGCGCGGTTGTCATCGAGGACGAGTTCGCCGACCTGTCGGTCATCGACGCAAGCAAGGTGTCGCGATCGGCCAGTGTCAATCCCGTGGTGGCCATCACGTCTCCGAGGAGGATCTTGATGTTCACCTCGTGATCGCTGCAATCCACGCCGGCCGAGTTGTCGATCGCATCGGTGTAGACGAGCCCGCCGTTGAGGGCGTACTCGATCCTGCCGCGCTGGGTGAGCCCGAGGTTGCCGCCCTCGCCGATCAGCTTGCAACGCAACTCGCCGCCGTTGACGCGCACGCCATCGTTGGCCCGGTCGCCGACATCGGCGTGCGTCTCGGTGGCGGCCTTCACATAGGTGCCGATACCGCCGTTCCACAACACGTCGACGGGTGCGCGCACGATGGTGGACACAAGCTCCATCGGGGTGAACATCGACTGCTCGGTACCGAGCGCGCGTTGCGCAGCCGGCGAGATCTCGATCTGTTTCAGGGTGCGCGGGTACACGCCGCCGCCTTCGGAGATGAGCGCTGCGGCATAGTCGGCCCAACTGCTCCGCGTCATCGCATACAGCCGATGACGTTCGGCGAACGACTCGGCCGGATCTGGATCGGGATCGATGAAGATGTGCCGGTGATCGAACGCGGCCACCAGCCTCAGGTGCGGCGACCGCAGCAAGCCGTTGCCGAACACGTCGCCCGACATGTCGCCGATGCCGACGATGGTCATTGTGTCGCGGTCGGCATCCTTGCCGATCGCGCGGGCGTGACGGCGAACGCTCTCCCACGCACCGCGGGCGGTGATGCCCATCGCTTTGTGGTCGTACCCAACGCTGCCGCCGGAAGCAAAAGCATCGCCCAGCCAAAACCCGTACTCGGCCGAGATGCCGTTGGCCACATCGCTGAAGGTGGCCGTACCCTTGTCGGCGGCAACGACGAGGTACGGGTCGTCGCCGTCGTAGCGCACCACATCGATCGGCGGCACCACATGCCCATCGACGATGTTGTCGGTGATGTCGAGGAGGCCGGAGATGAACGCCCGGTAACACGCCAGGCCCTCGGCGCGGAACTCCTCGGCGGTGGCGGTCGCCCGCTTCGGGAAGAAACCGCCCTTGGCCCCCGTCGGCACGATTACCGCGTTCTTGACCATCTGCGCCTTCACGAGGCCGAGCACCTCGGTCCGGAAATCCTCGCGCCGGTCACTCCAGCGCAGACCGCCGCGGGCGATTCGCCCACCGCGCAGGTGGACACCCTCGACCCGCGGTGAGCACACCCACATCTCGAACATCGGCTTGGGTAGCGGCAGGTCGGGCACCTTGGCGGGATCGAACTTGAACGACATCACATCGCGGTGCGCGGCAATGCCGTCACGACCTCGTTGGTACACGTTGGAACGTAGCGTCGCGTCGATCAAGGCCAGCAGCGCCCGCAGCGTGCGGTCATCATCCAGACTCGGTACCGCATCGAGCGCCTCGAGAATCGACGCCCGCAGAGCTATCTCGGCCGCGCCGGCGGCATCGGCGGTACGCCCGCGCATCGGATCGAAACGATGAGCGAACAGTTCAAAAAGCAGCGCCGTGATCGCAGCATGACGCACGACGGTGGACTCGATGTAGGCCTGGCTGAACGGGAACCCAACTTGGCGGAGGTACCGGGTGTAGGCACGCACCACCTCCACCTCGCGCGCCGTCAACTCGGCCGCGAGCACCAGGCGATTCAACCCGTCGGACTCCACCTCGCCGCGGAACTGGGCCTCGAATGCAGCGCGAAGGTGATCGGCGCGCTCTCCGTCAAGAGACACACCCTCGGGGGCGCGCACACCGACGTCGTGCAGGTGGACCACCACATCCCCGTCGATCTGGAACGAGAAAGCCCGCTCGTCGAGGGCGCGCAGGCCGAGGTTGTCGAGCAACGGCAGCAGATCGGCCAACGGGATCGACCCGCCCGAGTGGTACACGCGGAACCGCCACTCAGCTGCCGGGGCGTCGGCGAAGCGGGTGATCGCCGTCGCCAGGTCGCCCCCGGAGTCGGCGAGATCGACCAAGACCGGCAAATCGACAGCGGCGGTACCGGGATAGTTCAGCTCGTCGTAGCCGGCCGGCAGCGAGTCCTCCAATCGATCGGCCACGTCACCGCGCGGCCCGAGCGCGTCGCGGACCGCCTCGAGCCATTCGTCGCCAACTCGTCGAGTCGGATGCGTGATCCCCATCGATGTTGTTCCTTCGACTTTCGACCAACTCGACGCGACGCCGATGTCGCGTTGCATGGTTCCACCAGTGTGCCACCCCCGCTGACTCGTGGCGATCGGTACGTCCGCGTCCGCCAGTAACCTGTCCAGCGATGAGTCGTCACACTGTGAGGCGCAGGGCGGAGGTTCACCCAGGCCACCGCCAGGTGTCGGGTGGGTTGGCCAGGGCTGCGGTGTTCGGGATGAGCGATGGGCTCACCTCCAACGTCTTGCTGGTGCTCGGTTTCGCCGGCAGCGGTCTGGGGTCCAATGTCGTGCGTTTGGCCGGGGTGGCGGGGGCGATGGCCGGTGCCGTCAGCATGGCCGCCGGCGAGTGGATCAGCATCTCTGCGCAGAACGAGCTCGTCCAGCGCGAACTGGCGGTGGAGCGCCACGAACTGGGCGTGAACGCCGTGGCTGAACAGCGCGAGCTGGCGCTGATGTACGAAGACCACGGGATGGAACCTGGTACCGCACAGCGGGCCGCAGCCGACGTCATGCGCGACCCGGACAGGGCCCTCGAGGTACACGCCCGTGAAGAGTTCGGCATCGACTCGGGCGGTCTTCCGTCCGCGTGGCAAGCGGCGGCGCTGTCGTTTCTGTGCTTCGTCGTCGGCGCAGCCCTCCCGGTCATCCCGTGGTTCATCGGCACAGGAACCGCCGCCACCGCAGCGTCGGTGATACTCGGGGTGATTGCCGCGGCACTACTCGGTTGGACCATCGGGCGATTCGCTGAACGCAGCCGGTCGTGGACAGCGTTTCGCCAGGTCGCCATCTTGCTGCTCGCCTGCGTGGTCACGTACAGCATCGGGCGGGCCCTGCACGTCGACGTGAGCTGACACGCGCTGAACACCGGGGGCACCGATGTGCTCCAATAACGACATGGGTCAACGCAACGTCCTCGGCACCGAACTGGAGTCGTGCTCACTCGATCCGATTACCGGGTACTACCGCACCGGCTGCTGCGAGAATCGCGGCGACGATCCCGGCATGCATGTGGTGTGCGCCGTGATGACCGAAGAGTTCCTGGCGTTCAGCAAAGCAGCCGGCAACGACCTGAGCACGCCGATGCCGCAGTACGGCTTCGCCGGGCTGAGCGACGGCGATCAGTGGTGCCTGTGCGCGGCGCGGTGGCAAGAAGCGTTCGAAGCGGGCGCTGCACCCAGGGTGCGTCTCGCGGCCTGCCACCTATCGGCGCTCGAGTACAGCTCGCTGGCCGACCTGCGCGCCCACGCTGTCGACGCCTGACGTCACAGCCGTGCCCTGACGTACCACCCGTCTTTCTGATGTAGACGGGGCCTCTTGCTGTAACGCCAGGGTGAGGTCACATCACCGCCGATACGGGGTACCGTCGTCATTGTGCAGGTCATTGACGTCAAACCACTGTTGCGAGGATGGTCGCACGTTGTCGCCTTCGCGACGGTGGCAACACTCGGCACGGTGATGGTTTCGGCGACGCCGTCGTCGCCCGGCGAACGAGCACTGCTGCTCACGTACCTGGTCGGCACGCTGTTGATGTTCGGTGTGTCGTCGTTGTTGCACCGCTTCCGCTGGAACGAGCGGCCGCTGTCGATCGTGCGTCGCCTCGACCACTCGATGATCTTCTTGGCGATCGCCGGCGCCTACACCCCGATCGCCATCGTGGCTCTCCACGGCTGGCAGCAGCCGGTGGTGTTGGTGACCGTGTGGGGTGGCACCGCCGCCGGGATCGCACTGGAGTGGATGCCGCATCAGGTACGGCGATCGCTGTTTACCGCGATCTATGTCCTGGTCGGCTGGTCGGCTGCGGTCGCCTTCCCGCAGCTGTACTCCGGTCTGGGTCCGACCGGTTTTGGTCTCGTACTCGGCGGAGGCATGTTCTACACGGTTGGGGCTGTCGTCTATGCGTTGCGCCGCCCCGATCCGTGGCCTACCGTGTTTGGCTATCACGAGGTGTTCCATCTGTTCACCGTGGCGGGCGCCGGATGCCATCTGGCCACGATCGCGTTCATCGTCGTACCGAGGATGTGACCAGGCGATGACGAGTCGGAACCCGCCAGCGGCGGCAACGAAAGCCCTTTCGACAACGTTCGAGCCGGTGCGCGACTGGGTCGCCGCGCAGATCAGGTCGCGGGTCGTCGGCGACGAACCCGATGCCAAGGCTCATGCGATCATGGCCGCCCCGGGGCAACGGTGGTTCCCCGACGATCATTCGATCCGCACTATTCATTCCGACGCGTCGATGTTCGTCGGTGGGCTGCGGGCATTGCTGCTGCAATCGCTGCACCCCTTGGCGATGGCCGGCGTCGCGCAGCATTCCGACTACCGCAGCGACGCGTGGGGCCGTTTGCAGCGCACCGCCGATTTCCTCGCTGCCACCACGTTCGGGCCGGCGCCGACAGCTGAACAAGCAATCGAAACGGTGCGCGCCGTCCACCAACGGGTTCGGGGCACGGCGTGCGACGGGCGACCGTACTCGGCCAGCGATCCGCACCTGCTGCGGTGGGTGCATGTGTGCGAGGTCGACAGCTTCCTCGCCGCCTACCGGCGCTACGGTTCGGCGCCGCTCGAGGCCGAGCAGGCCGACCAGTACGTGGCCGACATGGCAGTGATCGCCCGCAAGCTCGGGGTGTTCGAACCGCCCACCACGGTTGCCGAGGTACGCCTTGAGCTGCGCGACTTCCGTCCGGAGATGATGAGTACACCGGAGGCTCGCGAAGCCGCCCGGTTCCTGCTGTTCGAACCACCGCTCCCGCTCGCTGCCCGCGCCCCGTACGCGATGTTGGCCGGAGCTGCGGTCGCACTACTGCCGGCGTGGACTCGCTGGCCGCTCCGGCTCCCGCTGCTTCCCGTCAGCGAAGCACTGCTCGTCCGCCCCGCGGGCAGGGCGATCACCGAAGTCATCCGATGGTCGCTCGCCCCGAGGTCGCCGGCCGTCTGACCCCGCCGCCATCGTGTCGGGCCCCGCCCCCGTCGCCGCTGGCCCCGCCCCCGTCGCCGCTGGCCACGCCTGGCGCGGCGGTTCGATCCAACGGCGCAGGAGCGCCAGCGCACCCAGTAGGTACAAGCCACCCGCAGGAACCCACATGATCAATCCGGCCAACTGCTGATCGGCGAGTGGGGTCATCCCCCACGCGGATGTTGTCGATACGAACGTCTCGTGCCACGGGCCGCTTGAGAACGTCAGCAGCGCACGGCCACGCGGCGAACTCCTCCGGCGGCAGGGCGATCACCGTCATCGCTCGCCGACGGGAATGTGGATCACGT
>JANNHO010000196.1:0-9419 GCA_031404435.1 Acidimicrobiaceae bacterium | reverse complement strand
TCATTCCTGATCCCGGCTACACGATTTACCCGACGCTTGTGCGGCTGCTTGGCGCGGCCTTCTTCGCTGCTGGTGCAGCCTTCTTTGCTGCGGGGGCAGCTTTCTTCGTAGCCATGGTCATTGGTCCTTTGGTTGGTCCTGGGTCACTTCTTCTTCGGGTTCAACACAGCCTTGAGCGTGCTGCTCGAGGTGAACTTCATCCGCGTGGAGGCGGCGATCTTTACGGCCTCACCGGTTTGGGGGTTACGTCCGAGGCGAGCCTTGGTCTTCGAGGTGCTGAAGGAGCCGAAGCCCGGCCATGCGACCTTGTCGCCCTTTTTCGCTGCCTTCGTGGCGACATCGAAGAACGAGCCGATGGCTCGCTCGGCGTCGGCCTTGGAAACACCGGAGTCTTTCGCTACTGCGTCGAGCAATTCTGCTTTGGTCATGCTGTTGATACCTCTTCGTATCGGGGTGGTTCGTAGTGAACGGTTGAACGTAACGATGCGTTACATAAGCATCGAACCGCTTTCGTCGACGAATAGCAAGCATCTACGTCGTTGCAAATGCAACGACACGTCATGAGTGCGTTCGCGCGCAAGGGTTTTGTATCAACGTTGGAGCGCGTCGCGAAGCAAACCAGCCGTCACCGCGGCCTCACCGGCTGCGTACTTCTGGCGCGGCCAGAAGAATCCGCGCAGGCCGTCGCGTCGCCGGCGTGGCACCACGTGCACATGCAGGTGGGGCACACTCTGGCTGACGACGTTGTTGTTGGCGACGAATGATCCGTCGGCGCCGAGCACCTCGGGAAGCACGGCGGCGATGCGTTGCACCTGCGCGAACAGTGCCGCGAGCAGCGCCGCCGGGGCGTCGACGATGGTCTCGACGTGCACACGGGGGATGACCAGCACGTGCCCGACGAACAACGGTGACCGATCGAGGAACGCCATCACCGCACCGTCGTCGAGCACCATGTCGGCGTCGAGGTTGCCCTCGACGATCTGGCAGAACACACACGTCCGGTCGTTCATCGCCTCAGTCTGGCGCGATGATCGGTGCCGTGACCATGCCCCGAATCCAACCCGTTACCGACCCGAGCCCCGAGGTGATCGAGTTGTACGAACGCGGCCTTCGTGCACCCGACGGCTCGACGCCCAACATCTTCACCACGCTCGCCCACCATCCGTCGCTGCTGCGACGTTGGCTCGTGTTCGCCGCGCACGTGCTGTCGAAGAGCTCGCTGACTCCCCGCGATCGCGAGTTGGCAATCTTGCGAGTCGGGGTGCTGTGCCACTCCAAGTACGAGTTCGCCCAGCACCACGTGATCGCGCAGCAATGCGGCATCACGGTCGACGAGATCGATCAAGTCCGGGTAGGACCCAAGCACCCCAGTTGGATATCGGCGGAGGCAGCGCTGCTCGCGGCCGTCGACGAGTTGCACCACGACAGTCGCATCGGTGACGCCACTTGGGCCGCCCTCATCGAGACGTATGCCACCGAGCAGCTGCTCGACCTGATCTTCGCGGTCGGCAACTACCACCTCGTGTCGTTCGCGTTGAACTCACTCGGCGTCGAAGTCGACGACGGCATCCCCGACGTGTTGTAACAGCGGCCCCTGCCAGGGACAAGATGAACAGCGCGTGAACCGGGTTCGATGGTCCACCAGAGCGACAGTCGGGTGGGTCATGATCGTGCCGACCAATGATCCGCAAAACCCTCTCACGACATCATCCTCCGAAGGAGTGGCATTGACCGACGTGCTGCCTGCCCCATCCAATCGCGTGTCCTCCGCACATCCCGCGGACGCCAACGGGCCCTGCCCCACAGGCGATGTTGTCCGGAGCAAGATCGTGCTCGACACGTCCGTACTGGTCGCCGATCCGGCAGCGGTGCACAGCTTCGTCGACGCCGATGTGGTGATTCCGCTCACCGTCATCGAAGAGCTCGACGGTCTGAAAAACCGTCTCGACGACGTCGGCCGTGCCGCCCGCACCGCATTGCGCACCATCGAGGAGCTACGCGTGCGCGCCGGAGGATCGCTCGCTACGGCGGTTCCGCTGTCGAACGAGCCTGGCGCCAGCACGTTGCAGATCGAGATCAACGGAGTGCAACGCCACCTTCTCATCGAGTACGGTCTCGACCCGTCGGTGCCCGACAATCGGATCATCGGCGCCGCGCTCGGTCAGTCGCTCCACGCTCCGACGACGATGGTGTCCAACGATGCCGCGTTGCGGATCAAGGCCGCGCACCTCGGCGTGGCGGCTGCACCGCACTCGCCCGCAGGGCGCTCAGCCTCCACGCGCAGCGCCGGCTGGACCACGATCGAGACCACCACCACGGTGGTCGACTCGTTGTACGCCACCGGCAGGATCGCCGTGGACCAGAGCACGGGCGACCAGAGCACGGGCAACCAGAGCACGCATGTGGCGGACACGCACGAGAACACCTTCGTGGTGCTGCGCGCCGGGTCGCAATCGGCGCTCACCCGCCGGTTCGGTGACGACCTGGTCGGGCTCCACCACTCCGCCCCCGAAGCCTGGGGGCTGCGGTCTCGATCGAAGGAGCAACGATTCGCCCTCGAGCTGCTTCTCGACCCTGATGTCAACGTCGTCGCGCTCGACGGGCGGGCCGGTACCGGCAAGACGCTGTTGGCGATCGCCGCCGGCCTCGAGCGGGTGGTGGAGAGCCGCGAGTACGAGCGCCTGGCGATCTATCGGCCGCTCGTCCCCGTCGGGCGGGCCGACGTTGGTTTTCTTCCCGGCGGGCTCGACGAGAAGCTCGACCCGTGGATGTCGGCGATCCACGATGCCATCGTGGCGCTCACCGATCAACGCAACAGCCACGACGCCCGCCAGCTCACCGACGAGCTGATCACCCGCAACCAGTTGTCGCTGGAGAGCATCACGTTCTTGCGCGGCCGATCGCTGCACCGCCAATACGTGATCGTCGACGAAGCCCAGAACCTGGAGCCGACCACGTTGAAGACGATTCTCACTCGAGTCGGCGAGGGCACCAAGGTGGTGTTCACCGGGGACACCAGCCAGATCGACGCGCCCTACCTCGGCGAGTCGAACAATGCGCTCGCAGTATTGATCCAAGCGTTTGGTGGCCAGCCCTGCTTCGGCCACATCACCCTGTCGGCGTGCGAACGAAGCAACGTCGCCAGCCTCGCAGCCGAACTACTCTGACATCAGTCACACGCGCGGCAAGGCGTTTCGGAACCTGATCACATCATGGCTGTCACACCGTCGGAATACAGTAATCGCATGTCGCTGCCCGACGACCAACCAGTGCGGTTCGCCGTGGTCGATGTCGAGACGTCGGGCCTCTCCCTGCGCTGGAGTCGGCTGCTGCAGGTTGGTGTGGTCGTTGTCGATTCCGACGGTGCGGTGATCGAGCGGTGGAGCAGTCTGGTCCACCCGCGGCGACGTTGGTTTCGCGTCGGGCCGACGAAGCTGCACGGCATCACCCGCCGCGTACTTCGGCATGCACCCGCGCAGCAGGCGGTGCTCGCCGAACTCGCCGAGCGGCTGCGCGGCAACGTCTTCGTGGCCCACAACGCCACGTTCGATCTCGGTTTCTTGCGCAAAGCGGCCGACGAGAGCGATGTCGGATTGCCGGTGGCGTCGTGGTTGTGCACGTTGCGCCTCTCACGACGGCTCGACCCCGGCAGAACCCAGTCACACCGGCTCGGTTCCCTGTGCGAGCGCTACAACGTCGAGCTCGTACGGCCGCACGACGCGCTGGCCGACGCCGACGCGACAGCCGCCGTGCTCCCCCATCTCCTGCGTGCCCACGGAATCGTCAGCGCCGACGACGTGACCGCTCAGCTCGAACGGGTGTAACGGGCGTCCAGCAGCGCCTGCGCCGCCTGCTGGGCGATGCCGTGGACGTGCGGCGGGGCGAGCACGTCGGCATCGGGACCGAGTTGCAGGAGCAGCGTGCGTAGCCAGCCTGCGCTGGCCACGGCCATGTCGACCACCACGTCGTCACCGTCTGGTCGCATCGCTCGCACCGGGAACTGCTCGGCCGCCCATCGCCCACCCGCCCGGAGTCGCAACGTAACCGTGTCGAGGCCGGACAGCTCGTCGAACCAGGCCTGCCCCGTTGGCGGCGACACCGAGCGAGCAGCAAGGCGAGA
Organism: Acidimicrobiaceae bacterium; assembly: GCA_031404435.1. GTDB lineage: Bacteria > Actinomycetota > Acidimicrobiia > Acidimicrobiales > Ilumatobacteraceae > VFMC01. The sequence goes on along the minus strand of JANNHO010000196.1, from coordinate 5,299 downwards.
AGCGGAGCGAGAAGCGGAGCGAGAAGCGGGGCGATCTGGGTCGGTGACGGCGTCGACGCGATGCCATTCGGTGATCCGGTCGACGCGGAACGTGCGTTGCTCGCCGCTGCGGTCGTCGTCGGCCACCACATACCAGCGGCCCCGGTCGGCAAAGACGGTGCGGGGAGTGATCACCCGCTCGGTGATCTCGTCGCTCGACGCCGACCAATACAACACCCGCACCTGCTCGGCGCGTTCGGCGGCGGCGATGAGATCGGCGGCGGCCGGGGGTTGCCCGAGATCGAGCACCATCCCGTCGTCGCCAAGGACCGTTTCGAGCTTGGCCAACGCCCGCGCCAGTGGCCCATCGGGTTCCACGCCTGGCATCGCCAACGCTGCCTTGCCCGCGGCGAGCAGGTCGAAACCCTCCGGGGCGGTGAGCCGCAGCGGCTTGGTGAAAAATCGCGGTACCCCCACTTCGACCATGCCGTCGTCGTCGATGAACAGATCGACGAACTCATCGACGAACGGCGGCAGCCCGCAGGTGGCCGCTTGCTCGAGGTCGACGATCAGATCCTTCTCACTGATCTGGAACCGCTCGGACATCTCGGCCAGCGAGGCCCGACCCTGCTCCATCAACCACGGCAGGATCACCAGTAACCGACGAACGCGATCGTTCAGCGGGCGCGGTCCGCGCCGGGCAACCGCCATCAACCCGGCACCCCAGCTCGGTCGAGTTCAGCGGGCCAGGCGAGCGCTGTGAGCCACGAGATCACGTCGTCGCGGATGTCGGCCGGCTCGATGACCTCGGCGTGAGTGCCGAGGCCGAGCAGCCATGACCTGAACGCGGGGAGGTTCGAGCACGGTACGTCGAACAGCGCCGGACCAGGTGCAGACCCGCCCGCCCGCCCGGCCGCCGGTACGTTCCGCACTGCAGCTTCGCCAAGGTCACGGCGCACGATCTCGGCGATGCCACCGTATACGGCCACCACTGCGTAGCGCATCGGCGTGCCATCGGGTGACGCGCCGAGCTGCTTGGGATCGTCGGGGAAGGCTAGATCGGGACGGAAGTCGGCGGGTTTGGTGAACGAACTCGCGTCGATCACCTCGACGTCACCATCGATCCGGTCGACTCGGTAGGTGCGACGTTCGTCGTGACCATGGTCGTGGCCGATCACGTACCAGAAACCGCGGCGCAACAACAGGCCCCACGGGTCGAGCGTCCGCTCGGTCGCGCGGTACTGGAAGCGGATCGAGTGATGCGCGCCGACGGCTGTCCGAAGCAATGGCAACGCATCCAGGTGCGGCAGGTTGGCCACCACCACTGGCACCTGGGCCACCGCTCCGCCCAGCTTCCACACGCCTTCCTGCCCAGCGTCGGAACGGGTCGCAGCGACGGCCACCTGCAGGGCGCGGCGTTCGTCGTCGTCGAGGTCGAGGCCGCGCATCTCGTAGCGGTCACGGTCGATCCGGTACGCGGTTTCCCCGGCCTGGTCGCCACCGAGCACCTCGGTCTCGATCGGCACACCGATGTCGCGCAAAAGCGCCTTGTCCCGCTCGAACGCACCACGCAGGGCCGCCTGCCCGGTCGGGTACATCGTGGCCAGATCGTCGGCGATCTGACGCAACGTCAGCGGGGCCTGTCGCTCCAGCAGTAATGCCAGCAAGCTGGTGACGCGTTCGAGCGAAGACGACGGCATTGGGCCGAGCGTAGAGGCTCAGCGGCGGCTTGCGTCGATGACCTCACGCACGATCGCCACGACCTGATCGGCGGTGGCACCGGGTGTGAGCACTCCGGCTACGCCGGCTTCGCGCAGCTTGGGGGCGTCGCGGTCGGGGATGATTCCACCGACCACCACGGGGATGTCGACGCCGAGCTCACGCAGCCGGGCCACCACGAGGGGTGCCAGCGTCATGTGCGCCCCGCTGAGCATCGACAGACCAATCGCGTCGACGTCTTCGTCGATCGCCGCCGAGGCCACTTTGTCGGGGGTCTGGAACAACCCTGTGTAGATCACTTCGAACCCAGCGTCGCGCAGGGTTCTGGCAACGATCTTGACACCGCGATCGTGACCGTCGAGACCCACCTTGGCAACCAGGACCCGATCAGACATCCACGTGCTCCTTCTTGGTGACGTGGACATCAAGACGCACGAGTCCACGCAGCATGAAGCTTGGGTGATAGCGCAGTTCGGCGCCGTCCACCAAGTCGAAGCGGTCCACCCGTCGGGCCAGCCGCTCGAACCCGACCTGCATCTCCACCCGCGACAGCGGCGCGCCGAGGCAGAAGTGGATGCCCTTGCCGAACGCGAGGTGATCTTTCAGGTTGGGGCGGTCGGGATCGAACCGGTCCGGATCGTCACCCCACACGTTCGGGTCGCGGTTGGCCCCTGAGTAGACGAGCACGAGCCGTGAGCCTTTGGGGATGTGCACGCCTTCCAGCTCGACGTCGCGGGTTGCCAGGCGGAACATGCCCTGCGTCGGGGTCGACAGGCGCAGCACCTCCTCGGTAACCAGTGGCGCGTACCCGGCCGGATCGGCCTGCAGCCGCGCCCAGATCTCGGGATGGGTCGCCAACAGCATCACGCCTTCGGTGAGCGCCTTCGTGGTCGTCTCGTTGCCGGCCACCATCAGTTGCTGCAGGATCGACAGCATCTCCGCCATGACCAGCGGCCGCTTGGCCACCGGTGCATCAGGCGCAGCGTCGGGCGCAGGATCCGTGTCGATCTCGGCCTGCACCAACGACGTCATCAGATCGCCCTGCGGGTGGGTTCGGCGTTGTTCGAGCTGCGGGGCAAAGTAGTGCTGGAACTCGACGATGCCGCGATATGCCTCGACCCGCCGCTCGTCGGTGATGACCGTGCCGATGTTGGCGATCGAATCGTCGCTCCACCGCTTGAAGTCGGCCATCCGGTCGGGCGGCACGTTGAGCACCACGGCGATTGCCTCGATCGGCACCGGCACGGCGAACGCAGTGACGAAGTCGCACACGCCGTCGGCGGGAAGCCCGTCGATCAACCGGTCGACGATCGCCTCGACCGGGCCGCGCAACTCGGCCATCCGCTTCGGCATGAAGTACGGGGCGACGGTGCCACGGAAGCGGGTGTGGTCCGGAGGATCGATGGTGAGCATCGTCGGCACCTGCGGCCAACCAGTGGCAAGTACCTCGTTGATCCGCTGCACCACATCACCACGGGGCATCTCGCCGGCGCTGCCGAACCGGTTGCTGAACGTCTTGGTGTCGCGCAGGATCGGCGTGATCATCTCGTGGCGACTGATCATGTACAGATCGGTGCCCTCCACGTGGAACACCGGCGCCTGCTGCTGCATGGCGCGGTAGTACGGATGCGGGCATTGCTGGGCGGCCTCGCTGAACGGGGTGAAACCCTCGAGGGATACGGGCGCTTCGGTGACACGTTCGACCATCTGCTCAGTCTCCCTCAACGGGTCACCGCTAGGCGACCCGTGAACGTGCGGGCCGGCCGGGTCCGCGAGACTGACGACGTGCAACCGATGTCCCGCCGGCTGTTCCTCGCCGGATCCGCTTCGATCGTGATCACCGCATGCAGCGGCGACGGTGACGGCGCGGCACCCTCCACCTCGGCGCCATCGCCGGACCCAACAACCGATTCGGCCGCCGCGTCAAGCAGCGGCACCACCGCATCGGCACGTGACTCGACCACTTCGGCTCCGTCGACCGCTCCGACGACAGTTCTTGTGACCACGACCACAGCGCTCCCGCCTGTCGAGCTGTCCAGTGACCCGTTCACCCTCGGCGTAGCCAGCGGCGATTCGGGCGAAGGCAGCGTGGTGTTGTGGACCCGGTTGGCGCCGACCTCGATTGAGGGTGATGCGTCGGCCGACGAGGCGTACACCGGCGACATCGAGGTGCACTGGGTCCTCGCCGCCGACGCCGACTTCACCGACGTCATTGCCGAGGGCGTCACCACTGCCGAAGCGCGCTACGCCCACAGCCTGCACGTCCCGGCCACCCTCGATGCCGGCGGCAGGTACTACCGCTTCGACGTCGGCGGCTACACCAGCCCGGTCGGCCTCACCCGCCCTGCCCCACCGGCTGCTGCAGATCCCGAGTCGCTGCGCTTCGCCAGTGCGAGCTGCCAGCACTACGAAAGCGGCTACTACACCGCTCATGCCGACATCGCCGGCCAAGGGCTCGATTTCGTGGTGTTCCTCGGCGACTACATCTACGAAGGCGGCCGCGGCGTGGTCGGCGAAGGCGAGGAACCGAACGTGCGATCGCACGATTCCGACGAATGCCGCACACTCGACGACTACCGCAACCGCTACGCCCTCTACAAGCGCGACCCGCACCTGCAGGCCGCTCACGCATCGTGCCCGTGGTACGTCACCTGGGACGACCACGAGGTGGAGAACAACTACGCCGGCACCACCCCGCAGGACCCCGTCGATGCAGCCGAGTTCGTGCAGCGTCGACACGACGCGTACCAAGCGTGGTGGGAACACCAGCCGGTCGCGCTGCCACCGCCCCTCGACAACGGCGACTACCCGATCTATCGCGCTGCCCAATGGGGATCGCTGCTTGATCTGGTGCTGCTCGATGGCCGCCAGTACCGCAGCGACCAGGCGTGCACTGGCGGAACCCTCGACTTCGATCCGGCCTGCCCGGAGACCTTCGATCCGGCCCGATCGATGCTTGGCGAGGAGCAGGAACGCTGGCTGACCGAGCGACTGACCGAGGCCACCACCACCTGGAACGTGATCGGCCAGCAGACCGTGTTCGGTGACGCCACCATCGGCGAGGCGGTGTTGAACTACGACCAGTGGGACGGCTATCCGGTCGAGCGCAACCGACTCGTCGACAGCCTGGCGGCACTGCCCGCGCCGAACAACAACGTGGTGCTCACCGGCGACATCCACTTCGCCGGAACCGGCATCATCCGTTCCGGCGGACGCGGCACCGGAACCCCGGTCGCGGTCGAGTTCGTGGCGACGTCGATCTCATCAGGCGGGCGGATCAACCCCAGCGTCACCGACGTGGTCAAAGCGATCCCCGACGTCATCGACGTCGAGCTCGAACACCGCGGCTACATCCTCCACACGGTCACCGCCGACCTGTGGAGCGCCGAGTACCGGATGGTCGCAACCGTCAAGGAACTCGAAGCCCCCGTGTACGCGCACCGCACCTACATCATCGACGCCGGTACCAACACCGTCCGCCCGGCCGACCTCTGTGGGTCGTCGCACCTGCGGAGCCTCCCCGATTGCCGTGGCAAGCATCTCCCTCAGTCACTGCGGTGTTGCGATCCCCTCTTGTCCGCGAAATACTCGCCGCGAAGTC
>JANNHO010000195.1:0-13548 GCA_031404435.1 Acidimicrobiaceae bacterium | reverse complement strand
GCGCGCACTCCACCAGACGCTGTCTCCGCCTCCCCGGACGCGGCCCCGGCCCCGGCTCCGGCACCGGCCCCGGCCCCGGCACCCAGTGAACCTGACGAGATCGATATGCCTGCGATGGACGTGGCTGCCGAACGTGCCGCTGCGCCCCAGGGTCCGCCAGCGCCCCAGCCCGACCGAGACGCGCCGGACGCGTCGCGCGCGCGGTCTGGTGGTGCCCGGCAGGACGATGGCCGGCCCGATGCGCCAACCCCGGCTGCCGGTGACGCTCCCGCTACATCTCCGGCCGCGGCGACCCGAAGCCGCGTTGACGAGTTCACCAAGCCCGGCTTCACCGAAAAGAACCAGACGTCGAAAGGGACGCCGAGTCCGAAAGCGGGGGGCAGGTCGTCCAGCCGCGGCAGCCAGTCGCCGCCTTCGCGCAAACAAACCGGAGGAGGGGGAGCGACGGCGAAGCCGAGCCTTGGCGACCCCGCGCTCGACAGGTGGAAGGCGGCGGTCGCAGCAGGCACCGCCGGCGTCAAGTCCGACGACCTCACCGATCTCGTCGAGAGTGCGGCCGCGGTGGCCACGGAGGGCGCCGACCGCACCGCCGCCCGTCAGGCATCACTGGCCGACCCAACCATCGATGCCAAGTCGAGCCAGCCCCCGCTGCCGAACGAGGAGCCCAAGCAGAAAGCGTTGAACACGGCAGAGGCCGACTCGGTCATCGCCGCGGTCGAGGCTGCCGGCACGCAGCGACTGACCGATCAGTCATTCAGCCCGATCGGATCACCTCCGACGTATGGGGGAGCGACGCTGACGGGGAGCGACTACGTCCCGACGAACCTGCGCACCGAGTTGGTTGTGGCTGCGTTGGCGCTCTTCACGACCACCGACGCAACCGTGCAAGCGGCGTTGTTCAAGAAGTTCAATCAGCTCAAGGAACGGATCGCCGAAATCGAGGCCACGGGCGGCAAGGGCGTTGGTGCAGAACCTCCGCAGGCGATCCACGACGAAGGCCCGGCCAGATTGATTCCTCCCAGCACGATGGAAGGCGACGTGCTCGGCGACGCGATCGCGCGCTCAATGCTGTCTGTCGATTCGCGAGCGACGCAGATCCACGAATCGGCGGTCAGGGCCGTGCACGGTTCCAAGGTTCGGCCGATGATCGAGATGGGCAAGGCTGAAGCACCAGCGCTGCAGCGCGAGCTTCGCACCGAGCTCACCGGGATCGCTGCCGCCGCCGGTGTGTCCAAGGATCAGCTCGATGCCAAGGTCATCGAGCAGCAAGGTGTCGTCCTCAGGCAGATCCTGCACGCCGAGACAGGTATCCAGCTCGAGACGACGAAGGCGGTGGCGGGGAGGCAGGAGCAGGCCAAGGACGAGGGCGACTCGATCGCTGGGGCGAAGACGGCGGTGCAGCAGGAGATCAGCGACAAGCAGGCGGCAGCCGAGGGACCGCCCGACACGGAGGCGATCGAGGCCAAGCGCGACGAGCTGCTGGAAAGGCTCACCGCGACCGCGGCAACCGTGTCGGCCGGGTGGCGAGCCTCGGTAACCAAACGGCACGCCGAACTCGACGAAGGTGCCGGCGAGAAGCAGCAGAAGATCAGCTCACTCGCCAACACCCAAGCCGCAGCGATTCGCCGGCACTGGGCTGCCGACACCGATCCGAACAAGGGCATGGTCGAGGCGAGGCCAACTGTGGAGTGGGCCGATGCCGAAGCCACCAAGGTCGAGGCGGAACTGAACCGGCTGAAGTCCGCGGCGACCGCTGAGCACGCCGCGCTCGTCGATGGCGTGAACCAACAGTTGACACCCGGCAAAGACCGGATCCGCGACTGGGCGGCGCATCAGGAGGGGCGCGAACGAGGGTGGTGGGAGCGCCTGATCGACATGTTCCGCGATTGGGGCAAGCAGGCGATGGCCAGCAACGAGGCGTGGGAGCGGCAACGCAACGCAGAATCACGCGAGTCGATGACGCAGGACCTCAACGTGCTGGCCGACGTGAAGCAGGCGCAGCTCGACCGCAGCCAGGGCGCGTATTCAGCAGCGATGGGCAATCTCACCCGAGAGCAGCAGTTGCTCGCCAGAACGTACCTCGAGGGTGGTGTCGACTCGATCGGTTTCGTCGCCGAATCGACGATGAGCCGCATTGCCGCGCGCCGCACACCGGAACTTGCCGCGATGCTCGAGCCACGCGCGATTGCGGAGTGGGAGTGGGAGGACCTGGGCGAACTGGCCCGCGCCACGAACCCCGAGTTCCAGCCGAAGGTGCTGGCCAACAAGGTCCATGGCGGCGTCGTCATTACCGGCACCAACGAGGCCAAGGTCTACGAAGGCCTCGGCGGTGCCCGCACCGCGGTCGAGCGGGCCGCGCTCGACAAGTGCTACCTGGACACCTTCGGCAGCTCGATGGCCGACGACGTCGATAACGACATGGATGGCGAGGAGTGGGCCCGTGCGAAAGCGTTGATGTCCGGCAACTCGGCGATGGCCGATGCGGTTGTCATAGCGGGGGCGGTGATGGTCGGCGACGCTCAGGAGATCCGTGACACCTTGCGCAACAAGACCCAGGGCGAACTGGCAGCGATCAAGCAGGCATACCGGGACAAGTATCACGTCGAACTCGTCGACCAACTGCGCAACGGAGGAGGGCTCGCGGGGATCGTGGGCGGCATGGGCGGTGCCGAACGCAACAACGTGCTCGCGCTCGCCGACGGCGACATCGATACGGCCGATGCTGCCGAGCTCGAAGATGCGATGGCCGGCCCCGGCACCGCCGAGCAACGGATGACGCGGGTGTACGAGCGAATCCGCGAGGAGGAAAAGAAGTACGCGCTCGCGCACGGCCTGACGAGACCGGAGCACGACAAGCGGATCAAGGACCGCAACGCCCGCGTCGCTGCGAAGTTCACCGCGATGGGCTACGGCGACCTCACGGCCAAGGCCAAGGATGAACTGTCGGACGGAAGTGCCCTGTTTGCGAACAACGCCGACACCAAACTCTTCGAAGCGCTGCAGGCGGGTGACGAGAGCAAGATCGATGCGGCGAAGGCCCTGGTCGAGCGGGAAGGCGCGTACACCAGCGACGACGCAGTCGAACGAATCGTACGTAACCAGCGCACGAAGGCAGAGTTCGACATCGACCTCGACGCAGCCAGCACGAAGGCCCGTCTGGTCGCGCTTGCGGGTTCCGGGGACATCTCCAAGGCGGCGTACGCAGCGCAGCTTGCCGCGCTCGACCCGAACGACGAGGCAAACAGAAAGCGCAACGAGGCGCTGACCGTGTCCAGGGGCAAGGCCAACATGGCTGCCCTGAAATCCGAGTACGGCGCAATGGCGAACATCGGGGGCAGCACAGAGACCTTCGATGAGCTCATCGACACAGGCACGAGCGGCTACTCCAAGGACGAGATCAACGACCTCATCGACGCCGGCGGCAAGCTCACGCCCGAGCAGGAGGTCTACTACGCGGTGGCCGGGGGGGGTACCGACCTGGGCAAGCTCAAAGAAATGCTGAAGGGCAAGACGCCTGCCGAGATCGACGTGCTCCGCTCGGACTACGACACGCTGCACGGCACGGGGTCGTTCGATTCCGATGTCCTCGGCGACGTGTCCGGCCGCGACGATCTCGACATCGGGTTGACCCTCGTGTACGGGGACCCGTCGACGTTCGTTGATCAGCTCGCGAAGGCGAAACCTGAACACCGAGCCAATCTGGTCGCTGGATTCGAGACCTACCTCCGGAAGCGGCAGGACTTCGAAAAGACCGGAGGGTTTGGGGCCATGCTGCCTCCGGGGGACGACAGCATGAACAGCCTCGCCCAGATCGAACTTGCGGTCACGCGGGCGAAGGAGTACCACGCGGCGCTCACGGTGGCTGAGGCTGATCCCGCGAACAAGGACAAGGCCATCGACGTCGGCGGTGCCAGGGCTCGCTTCGACATGAACTTCCAAGGGGCGGTACAGGCCCAGGACGAGGTTCGCGAGCAGAACGACGCATTCGCCGACATCGCTGCCCAAGTTGCGGCCGCGCTCGTCGGGATCGCTGTGGCATTCGCCACGGCGGGTACAGCCACGCTCGCCATGGTGGCGCTCTATTCCGCCATCGCGTCGGCAGCCACGTCGATCGTGGTGAAGGCGTCCCTGAAGGGAGCGGCGTACGGCTGGGAGGACCTCGGCATCGATGTGGCTGTCGGTCTCGTCGACATCGCGATGAGCTACGCCACCGCCGGTTTCGGAAAGGTTGCCCTTGCGGCGGTGGAACGTGCCGTGCTCAGCCAGGCGGCGCGGATGGCGGCCAAGGAGGGTGCCGGAAAGCTCACCGAAAGTGCGGTCAAGGCGTTCATCAAGGAGGCAGTCGAGGAGGGCATCGAGAACGGCATTCAGGCGATGCCCTCGGCATTCGTTGCCGGCGTGGCGGAAGGTCAGGACGTTCTCACCGCAGCCAAGGGTGCTGGGACTGCAGGGTTGCAGAGCGGCGGCGTGGGAATCGGCATTCATAGTGGCAAGGCGATCGGAGGTGCAGCAGCAACGAGGATCAAGCGAGCGTTCCCGACCGAGCCGAAGGTCGAGACCGGAGGCCCGCAAGGTGTCCTCGACGAACCGCGACTCGACGAACCGCACGCGGTTGAACCGCCCGCAACAGCGTCGGAGCCAAAGTTGGTTTTGGATTCTCCCACGAGCAGCGTCCGCTCGACTAGGGCGATCAAGCCCGACGACCCGTCCCTCTCCACTCGTGAACCGGCAACGGCACGGAATGCAGCGCGGCTCGATCCGGACGAGGCGATTCCCGAGGGATCGATCTTCTACAGCGAAGGGGTCGACGCGCTGGACACGAAGGCAAATCGCGACTACTTCATGAAGATGGCGGCCGACGACCCTGCGTTGGAGTTTGCCCTGATGCGCAACATCGAAACCGGTCAGTACGCGGTGATGAAGGGCGACGGCAGCATGGTGCCGATTGGTGACACGAGGGAGATGGTGGAGGCAGTGCCGCAGCAGTACGTCGGCGGTCCGTCCGAAGATCTCAGGCCGGGCGGGAAGTGGGTGGTCGAGGCTCACAATCACCCGATCGACGCGAGTGGTGTGACCCCTGCCTACAGCCGGGTCCCGAGCGGAGCCAATGGCGACATGCGAGCCATGGTGGTCGAGGCCAAGGCCACAGGACAGCCGCGCTCATCGGAACTCCACATCGTCACCGAGCGGGGACCCGACGTAACGAAGTTCGGCTTCGATCCGAATCATGAGAAGCCATACATGATCGACTACCCCGATGCTGCGGGAGCGCGAGTACCGGAGCGGTTCGCGAGCATCGACGAATACCACGAGTGGTACGCGAAGCGGCACGGCACGGTCGGGAGCCTTGGTGAAATCCCTGATGACTTCGAGGGCCCACGCGCCCAGCCGTTCAGCCGTTCAGCCGATTTTGACGTCGAGGAGCCGACCGTTCCCGGCAAGCGGCGGCCGACTGGTACTACCGCTCGCACGCCTGGCCACCAGCAGCCAATCAAACAGACGTTGGTCGACGCGGCTACGCGCACCGTTGAAGACCCGAACGCGCCGACAGCGGTCGACTCCCGCTCGGCGGCCTCCGTCTATGGAGGACCCGAGGCTCACGCCGAAACCGTGCCTCCCCCACTGGCTGCAACCGTCGAAGATCCCCAGGCGGCCACCGCTGTCGACGTTCGTCCTGCAGCTTCGGTGGACGCTGGGACGGCTGCCCAGGCCGAGACGTTGCCAGCTCGGCAAGCCGACACTGCCGGCAGCGTCTCGGCCTCGACGGTTGACAGCGTTTCAGAGCAGTCACGATCTGCTGGTCAAGGCACTGCCTCCGGTGAGGAGCCTCCAACGGACACCCGATGGGACGACATGGCGCTCCCTGAGCACGCGGGAGGGCGAGTTGCTCCATGGCAGGAAATCGACCCGGATGCACGCAACCCGCTGCGGCCCGAAGGACCGCTTGCCGAGGGCCAAGCTGACTGGCAGGCATTGCCTGCAGCCGAATCGTTGAAGGAGACACCGCACGGTACCTTCGACGATGTCGGGCTCCCGTCGGTACCCCGAGGGGCCGAGTTCGGTGAGGATCAGGCTGCACGCTTCCAGATCGGCGCGGCACCCGAGGGTGGCTTGAGCGCAGCGACCGGCAGCGTGATCGTGACCGACCAGCGAACCGGGAAACAGTACCTGTTCAAGCCCGAATCGGCCGAGGTCTACGTGCGGCGGGCGGCAGCGCGCGGTATCCGCCAGGGGGAGTACGCACCACGAGCGAGTGCGGCAGCCCAGGTGGGTCAGGACCTTGGTTTGCCGACCCCGAACGTCACGCTCGTACGCATTGGTAATCAGCGCGGCTCGCTCACCGAATGGGTCAGCGACGGGAAGACGTTGAAGCAGATTGCTCAGGAGAACCCGACCTTCTTCATGTCGATTGTCAACTCGCCGGAGTACGCGAGATTGCGGGCCGACATCGACGCGTTCGACTTCTTGATCAACAACATCGACCGTAACGGCGGAAACCTGATCGCCCAGCTCGGCCCGAACAACGAGCTGTTGCGACTCGTACCGATCGATCACGACCTGGCCTTCACCGCGACGGCCGAACGCTCGGTGATACGGCCCTACGCAAATGAAATGCCGACCGATTTCTCGGAGCAAACGGTTCGCAACCTCGAACGAATGAGCCGCAACCGGCAACAGCTGAGCGAGGCCCTCGGACCGCTCGTGGGGTGGGAGGCGATCCCTGGTGTGATGCAGCGCCTCGATCAGATTCTGGCGGCCGCGTACGCCTCTGCGGGCAGGTGACCGTGGCTCGTCCATCCGCCCTCGAGGTCATGGAACGACTCACGGTGCTCCGCGCCCGTGTGGCCACGCTCGTTGCTCGTCAAAGTGATGCTGCGGGCGGCAGCGACCATCCGCTGCGCGGTCTCTACCTGACCCATGACCAAGCGATCGGGCTGCTCGATGCCGGTGGATCGCCAGGTGATCCTCCGCTGCGCGCGCAACCGCTCGGCCCGCAGATGTCATCGGTTGCGAAGCGATGCGGACTCGATGCCGCAGACATCGACGTGCTCATCGCTGCGCTCGCTCCCGACATCGATTCACGATTCGAGAAGCTCTACGGGTACCTCCACGACGACCTCACCAAACGCCGGGCAACGATCGGGCTGGCGATGACGATGTGCGGTCTCGAACCCTCTTCCTCCGACGACCGCCGCCGGTTCGCGACGTCCGGCGGCCTCTCGTTGAACGCGCTCGTACTCATCGACAGCGACGGCCCATTCCTCAGCCGTACCCTGCGGGTTCCCGACTTCGCCACCGATCTGCTCCTGGGCGGAACCGGTTGTGAACCGCTCCTCGCAAGATTCGCCGTCGGCGAGGTCACCGTCGAGGCACCCGAGATCGATGCTGTCGCTGACATCTTGGAATCCTCGGTGCTCGTGCACCTGACGGAAGGGATCGGCGGTACCGCGGTTCATGTGGCTGCCGCCGCAGCGGCATCCTTGAATAGGGCCGCCCTGATCATCGACGTGTCCCTGGCGGCCACCGACGAGCTCGACATGGTGGTCGGCGCAGTCGTTCGCCATCAGGCGCTGACCGGTGCCGTAGCGATCATCCGCCCGGTGGAGGACTTGGCCGAACGCGCCCCCCGGGCGACCCATCAACTCGCCGCAGGCTCAGGTGCTGTGGTGTTCGTCGGATCTCGGGTGTGGAATCCGGCGTGGGCGTCCACCATGGCGAATCACCTGCCGATCGACGAGCCGACTCCCAGCGCGCTCGGCGCCATCTGGGTTCGCTCGCTCGGCGAGGCTTGTGTCGAACCCGGCGCAATAGAAGCTGTCCAGAGCTCGTTCCGGCTGTCGCCAGAGCAGATCGTGCGGGCCGCCACAGCAGTGCGGTCGGAGACCGCACGGGCAGCACGTCTCGGCTTTGCCGAGCTGAGCGCTGCCGCCCGATCGCAATCGGCGGTGGGCCTTGATCGTTTGGCCCGCCGGCTCGATCCGATCTCGGACTGGGACGATCTGATCCTGCCGCATACCGTCGAGAGCCAGCTCCGCGAACTGGCCGTGCGGGTCCGTTGGCGCGACCAGGTGATGCAGCAGTGGGAGCTCGGGCGCGGTTGGCGCAACCGCGGGATCGCGGCGCTGTTCGCCGGGCCGTCGGGCACTGGCAAGACCACCGCCGCGGAGGTGATCGCACGTGACCTCGGCTACGACATGCACGCAGTCGACCTCAGCAGCGTGGTCGACAAGTACATCGGTGAGACCGAAAAGAAGTTGGAGGTGATCTTCACCGAGGCCGAGCGGACCAACACGGTTCTGCTGTTCGACGAGGCCGACGCGATCTTCGGCAAACGCAGCGAGGTCAAGGACGCTCGTGACCGGTACGCGAACATCGAGGTGTCGTACCTGCTGCAGAGGATCGAACGGTTCGCCGGCCTCGCGATCCTCACGACCAATCTCGGGGCGAACCTGGACGAGGCGTTCACCCGCCGGCTCGATGTGATGATCGATTTCCCCCGGCCCGATGCAGCAGCGCGCGAACGGCTGTGGCGACACGAGTTCCGACCGACGGTACCGACGGACGGGCTCGATCTCGAGTTCTGTGCGGTGGCGTTCGACCTCACCGGCGGCAGCATCCGCAACACGGTGATCACCGCCGCCTACCTGGCCGCCGAGGCAGGACGGCCAGTGGTGATGGCCGACGTGGTCGCCGCGGTGCAACGCGAGTACCGGAAGATGGGTCGGTTGTGCCTAGTCAGCGAGTTCGGCCGCTACGCAGATCTGCTCAGCTAGCGCTGTAGCACCTTCGCTCGGGGTCAAACAGCGACTGCGCCGGTGCCCGGGCTCGTTCGTGTGGCGTAGGAGTCGAGCGCAGCGTCCGTCGTCCAACCTCACGTCTCGACGAACGGAGCGAGGAAGGCTGTCAGTTCGTCGGTGGGCTCGGCGTACCAGGGCTTCACTGACTCGTCGGCGTCGAAGAACACGAACGAGGGACACGTGTCCTCCGTTGCGTCGAGTTGCGTCGTCGCGATCACCTCACCGGTCGTCGCGGCGATGAGCTGCACGTCGTACGACGCGTCGTACAGCTCCACGGTGTTGCCGATGTCCTGGTTGTCGTCGTCGAGGTAGCCGGTGCAGGTCTCGATGAGCGTCGTCGAGGTGCGAGCGAGGCACGCCACCAGTTCGACGGTCTGCTCCTCGCCGATCACCGGATCCCACTGGTCGGGGAGCAGCGCGAGCGAGGTCTGGTAGTCCGCGCCCTCGCCGGACATCGTGATGAGCGGATGGGTGCCGGTTCGCGCCGGGTCGTACGCCGTCGCGCCGGGCAGCGACACGCTGCGACAGACGTCGCCGAAGTCGGTGAGGATGTCGACGGTCGGCGCAGCCGGGTCGGCGGCTCCCGCGTCCGACGAGTCCGTGTCGGCGGAGTCGGGCACATCCTTCTCCGTCGCGTCGTCGTCCTTGGACGCGGTGGTCTCGTCCACTGCGTCCGCGGACTGCTCGTCCCGATCGTCCGATCTCGACGATCCGTCGTCACCGCCGTCACCGCCGCCGCCGCATGCGGCGAACGCGAAGACGGCGACGATGCAGAGGGCAAAGTTCGCGGCGAGACGTCGAGACATGGGTTCCTCCGGAGTGGCGCTACGCGCCTGTTTGCCACCGTACACAGGGTAAATGGATGGTACTCCGTCCGGCGGAGGATGCAAGGGCATGCGTTAGTCCGAATGGGCGTTTCGGTGCCTGCGTATGATCACAGCCTCAGCGGACGAGGCGTCCGACTGCGCCCGGAATGTGGATGACGGCGTGGCGTAGATCACCGCACCACCACGATTTGCGAGGACTGGGACGGCGTACGCCCGGACGGCGCCGTGCCTCACTCGCTCAACCACGATACGCGGCGCGGTGCTTTGGGGCGCGGTTGTTCGACCGGTCGTGCGGTCGTCGTAGCGTTGAGGTCGGGGTCCGGGAGTGGCTTCGCCGAAGAACCGGTCGTGAGGATGTGAGACCGGTCACGCTGGCTACGAGTCGTTCCTTCCTGCCCTCCTGGGCCTTCGATAGTCAGCGGCTGACGAGGTTGGAGATGGCGTTACTGACGTGTCGCTTCAACGACGTCAATGCTCCGCGTTGGTCGTGCCCTCGGCGACTTTGCGTTCGAGGTAGATCCGGCCCGCACTGTGCTCGTGGCGGAGTTGGGCGACCGCCGCCATGTGGATCGCAGAGTCCAGGCTGCGGTTCAGTCGGCGTGACAGACGGTGCGCGATCCGACCGCCGGAGGAGAACTCGACAGGTACGGTGCGAGTGGTCGCGGGAACGTCGACCACGGTTTCGCCGGCGGTGACAGGTTGTTGAGCGAGCAGGAACGCGAGCCCTTCGGCACCCTCGATCGCCCACGTCCGAGACGGGAACGGCGCCGCCCACGTCAACAGTTCTTCGACCTGCGCCCGCGTCGCACGACCTTGGGGCCACGCCAGCTCGTCCTCGCTGCCGTCGACGGCGACAGCCGTGTGGGTCGCCTGGTGCGGGCCGATCCCGATGATCACTTGCATCACTACCTCCACGGTCTCTGCTTGGGTTGGGGACGTGGCGGGCACTCCTACTTTGGATCGTGTTCGCGCTGGATCAACCCTCTCTCGAGCCACACCACGTAGGTGCATCTGGGCGTATCCGGCCCGGCGGTCGGTGACACCACTTGCGTCCGTTCTGGGGAGCGGGCCAGGCTGATTAGCTCGCGTTGCTGATGTTCTGCTGGCGTACTTGCTGTCGGACGATAGGAATACGTACCATCGATGCGTGCTGACAGCGGATCGTTTTGTCGAGCGCATCCTGCGGTCGGGGGATGTTCGCAAGTCCTCGATCGCTCTGCGTGACGAAGATTCGATGGTCACGTATGGCGAGTTGCTTGGTCGCGTCGTTGAACGTGGTGATTGGCTCGATCTCGATACCAGGTCGTTGGTGGTGTTGACGGGTGATAGATCGGTCGAGTTCGTGATTACGTATCTCGCGTTGCTTGATCGAGGACATGTCCCGCTGCTGGCGAGTGAACATGTGAGCGAACTCGCCTCGTCGTGGGATGCTGCCGCGGTCGTCGATGCGAATCGGGAGACGCTCGACATCACTCGGCGGCGCCACGTGCCGGTGATGATGCACCCTGAGTTGGTGTTGTTGTTGAGCACATCGGGATCGACGGGTAGCCCGAAACTTGTTCGGCTGTCACACGGCAACCTGTCGAGCAATGCGTCGGCGATCGCCGAATACCTCGACCTGAGCGCGCGTGATCGCGGGATCTCGTCGTTGCCTTTTCACTACTGCTACGGCTTATCGGTGCTTCATTCGCATCTGTTGGTCGGTGCGACGGTGGTCATGTGCGAAGCGTCGGTCGTTGATCCCTGCTTCCGGAACGCCCTCGAACGTCACGAGGTGACCAACGTTGCGGGTGTGCCGCATACGTTCGATCTGCTCGACCGTGCGGGGCCGGATCGCCTCTTCGTCCCGTCGTTGCGGTTCGTGACTCAGGCCGGGGGCCGGCTCGCGCCAGACACGGTTCGGCGTTGGATCACTCTTTCGGAAACTCGTGGCGTCGACTTTTATGTCATGTACGGCCAAACGGAGGCCACGGCACGCATGGCGTATCTCCGTCCGGAGGACGGAGTCCGCAGCCCGGGAGCGATCGGTCGCGCGATACCTGGAGGATCGTTCGCGCTCCGCCCGGTCGAGGGTCGATGCGACGGTGTGGGCGAGCTCGTCTATAGCGGGCCGAACGTGATGCTCGGCTACGCGGAACGCTCTGCGGATCTGGCGCTCGGGCGGACGATTGACGAACTCAGGACAGGGGACCTGGGCAGGTACGACCCGATCGCCGATGTCTATGAGATCGTGGGACGGAAGTCGAGATTCGTCAAGCCGTTCGGTGTTCGCGTCGATCTTGACACGGTCGAATCGTGGTTGCGGCAGCGTCTGGGTGGCGGCGTCGAGGTGGCAGTCGGTGGCACGGACGATCGATTGACGGTCGTCGCGTCGAACGCGGATCCCACTGCGGTGGCGGCGCTCGTTCGTGACCACACCAAGCTTCCCGATGCTGCTTTGGTCGTGGATGACGGAGCGGTGCCGAGGACGTTGTCCGGCAAGGTCGACTACGACGCGCTTGTACGCGCCTGTGCCGACAGGGTCCCGGGTGAGACCAGGGCGACAGCTTCAGGGGTCTTCGCCTCGGTGTTCGAACTCGATGCGGTGCCTTCGCTGGCGACGTTCGTGTCGTTGGGCGGCGATTCACTCAGCTACATCGAATGTTCCATCCGTCTCGAGGATGCGCTCGGCCGACTTCCGGCGAACTGGCAACTCACGCCCGTCGCGGAACTCGATCGCCTGACGCACCAGCGGCACCGGCGCCTGGCAAGTGTCGACACGACCGTGGTGCTGCGAGCCCTCGCAATCTGCGCCATCGTGTCCACGCACATGCGGCTTCGATTCGTCCCCGGCGGCGCTCACACCCTCCTCGCCGTTGTCGGATTCAACCTGGCGAGATTCATGATGCCGATCGAGTCGACCAAGCAACGCGTTCGCGCCGGCCTGCTCACCGTGGCACGTGTGGCCGTGCCGACGGTGCTGTGGGCGTGGTCTGGGTGGTTCCTCGGGGCGTCATATGGCATCGGCACCGTTCTGTTGTTGAACAACTATCTCGGGCCACCCGGGCACAGCGGTGATCATTGGCATTTCTGGTTCATCGAGGTCTTCGTCCAGCTGGTCGTCGTCGTCACAGCACTGCTGGCGGTGCCGTCGATTCGCCAGCTGGACCGGCGCTTCCCGTACGGGTTCCCGCTCGCCTTGTTCGCTGGCACGCTGTTACTGCGTATGGAGTGGGCGTGGCTTGGCGATTGGTACAACATCCGCTTCCGGACCCACAGCATTGCGTGGTTCTTCGTGCTCGGTTGGCTGATTCAACGATCCGATTCGACGCACAAGCGGCTGATCACGAGCGCGCTTTGCGTGGCGTCGATCGCCGGTTTCTTCGACTACCCGCCGCGTGAGTGGTTCATCGGGGTGTGTCTCGTCACCCTGGTCTGGTTCCGCGAGGTCTCGATCCCGCGCGTGATCGTGCGGCCGGTCGCCACGCTCGCGTCGGCCAGCATGTGGATCCTGATCAGTCATTTCACGATCTGGCCGCGTCTCGCGGAAGTCATGCCCCTGGGCTGGGCTTATGTGGGGACGCTCGCTGCCGGTGTGCTGGTGTGGTTCGTCGCCGACCGGGTGATCGACGTGACGTGCGCGCTGGCCGGGAGGACCTTCGCGACACTCCCGGTCCATCGCCGGCCGCGAGTGCTTGAGCCATCCACCGCATGACCGGCCCGCGTCTCGACCGCCACCCTCCCCCTGACCACCGAACTCTTTGGAGGACGACATGATCCAGATCACGATTCACGGAGCCGCAGCGGCAGTCGCCGTCCGGGGAGCTGCGGCACTGGGGGTGGCGAGGAGGATCCTGGCCTGCAGGTATACAGCGTTCGTCACTACGGTATCGAGAGCGTTGATCGAGCAGTTCACCGACGAGACCAGGATCAAGCTCGAGTCC
>JANNHO010000194.1:0-20165 GCA_031404435.1 Acidimicrobiaceae bacterium | reverse complement strand
TCATCGCCCTGCCCGACACCTCCGGCATGATGTGGTCGGGCTGATTCCTTTGCTGGGTCCCGGGATGCGTCATTGGGCGCGTTGGCTACGCTTTCGCGATGTCACTGTCTGACACCTCCGCGACGACAGCGCAGGCTCGGGCATTGATATCCCGGGCGATGACGAGCGCGGAGAAATCTGCAGCCGTCGAACAGATGAGCGAGGACGCGCGCGAACTTGCTCGCTGCGGAATCCGGGGGCGGCACTCGCAGTACACGGCGGCAGAAATCGAGCATGCGCTGCATCGCCTGCTCGTCGGCGACGAACTGGCCGACCGCGCCTGGCCAGAGTTCACCCACCTGCGGCCATGACCCTCGCCGAGTTTCTGGCTGACGTGGCCAAGCGATTGAATGACGCCTCGATCGAGTACATGATCGCCGGCTCGGTGGCCGGCTCGACCCACGGTGAACCTCGATCAACGCGAGACGTCGACATCGTGATCGAAGCGACCGGCGACTCGTTGCGGGCGCTGTTCGGCAGCCTCGACCGGTTGGCTGTGCACGTCGACGAAACACAACCTCGGCAACCAGCTCAGCCGAGAACGAGCTCGGCCATCGTGCGGAGGGTGGCGACCGAGCCGCCGACCAGCATTGTGGTGACCCGACTGTCGCGCCACGCGGCGAGGTCATCAGCGACCTTGGCCTTCGGACCGACGAGGCACACCTCGTCGATCATCTGATTCGGAACCGCGCCGATCGCCTCGTTCTGCTTGCCCTCGCCGAACAGTGTCTGAATGCGCTCGACCGCGGCCTCGTGACCGAGGCGGCGGAACACATCGGCGTGGAAGTTCATCTCCTTGGCACCCATCCCCCCGACGTACAGCGCGAGCGTCGGGCGCAGGCGGTCGTACGCGGCATCGAGGTCGTCGTCGATCGCCACGTTGACCGTCGGCAGGATCTCGAAGCTGTCGGGTGTGCGCCGCGCCCCTGCCCTGGCGAACCCCCCGGCCAGCGAGGGACCGTACAGATCTTCGTGGCGGGGCGCGTAGAAGATCGGGAACCAACCGTCGGCCACCTCGGCGGCAAGCGCAACGTTCTTCGGGCCCTCGGCACCGATGAAGATCGGCAGGTCGGCACGCAACGGGTGGGTCATCACGTTGAGCGGCTTGCCAAGGCCGAGACCATCGAGCGCGGGGATGGGGTACTCGGGGCCGTCGTTGGTGAGGCGATCCTCGCGAGCCAGGATCCTGCGGATGATGCCGACGTACTCACGGGTGCGCGCCAACGGACGGTTGAACGGCTGCCCGTACCAGCCCTCCACCACCTGCGGTCCACTCACCCCGAGGCCGAGACAGAACCGACCGCCGGAGAGGTGATCCATCGTGATCGCCGCCATCGCCGTAGCCGTCGGGGTGCGCGCCGAGATCTGGATCAGGTTCGTGCCGAGCCGGATCGTGGTCGTGTTCGCACCCCACCATGCCAGCGGCGAGACGGCGTCACTCCCCCACGATTCTGCGGTCCACGCCGAGTCAAACCCGAGCCTCTCCACCTCCGCCAACGTCTCCGGGATGCCCTGTGGCATCGCCCGGCCCCAGTATCCGATGTGCCAACCAAGCTTCATGGCCGCACTCTACGCTAGGTTTCCACTGGTTTCTGACGGTGCGTCAGATCACCGGTTCGGCAACAAGGGGGTCCGTGTGGAACTGGCGTACACCGACGAGCAGGAGGCGATGCGAACCCAACTGCGCGCGTACTACGACGACCTGCTCGATCCCGACACCGTTGCCGATCTGGCCGGCGGCCACGGCATCGGTGCGCCAATGCGGCGGGTGTGGAAGCAGATGTGCGCCGATGGCTGGGCCGGCATTGGATGGCCAACCGGCTACGGCGGCCAAGGGCGGTCGGCGATCGAGCAGTTCATCTTCTTCGATGAATCGATGCGTGCCGGGGCACCCGTACCGATGCTGACGATCAACGCCGTCGGCCCGACGATCATGGCCTTTGGAACCGACGCCCAGAAGGAGTTCTTCCTGCCGAAGATCCTGGCTGGCGACATCCACTTCTGCATCGGCTATTCCGAGCCCGGTGCCGGCACCGACCTGGCCTCGCTTCGCACCGCGGCTGTCCGCGACGGCGACGAGTACGTGATCAACGGGCAGAAGATGTGGACCTCGCTATCGAGCGATGCCGACTACATGTGGCTCGCCGTTCGCACCGACCCCGAAGCCAAGAAACACAAAGGGATCTCGATCATCGCCGTACCAATGAACACCCCCGGCATCACGTTGCAGCCGCTGCGGCTGATGGGCGAACACGACATCAACGCGGTCTTCCTCGACGAGGTGCGAGTGCCCATCGAGAACTGCATCGGAGCCGAGAACCAGGGCTGGACCCTGATCACCAACCAGCTCAACCATGAGCGGGTCACGCTGTGCTCGTCGGGTGTGATCGAGCGCTCGCTCACCGATATCCGCGCCTGGGCGCAACACACCCTGCTCACCGATGGCCGACGCGTGATCGATCAGGAATGGGTGCAGATCAGCCTCGCCCGCCTGCACGCCAAGCTCGAAGCGTTGCGGCTGATGAACTGGCAGAGCGCCTGGGAGGCAACGTCAGGGGTGCTCGACATCGGCCACTGCTCGGCGATCAAGGTGTACGGCACCGAGTTCTACCTCGATGCATTCCGGGCGCTGTTCGAGATCCTCGGCCCACCGGGATATTTGAAGGCGGGCACACCTGGCGCGGTACTGCAATCACGGCTCGAAGCGTCCTATCGGGGGATGCTGATCCTCACCTTCGGCGGGGGCACCAACGAGATGCAACGTGACCTGATCACCATGTTCAGCCTCGGTTTCCCACGGGCGGCACGCTGATGGACTTCTCGCTCGCTCCCGATCAAGAGGCGCTACGTGACCTCGCCCGCCGGATCATCGGCGACACCTGCACCGCCGAGCACCTCAAGGCGATCTCGGCTACCGAATCGGCCACCGACCTCGCCCTGTGGCGGGCGCTCGGCGACGCCGGGCTGATCGCGATCGCTGTACCGGAGGTGGCCGGCGGCGGCGGCTATGGCTGGCTCGAAGCGGCGATCGTGCTCGGCGAGATCGGCCGCGTCGCAGCACCGCTGCCGGGCTTGGCCGTCATCGCTCTCGCCGCGCCGGCGCTCGCCGCCGTTCACGACACACATCCCCAACTGCTCGACGGTGTGTTCGCAGGCGAGCGGGTCGTCACCGCCGCGATCCACGAGCCACAGGGCGACCCGTTCGAGCCGACCGCCTCGGTCACCGATGGCCGGTTGACTGGCACCAAGGTGTGCGTCTCGCACGGCCTGCTGGCGGCTCGCTTCGTTGTCACCGCGGCCGACGGCCTGTATGCGGTGGATGCCGATGCGCCGGGTGTGACTACCGTCCGCCAAGACACCACGTCCGGCGTTCCGGACGCATTGGTCACCTTCGACGATGCTCCCGCTGTGCGCATCGGCGACACCGATGAATCGCTGGCACTTCTGCGGCGCGGGCAGTCGGCCGCGTGCGTGATGGTCGCCGCCTCATGCCAGGCCGCGTTGACGTTGACCGCCGAGTACGCCCGCTCGCGGCACCAGTTCGACCGCCCGATCGCCAGCTTCCAAGCGGTCAGCCAGCGGGCCGGCGACGCCTACATCGATACCGAAGCCGTGCGGCTTACCGCATGGCAAGCCGCGTGGCGGCTCGACCAGGGACTCCCCTGCGATGAGGCGTTGCTGACTGCGAAGTTCTGGGCCGCGGAGGGTGGCTGGCGGGTGATGCACGCTGCCCACCACATCCACGGTGGCGTCGGCGTCGACCGCGACTACCCGCTGCACCAGCACTTCCTCAACCACAAGCAGCTCGAGTTGCAGTTCGGCTCGGCCACCCCGTCCCTCCAACGCCTCGGCCGCCTCCTCGCCAACACCCCCGCCTGAACATCCGACCGTCCACCCGACCGCCCCTCCCGTGCGGCCGTGGAGTATTCGAGCACGGCCGTGGAGCTGCCGGTTGTCGAGAAAGCCACCGTGGCGGTGCATTTCTCGACAAACGGTTGCTCCACAATCCGCCCGTTGCCAGCCGGTCCAGCGATTGACCGGTCTGCTCGGGTGCGGTCACATTTCGTGGCCCGGTAGCGAATCCGGTCTATCGAGGGTGCGTCCCGCTGCCTCCCGCGGTGAGGGCGGGTCAGCAGCCGAGGGCGTAGGTCAGTGCCCGGCAAACCTTGGTCATGATGTCGTCGTCGACGGTGCCCACTCGGCGCGTCAATGAGCTCTGGGCGACGGTGTGCAGGCCGTCGCAGTTGACGGCTGACGGTTTCCCGAGCCCGACGGAGTCGTGGTCGAGGACCACCTCGGCGGCGAGCCCGCGAATGATCGTCGTGATCTCGGCAACGGTGACCAGTTGACGGACGTCGATCACCTCGGCGCGGGTGAGGATCAGCACGGGGCGGGACTTGCGCCCGACCTGGGCAAGCCACACTTCGGCGCGGGTCACGGCTCACCCCACACTTCGACGTCGTCCCAGAACGGGTCCGCCCGCTCGGGGCGACGCTGGTATGCGGCGCGGTCCGCAGCAACCAATGCGGAGCGCACCGCGGCGGCAACACCGTCACGCGCCGCAGCGGAAATGTTGATGTCCAACTGTCGGGCGCGCTCGGCAAGCTCGTCGTCGAGAGTGAAGGTGGTGCGGGTTGACGCCATACCTGAACGCTAGCATTCAGTGCTAGCGCTCGCCCGCCTCGCCAACGCGCCGGGAGCTACCGGTCGACGACCGTGGTCAGTTGTGGGATCAGACCGTGGTGAGGTGGGGGGCTACGTCGGTGGCGAAGGCTTGGAGTTGGTCGCACAGTTCGTCGCAGCTGCGGGCCTTGAAGCGCACTTGCAACTGGTTCACCCCGTCGGCGGTCGTCGCGAGGACTCGCTCGGCGATGCTGTCGGCCGCGCCGCTGATCGTGGCCTCCCCCACATCCCACGACGGTGTCCCGACGTACATGAACGGGGTGATGTGGCCGATCGCCATCTCCAGATCAGTCCGGCCGACTGAGTCGCGTTCACGCTGCAGCATCGCGACCATCTCCGCGTTCGACGGGCCCTGCGGCAGCCAGCCATCGGCCAGGCGCGCGGCGCGGCGGATCGCCGCCGGTGACGACCCTGCCACCCAGATCGGCGGCCGTGGTTGCTGCACCGGTCGCGGCCGGGCGCCGAAGCTGTCGACGAACTCATTCGCGAGCGCCTCGATCAACACCGGGATCGACTCGTCGACCGAGCGGCCGCGCCGGTGGAAATCGACACCGAGATGGTCGAACTCGGCCTGTACATGACCCGCGCCGATACCGCAGATCATCCGCCCGCCGGACAGGTGATCGATCGTGGCGAACTGCTTGGCAGCCATCAGCGGGTGCCGGTACGGCAACACGTACACGTGCGTCAGCAGCATCACCCGCGTGGTGTGCGCAGCCAACCAGGCCAACGTGGAAACCGGGTCGACCCAGTGCGTCCCCATCCCCCCGACCACCGACTCGGGCAGCGAGACGTGATCGCACACCCCTATGTAGCCGTAGCCGGCGTCGTCGCACACCTTGGCGATGCGGGCCATCTCAGCCGGACCGGCGGAACGCTCCCAGTCGCCGACGAAGAACGTGCTCTGGGCCTGAATGGGGAGCTGAACGCCGAAGATCCGGGTGCCGGTCGCGATCGAGTACATGCGCCGACGGTAGTGGTTTCTGACGGGTCGTCAGATCATCGGTCAGGGGCGTGAGGAGGTCAGCGCGTTGGTGTTGTCGAGCAGAATCTTGCGCCGCTCGATGTCGTCGAACCGCTTCAGTTCGCTGACATAGTCGAGCGGGCGGGGCATGCCTTCGATGTGCGGCCAATCGCTGCCGAAGATCACCCGGTCGACGCCCATCAGCTCGGCGATCTGGGAGACATCGTCTTCCCAGAACGGGTTGATCCACCAGTGCCGCTTGAGCGTCTCGACCGGATGCTCGGTGAAGTATCCGGGCATCTTGTGATGGGTCGAGTTGAGCTTGTGCATCGTCTCGGCGAGGTAGTCGGATCCGTTCTCGACCGATGCCATGCGCAGGTTCGGAAACCGGTCGAACAGCTTGTCGAACACCGAGGAGATCACGAAATCGGCCGCGGCCCGTTCGATCGCAAAGTTCTTGATCGATGGTTTCCACGCACCCGAGAACCGCGCCGAGAACGAATCCTGCGCATATCCGTTGGACGAGTAGCCGCTGTCACCGGCGTGCACGACCACCACGATCCCGGCCTCGTTGACGCGCGCCCAGAACGGTTCGAACGAGGCATCGAACGGGGACCGCTGCCCCGTCAGGGTGTGCGGTGCGGCGGGGCGCATGACAACTACCCGGGCGCCTGCGGCGAGGGCCCACTCCAGTTCGGCGCACGCCCAGTCGACATCGGCCAGCGACAGGTATGGCGCGGCAAAGATCCGGTCGAGATAGGCGAAGCCCCAGTCCTCGGCCAGCCAGCGGTTGAACGCCGTGAACGTGGCGCACACCGCCGACGGGTCGTTGCGCAGCAGTTCCTCATACAGCATTCCGAGCGTCGGGAACAGCCAGATCGACGACAGGCCCTGGTCGTCCATTGCCGCGAGCCGGGCATCACGGTTGCGGTACTCGGGGCGGATCGGTTCACGCGTGGTGAGGAACTGCAGCGGATGCTTGCCGTCAGGGTTACCACGGAAGTAGTCGTGCATCGACCCGGCCGGTGCAATCGGATCGAAGGTCGGGTTGGTGACCGCACGGCTGACCACGCCACCGACCACGTGATAGCGCCGACCGTCGATCTCGCACCACTGCACGCAGGTGGGCCCGAGCTTGGGGTCGAGGTGCCGGGTGAACGCGTCGAGCGCCTCGTAGAAGTGGTTGTCGCAATCGAACGGCTGGTACCCGAGATCGTCCATACGCGCCAGCGTACGCTCGTGCACAGGTCGGCTCGTGACCGGCCGTTCTGTCACGTGCAGGCTGGTCGACTCCGACCCGAGCCTCTGCCGTCTGTGAACGTGAACTCACTTCGATCACGACGCACCCAGGCCCAGATACCAAAACCTCCCGGAAACGCGAGCCAGCGGTCGCGTGCATCACCGCACGGGCCAACGGTAAGCACCTCCGATGGCCGGTCGAGTTCAACGGGTGCCCACTCCATGAGAGAGCGCCTGGCACGCCTCGGAAATCTGTTCACGGCTCGATATCGCGGAAGGTCCTGGTTCTCCATCATCAACGCATTGCCAACCAGGTCCGCGGGGTCGCGACCGGCCGGTAGTGTCCGCCATCGTGATTGAGGTCGTCGATGAAACGCACGTCCGGGTATGCACGATCAACCGGATCGAGCGCCGCAACGCGTTCAATCAGCAGCACTACCACGCGCTGGCCGACGCCCTTGCCGATGCAGCGTCTGATACGGCCGTGCACGTTGTGGTGGTCACCGGCACCGGCAGCGCGTTCTGCGCCGGTCAAGACCTGCAGGAACTGGCCGAACTTGCATCCGGCGGCAGCGGCGGCAAGAGCAGCGACGGGTTCCCGCGCTTGCTGGAACAACTCGAGACGTTCCCGAAGCCCTTGCTCGCCGCCGTGAACGGCGACGCTGTGGGCATCGGGATGACGATGCTGCTGCACTGCGACATCGTGATCGTCGCCGACGAGGCGCGGCTGCGGTTGCCGTTCAGCGAGATGGGCGTACCGCCCGAGGCCGGGTCGAGCGCGCTGTTGCCCGATGCGATCGGCTGGCAGAACGCAGCCGAACTGCTGTTCACTTCGCGTTGGATCGCCGGCACCGAAGCGGTGACGCTCGGACTTGCTCTGCGCGTCCTGCCGCAGGACCGGGTGCTCGCCAACACGCTTGCGTTGGCACACCAGAACGCGCAGCAATCACCGTGGGCAGTGCAGACGGCGAAGCGTTTGCTGCTCGCAGCCCGTGGCGACCGGTCGCGTCAGGCGCGCCGCGGCGAAGACGCAGCGTTCGTCGAGTTGTTCGCAGGTCGCTCAGGTGCCTGAGCAGCAACCATTTGCCGGACGCATCGGCCGGACGATGGCGGGGTCCGAGCCGGATTGGCTGAGCCGACCCGTAGCGCCGGATGGCGCGCCGAACATCATCTTCGTGCTCGCCGACGACGTCGGGTTTGCCGACATCGGCTGCTTCGGCGCAGAGATCAACACCCCGCATCTCGACCGCCTCGCCGCCGAGGGGGTGCGATTTTCCAACTTCCATGTCAACCCGATGTGTTCACCCACCCGGGCCAGCCTGCTGACCGGGGTGAACTGTCACGCGGCAGGCATGGGCCACATCGCCCAGGACGATCCGGGCTTCCCCGGCTACCGGGCCGAGCTCGGCAACGACGTGGTTACCGCAGCCGAGATCCTGCGCGGTCACGGCTACGCAACGATGATGGTCGGCAAGTGGCACCTCTGCCGCGATTCGGCGATGTCGGCCGGCGGCCCGTACGACGCCTGGCCGGTGCAGCGCGGCTTCGACCGCTTCTACGGCATCCTCGAAGCGTTCACGAATCTGCATCAGCCACACCGGTTGATCGAGGACAACCGCGCCATCATCACCGACCGCTATCCCGACGACTACTTCCTCACCGACGACCTCACCGACCGGGCGATCACGATGCTGCGCGAACGTCACGCCAGCCGGCCCGGTCAGCCGTTCCTGCTGTACGTGGCGCACCCGGCCGCGCACGCGCCACTGCTCGCCAAGGCCGCAGACATCGACCGCTACCGCGACACCTACAAGGTTGGTTGGGACGAGATTCGCCGCCGTCGCTTCGAGCGTCAGATCGAACTCGGCATCATCGCCGCCGACACCGTGTTGCCCACCCGGGAACCCGGAGAGGTCGACGGGGTGCGGGCATGGGACGATCTGTCCGACGCCGAGCGGCTGGTGTATGCCCGCTACATGGCGGTGTACGCGGCGATGGTCGACGAGATCGACCAGAGCATGGGCCGCTTGCGAACGGCGCTCGAAGAAACCGGGCAGTGGGACAACACGATCGTCGTGTACCTGTCCGACAACGGGGCCAGCCGCGAGGGCGAGGCGACCGGTACCACCAACTACTTCGCCCACCTCGCCGGTGCCCCCGACACTGTGGCCCGTGATGCCGAACGCCTCGATCTGATCGGCTCGGCGCAGACGATGAGCCACTACCCGCGTGGCTGGGCGATGGCCGGCAACACGCCGTTCAGGCTGTACAAACGTCACACACATGCGGGCGGGATCCAGGTGCCGTGCATCATCTCGTGGCCCGCCGGGCTTGCCGAACACGCGGGCGAGATCCGCACCCACTACGGGCACTGCGTCGACATCCTCCCGACCGTGCTCGACCTCGCCGGGCTCACCCCGCCGGCCGAGCATCACGGGTTTGCGCTGCGGGCAATGGATGGGGGCTCGCTCGTTCCGGTGCTGCGCGACGCAGCCCATGATGAGGTCCGCACCGAGCAGTACTACGAGAACGAGGGACACCGCGGGTTCTACCGTGACGGGTGGGAGGTGGTCTCGAACCGCGTGCCGCGCACACCGTTTGGTGATCACGAATGGGAGCTGTACCACCTCGCCGCCGACCCGACTGAAACCCGCAACGTGGCCGCCGAGCAGCCCGACCGGGTCGCTGCGCTGTCACAGGGGTGGCATGAGGCGGCGGTCGGCAACAACGTGTATCCCGTCGACGAAGGCTCGGGTTGGCGATGGGTGGTACGCCCGCCCGACGACGACGTGTTCCACGAACCCGTCACGATCTGGCCGGGCACGCCGACGCTGGAGCGGATCCGCAGCGGTTCGCTCACCTGGCAGCGGACGTTCACGATTACCATCGACGTCACCCACGCGTCGGAGGCCGAGGGCGTACTCGTCGCCCACGGCGATCAAGGCGGCGGCTACTCGGTCGAGGTGCGCGGCGACCGGCTCGTGTTCGTGCACAACGACGGCCACGGCACCACCGCCACGCACGACGCCGGAGCGTTGTCCGCCGGACGACACACGGTTCTCGTCCGTGTCGCCGCGCCGGGCGGCGGACGGTGGAGCATGAGCGTGATGATCGACGGCGGACCGTCCGGCGGACCGATCGACTGCACGATGATGTGGCCGATCGCCCCGTTCAGCGGCATCGACGTCGGCATCGACCGCGGCTCACCGATCGACTGGCACCGCTACGAACGCAAGGGTGCGTTCGCGTACACCGCGACGCTGCACTCGGCGCGTTACGACCCGGGCGAGATGGCCCCCGACGCTCCCGCGAGGTTCACCGACTTTCTTCGTGAATGGGGAGCCAAGTTCGAGTAACCCTGCGATTCGCAGTAGCTGTGCTACAGGCGTTCGAGAATGGTGACGTTGGCTTGGCCTCCGCCTTCGCACATGGTCTGCAGGCCGTAGCGGCCGCCGGTGCGCTCGAGCTCGTGTAGCAGGGTGGTCATCAGTCGCGCTCCGGTGGCGCCGAGGGGATGGCCGAGTGCGATCGCGCCGCCGTTGACGTTGACCTTGTCGTGGGAGGCGCCGAGTTCGCGCATCCAGGCCATCACCACCGGCGCGAAGGCCTCGTTGATCTCGACCAGATCGATGTCATCGATGGTCATCCCCGCCTTCGCAAGCGCCCGCCGCGTCGCTGCGATCGGAGCCGACAGCATCATGATCGGATCGTCGGCGAGCACGCTGATGTGATGAATGCGCGCCCGCGGCGTGAGCCCGTGATCCTTCACCGCCTGCTCGCCGGCAACAAGCAACGCCGCTGAACCGTCGGAGATCTGACTGGCCAGCGCGGCCGTCAAGCTGCCGCCGGGGGTGAGCACGTTGAGCGAGCGGATCTTGTCGATGTTGGGTTCGCGCGGGCCTTCGTCGAAGGTGAGCCCGTTGAGCGGCGCGATCTCGGCGTCGAAACGGCCCTCGGCCCGTGCCCGCAACGCACGGTTGTGTGACTCGACGGCGAAGTCCTCCATCTCCTCGCGCGACAGGTTCCACTTGTCGGCCATCATCTGCGCACCGACGAACTGGCTGACCTCGCCCGTCCCATAGCGGGTGGTCCATCCGGGCGATCCGCTGAACGGGTCGTCGAAGCCGAGTGCAACACCGGCGGTCATCGAGGACGAGATCGGGACCATGCTCATGTTCTGCACTCCCCCGGCGACCACCAGATCCATCGTGCCGCTCATCACCGCCTGCGCCGCGAAGTGCACCGACTGCTGGGCCGAGCCGCACTGCCGGTCGATCGTGGTGCCTGGCACGTGTTCGGGCAGACCGGCGGCGAGCCAGCACGTGCGGGCGATGCACCCCGACTGCGGGCCCACGGAATCGACGTTGCCGAAGATGACATCGTCGATCGCTGCCGGGTCGACCCCGGTGCGTTCCATCAGCGCCTGGATGCTGTGCGCGCCAAGATCGGCGGGATGGATGGTGGACAGCGACCCGCCGCGCTTGCCAACAGGGGTACGAACTGCGTCAACGATAAAGGCTTCAGGCATGCACCTGACGCTAGCCCGGCACCCCCCGCCAGCCGAATGCCGAGCGAGAGCGACGCCGGCCGCCGCGCCGATCGCCGATCGCCGACCGCCGACCGGCAAACTTTGTCGCTTCGGACACGCTCAACCTGTCGAGACCGACAAAGTTCGCACGGGCTCAGTGCCGGGCCGGAACCGAGGACCGCAGAATCTGACACACCGTCAGAAATCAGCGTATCCTTGACCGATGCGAGATCTGCCCAAGATCATCTCGGTCGATGATCACGTGCTCGAACCGGCAACAGTGTGGTCCGATCGGCTCCCTGCGAAGTACCGCAACGTGGGGCCGCGCATCGTCCGCGCCCCGGTGAAAGCGATCGAGTTCATCGGCGGCAAGTTCACCGCCGTGCCCGGCGACCCCGGTGATCCCGGTGATCCGGTCGACTGGTGGTTCTACGAGGATCTCCGCCGACCGCTGCTGCGCCTCGACTCCGCCGTCGGCTTCGCCCGTGAGGACATCACGTTGAAGGGCATCACGTACGACGACATGCGCCCCGGATCGTTCCTGGTTCCCGACCGCCTCAGCGACATGGACATCAACCACGTCGAGGCGTCGCTGTGCTTCCCGACGATGCCCCGCTTCTGCGGGCAAACGTTCACCGAAGCAGCCGACAAGGATCTCGCCCTGCTGTGCGTGCAGGCGTACAACGACTGGATGGTCGACGAGTGGTGCGGGCCGTCGGGCGGGCGGCTGATCCCGCTGATCATCGTGCCGCTGTGGGACCCGGTGCTCGCCGCGGCCGAGGTGCGCCGCAATGCCGAGCGCGGTGTGCATGCGATGTGTTTCAGCGAGATCCCACCCAACCTCGGCCTCCCCAGCATCCACGACGCCGACGGGTACTGGCTTCCGCTGTTCGAGGCGTGCAACGAGGCCAAGGTCACCATCAACATGCACATCGGCTCGGGATCGAAGATGCCGTCCACGTCCGCCGATGCTCCGCCGGCAGTGGGTTCCACGCTGACGTTCGCGAACTGCTGCTTCTCGATGGTCGACTGGTTGATGAGCGGGTTGTTCAACACGTTCACCGATCTGAAAATCGCCTACAGCGAAGGCCAGATCGGTTGGATCCCGTACATCCTCGAACGAGCCGACACCGTGTGGACCGAGAACCGCGGTTGGGGCGGCATCGCCGACAAGGTGCTGCAACCGCCGTCGGAACTGTTCCGCGACCACGTCTACGGCTGCTTTTTCGACGACCCACATGGGGTCCGCTCGATCAGCGAGATCGGCATCGACAACGTCACCTACGAGACTGACTACCCGCACAGCGACTCCACCTGGCCGCACAGCCTGAAGATCGCCGAGCAGCAAACTGCGGGATTGCCCGACGACATCGTGTACAAGGTGCTGCGCGGCAACGCGATCGAAATGCTGTCGCTCGACCACCTGCGCTGAACAAACCGAGACAGCAACCGAGACAGGAACTCAAGGGGGACACCATGCGCGGCATCGTCTACGACGGCACCGAGACCAAGCTCGTTACCGGTCTCGAGCTGCGCGCGCCTGGCCCGCGCGATGTGATCGTCGAGATCAAGGCTGCGGGCTTGTGCCACAGCGACCTGTCGTACATGGGCGGCCTCTACCCCGTGCCGTCACCGGGGGTGTGCGGCCACGAGGGTGCCGGCGTGGTCGCCGAGGTCGGGTCCGCAGTGACGCTGGTGGCACCCGGCGACCATGTGGTCATCGCCACGCTCACGGCGTGCGGTACGTGCGAGTTCTGCGCCGACGGCCGCCCCACTGCGTGCCGGGCCACGCTCGCCAACTGGAGCCAGCCGTTCACCCTCGATGGTGAGCCGATCTACAACTTTGCGGCCACCAGCGCGTTCGCCGAGCGCACCGTGGTGCGCGACGTGCAGTGCGTGAAGATCCCCCACGATGTACCGCTCACCTCGGCGGCCATCGTCGGCTGCGGTGTCGTCACCGGGATGGGTGCGGTGTTCAACCGGGCCAACGTCCGCCGCGGCCAGTCGGCTGTGGTCTTCGGAGTGGGCGGCGTCGGTCTCAACGTGATCCAGGCGCTCAAGGTGCAGGGCGCCACCACGATCATCGCCGTCGACACCGTGACCGACAAGGAGTCACTGGCGCGCACCTTTGGGGCGACGCATTTCCTCGACGGGCGCCGCGACGACCTGGTTGCCGCGGTGGGCGCGTTGTGCCCGGCCAGTGCAGCGGCTGCCCGCGGGCCGTTCAACTCGGGCGGTGTGAACTGGGCCTTCGATTGCGTCGCGCGACCCGAAGTCACGTTCAACGCGCTGGAGTGCCTCGACTGGGAGGGCACCGTCGTGGTCATCGGGGTGTCGTCGCAAACCGCAGAGTTCCACGGGTTGTACGGCCGCCTCACCCAGGTCGACCGGGGAATCATCGGCTGCCGCTACGGCAGCATCTCGCCGCATCGCGACATCCCGCGGATCATCGAGATGTACCGGCGCGGCGACATCCTCCTCGACGAACTGGTCACCGCCTCACACCCGATCGAGGACTGGGCCGACGCGGTCCACGAACTCGAAGCCGGCGCCGTTGCCCGCGGCGTGCTCACGTTCTGATGCCTGAAACTGGGGCAGCTGAAATCGACACGTGTGTCCTCACGCTGTGGCAATTGATCGAGCGACGCGCTGCGCTGACCCCGGACGCAGTGATGGCGATCGACGAGGCCGAGCGCTCGATGACCTTCGAGCAGTACTACCAGTGGTGCCTGCGATCCGCAGCCGGGTTCGCCGCGGCCGGCGTGCACGAGGGGTCGAACGTGTCGTGGATCCTTCCCTCGCGTTTCGAGGCGTTGGTGGCCGCCGGGGCGTTGTCGCGGCTCGGTGCCGTGCAGAACCCGATCCTGCCGATCTACCGCCAGCGCGAGGTGAGCTTCATCGCCCGCCAGAGCGGCTGCACCACGCTGATCGTCCCCGGCACGTTCCGCGGCTTCGACTATCCGGCGATGGCAGCCGCGGTGAGCAGCGAGGTGAGTTGCGATCTCGATGGAGCGGTGCACGTCATCGTGGTCGATCCCGACCTCCCCGACGGCGACCCGGCTGCGCTGACGCCATACCGGCCTGCCCTCGACGAGATGCGCTGGCTGTTCTACTCGTCGGGAACCACCGCCGACCCGAAAGGCGCCAAGCACACCGATCATTCGATGTCGGCTGCCAACGACGGCATGCAATGGTCGATGCAGGTGACCGCCGACGACCGGGCTGCGGTTGTGTTCCCGGTCACTCACGTCGGCGGGATGGTGTGGCTGTTCAACTCACTCCAGACCGGGGTTGCACTGTTGATGGTCGAGACGTTCAGCCCCACCGACACACCGCGATGGCTGAGCGATCACGGCTGCACCTGCGCCGGCGCGGGCACGGTGTTCTGGATGGCGTACCTGGCTGCGCAGCGACGGATGCCCGCCAGCGAACGGCTGCTGCCCGACGTGCGGATCTTCAATGGCGGCGGATCACCAAAGCCGGTCACCCTGCACGCCGAGATGATCGAGGCCTTCGGTGCGCCGCTGATCGGCGGGTGGGGCCTCACCGAAAGCCCGATCAACACGATGGTGCACGTCGATGATCCCGACGACCTCAAGGCCAACACCGACGGCCGCCCATGCCCTGGCGTGACGTTGCGGGTGGTGCTCGACGGCCGCGAGTGCGCTCCCGGCGAGGAAGGCGAACTGCTGGTGAAGGGGCCGCAGGTTTTCCTCGGCTACCTCGATTCTGCTCTCGACGCCGCCGCATTCGACGACGACGGCTGGCTGCGCACCGGCGACCTCGGCGTGATCGACACCAACGGGTTCGTCTCGATCACCGGGCGGTTGAAGGACATCATCATCCGTAAGGGCGAGAACATCTCCCCCAAAGAGATCGAAGACCTGCTCCACGGGCACCCCGCGATCGCCGATGTCGCCGTGATCGGGCTGGCCGATGGCTCGAGCGGGGAACGGACATGCGCCGTCGTGGTTCCGGCCGGCGACGAGGAGATCACGTTTGCGGAGATGACCGATCATCTGCTGCGTGCGAACCTGTCGAAGCACAAGCTGCCCGAACAACTCGAGTTCGTCGACACGCTGCCGCGCAATCCCACCGGGAAAGTGTTGAAGAAGGACCTGCGGGTCCAGTTTGGAGAATCCACGTGAACAGATTCGTTGGCTCACGCGTGCTCGTCACCGGGACCGGCTCCGGCATCGGTCGGGCCACTGCGCAACGCTTTGCGGCCGAGGGAGCGCGGGTCGCTTGCCTCGATGTGCGCGGCCACGACGAGACGGCCGCGGCCATCGGTGACGCCGCACTCGCCTATGAGTGCGATGTGTCCGACGGTGACGCGGTTGCCCGCGCCGTCGATGCGGCAGCTGCCGAGTTGGGCGGGCTCGACGTGGTGTGCAACATCGCCGGCATCGGCCACTTCCGTCACAGCCACGAAGAGACCCCTGACGACTTCGACCGCATCGTCGGGGTCAACCTCAACGGCACGTTCCACATCATCCGCTACGCGCTGCCGCACCTGCTCGCCGCCGGTGGCGGATCGATCGTCAACACCGCGTCGACAGCCGGGCTGATGGGCCAACCGTGGAGTGCCGCGTACTGCGCCAGCAAGGGCGGGGTGGTGATGCTGACCAAGGCACTGGCGACGGAGTACCAACGCATGAACATCCGCGTCAACGCCGTCGCACCGGGCGGGACGAACACCAACATCATCCACTCGTTCTCCACCTTCCCCGAGGGCGCCGATCTGCGTGCGCTGGGCAAGGTGAGCAGCCCGATGGAGATGGCCGAGCCCGAGGAGATCGCTGCACTGTTCGCGTTCATTGCCTCGCCGGAGGCCCGCTACATGACCGGCTCGATCGTCGCCATCGATGGCGGCATCACGTGCTGAGGAGCCACCAGAGGGGCATCGGTGACAACCGTGTGGTGGTGGTGACCGGCGCCGGGCGCGGGCTCGGCCGGGCGCACGCGCTCGCCTTCGCCGCGCACGGCGCGGCCGTACTAGTCAACGACGTGGGCGCATCGCTCGGCGGCGACGGCCGCGACGAGAGCCCCGCTGCCGAGGTGGTTGCGGAGATCACCGCAACGGGCGGCCGGGCCGTGGTGAACGCGGACGATGTGAGCGACTGGGACGGCGCCGGGCGGATGATCGCCCAGGCGATCGACACCTTCGGCGGGCTCGACACGTTGGTGTGCAACGCCGGGATCGTGCGCGACCGGATGCTCGTGAACATGTCGATCGACGAGTGGGATGCTGTGGCGCGTGTGCACCTGCGCGGCATGTTCTGCCCGGTGCGCCACGCCACCGATCACTGGCGGGCGATGTCGAAGGCGGGCACGCCGGTCGAGGCCCGGATCGTCACCACATCGTCGGGTGCCGGGCTGTTCGGCAGCGTGTCGCAGGCCAACTACTCGGCAGCCAAGGCCGGAATCGCCGCGTTTACAATCGTTGCCGCGGCCGAACTCGGTCGCTACGGGATTGCCGTCAACGGCATCGCCCCGTCGGCGCGCAGCCGGATGACCGAGGAGGCGTTCGCCGAGATGATGCGCGCCCCCGAGACCGGTTTCGACGCAATGGATCCGGCCAACGTGTCACCGCTGGTGGTGTGGCTCGGCTCCGCGTCGTGCGATGTGACTGGCCGAATGTTCGAGATCGCCGGCGGACAACTGAGCATCGCCGACGGCTGGCAACACGGTGCGGTGTTCGACAAGGGTGCTGCGTACGACCCGGCCGAGATCGGCTCGGTTGTAGCCGATCTCGTTCGCGAATCGCCTCCCCCAGCACCCGTGTACGGAGCATGATCACCGTGGTCGCGGCATTGGTAGCGTGGTCCGGTGGCTGACGAGGTACTGGCAACTGACGGTCGAGTCATCGGCGAGCGGGCGACGGCTACCCGCCAACGATTGCTGGACGCGACGATGGAACTGCTCCGCCGCGACGGTGTGCTCGACCTCAAGGTGGTCGACATCACCCGTGAGGCTGGGGCCGCGCCGGCCACCTTTTACCAGTACTTCTCCGACCTCGACGCGGCAATCTTGGCGCTGTCGGAAACGGCGATCGACGATGAGGAACCACTCGTCGAATTCCTGGCGCCACCGTGGTCCACCGCTGAGGATGTACAACGCGCTCGCGCCTTCGTCGAGGCATACGGCGAGTACTGGAACGACCATTACGCGGTGCTCATCGTGCGCAACCTCAAAGCCGACGGCGGCGACGCCGATTTCCGGTCGGTGCGTAGCCGCGCCAACCTGCTGCTGCTGCGGCGCATGGCCGACATGATCACTGCGGGGCAGGCCGCCGGGCGGGTTTCCGCCGCGCTCAACCCCTTCGCCGCAGCGGCCGCAATGATGGCCATGCTCGACCGGCTGTTCACGTACCAGACCGAGCTCCGCCGCCGCGGCCCATCGAAGGCCGCCCAGCGCGAAACGCTCACCGCGATCCTGTTCCAGACCCTCAGCGGAATTCCGTTGTGAAGTCGTTCTGGTCACGTGAATCCGGCTCAGCGCCGGGATTGCGTGACCAGAACGAGTGCGACTTCACATCGGCGGGCCACCCCAGGCGGGGACTGCGCTTTCAGCGTCGCCGAACAGTTCGGCGCGGCGGTCAGTGATGGCGTCGACCGTCCAGCGTTGATCGCCGGCGGTGACCGTGGCCGCAATCGTTGCCGGTTGCATGCGGTGGATCTGGTCACCGAGGACGATGAACACCTGGCCGCTGACATCGCCAGCGGCATCGCTCGCCAGCCACGCGACGACCGGGCTGACGTTCGCAGGATCGTACTTGTCGAACCCGTCAGCAGGTCGGGCGAACTTCGGGTTCACCTCGGTCATCGGGGTGCGCGCTCGCGGGGCGATGCAATTGACCGTCACTCCGAGACGGCCGAGCTCGCGGGCCTGGATCAGCGTGAGGCTGACGATGCCACCCTTGGCCGACCCGTAGTTGCTCTGCCCCGGACCGCCGAACAGCCCGCTCTCGCTCGTGGTGTTGATGATTCGTCGGGGCACCAGCGGGGCTCCTTCACCGGCGGCTTTGGCTTTCGCTCGCCAGTACGCAGCCGCAAAGTGCGACGGGGCGAAGTGGCCTTTCAGGTGGACGTCGACCACGTCATCGAACTGCGTCTCGGTCATCGCGAAGCTCATTGCGTCGCGAATGAAGCCGGCGTTGTTGACGAGCACGTGCAGATCGCCGAATCGGTCGATCGCGGTGGCGACCAATTCCTCAGCTTTCGCCCACTCGCTCACACTGCCACGGTGCGCAACAGCGTGCCCGCCGGCGGCGATGATCGCTTCGGCCACCTCGTCGGCGCGCTCGGTGAGGTCGTTGACCACCACGCTCGCACCCTCGACCGCGAGGCATTCGGCGTGGCACCTGCCGACGCCTTGCCCGGCACCGGTGACGATTGCGACCTTGCCGCTGAGAGCACCCATCAACCCGCACCTCCACGATCTGACGACTCGTCAGATCATAGGTGGTACCTTGCGGAGATGGGGTTTCCGCCCGACGTGTTGGAGTTGGCCGCGAGGGTTCGCAACTGGGGACGATGGGGACCCGACGACGAGCTCGGCACGCTCAACTTCATCGACGACGCGGCCCGTCGGCGCGGCGTCGCCTGTGCCACGACCGGCGCGGCGTTCAGCCTCGCGTTGCCGCTGTCGGGCGACGGGCCGCAAATGGGCTTCGTGCCCGGGCGGATCAATCCGCAGCTGCATCCGTTCAGCTTCCCGCTGACCGGCGAGCCGGGCGAGGACCGCATGTGGCACGACGACCGAATCGACATGGGGACACAGGCGTGCACCCACTGGGACGGCCTTGCCCATGCCTCCTACAACGGCACCATGTACAATGGCTTTCCCGACAGCGAGATCACCGAGCGCGGCGCGGCACGTTGCGGCATCCACAACGTGCGCACCTTGGTGTCGCGCGGCGTGCTGCTCGACGTGGCCCGCGTCCACGGCGTCGATCAGCTCTCAGGAGGCCATGCGTTGACGACAGACGATCTTGATGCCGCCGTGGAGTTGGCGCGGGTCGTGCTTGAGCCGGGCGACGTGATCCTGTTACGCACCGGCCACATCCGCACGTTCCTCGGCGGCGACCGGATGCAGTACGCGATCGGCGCGCCGGGACCGAGCCTGGCGACGGTCGAGTGGTTCCATCGTCGCCAGGTTGCCGCAGTTGCCATCGACAACCTGATCTTCGAGGTGTTCCCATGCGAACGCGACGACGCGTTCTTGCCGGTGCACTTCCTGCACCTCGTCGACATGGGACTCACCCAGGGCCAGAACTGGGACATGGAAGCCCTCGCGGCCGACTGCGCCGACGACGGCCGGTACAGCTTTCTCCTGTCGGCGTCGCCAGAGCCCGTGATGAACGGCGCGGGCGCTCCGGTCAACCCCGTCGTCGTGAAGTAGCGATGGCGGAAACGCTCACGGTCGCCTCTTTGCTGCGTGAGCGGCTTGGCGACGAGCACCCCGGCTACGTGTTCGGCGAACAGAAGTGGACGTGGGATCAGGTGGTGCGCGAGTCGGCGGTCCGCGCCGCACTGCTCGACGACCTGCTCAACGACCGGCTCGACGACCTGGTTGCGACATCATCGTCGGGTGACGCTGCGCGCCATGTCGGTGTGCTGCTCGACAACGGGCCCGAGTACCTGTTCCTGGCCGGTGGCGCAGCACTCGCCGGGGTCACGCTCGTGGGGATCAACCCCACACGTCGCGGCA